>CAIXBH010000171.1 GCA_903917615.1 uncultured Chloroflexota bacterium | reverse complement strand
GAACACGCGCGCCCAGCCCGCGTCAGGCACCTCTTCGACCATGCGCAACGACTCGATGCCGTGGTCGATCCCGTACGCGTACGTCGCGGCCTCGCTCGCGAGCGGCTCGGTTAGCGCGAGGTGCGTGCCGCTCGCGCGCAGCACGTCCGGCAGCCGGTCGAGGAGCGACGCGAGTGCCGTGTCGCCGCGCTCGTCCGCGCGCACGGTGTACGCCGGCAGTAGCGCGGTCGCCTCGGCGCTCGGCGATGCCTGGTCGAGGAAGCAGCCCGCGCGGCGCGCGATATCGCGGAGCACCTGGTACGCGCTGCTCGCGCCGGACGCCCATGTGAGCTGTCGAGGCGCGCGCCACCGCGCGAGGATGCCCCACGGGCCGTCCGCTTCGACCTCGACATACGCGCGCCCGGCATCACGCATGCGGCGCACTGCGGTGATCGCGTACGTGCGCCCGCTCGCGACCTCGATGCCCGCGGTAGTCGCGTAACCAGGGTCGAAGAGCACCTCGCCACCGGGCGCGAGCGGCAGCGGCGCCGCGTCGGTGTTGTAGCGGCCATCGTCGTTGCGGAGGCGAACGCGCAGGCGCGCCGATCGCTCGCCCTCGTCGAGGCGCGCCTCGAGCACATCGGGCGAGACATCGAACAGCGGCGCATCCGCGGAGGCGTGCCACACGCCCGCCGGACTCGCGAGGTACGCGTGCCCTGCGCCGACTGTGACACCGCCGGCCATCGCGAGGCCGTGCGAGCTCGTGATGTCGAGCGGACGCGCGCTACGCCACAGGCCGTCCTCGAAGAAGGAGAGCGCGATCGCCTCGGTCGTCTGCACGCGGGCGTACGCGCCGATGCCGGCGAAGGTCTCGACGAACACCAGGCGCGCGCCGCCCGCCTCGGCGACTGCCGTCGCCAGGTAGGTGACGAGCGTGCCCGCGCTCGCGCTCGCGACCTCGACAAGCGGCGTCCACGATCCGGGCGCGCCGAGGACGCCCGATCCGTAGCGCGTGCTCCATGCGCCCGCGGCGTCGGCGGCGTCCGTGCCGCTCACGAGCACGCCGTAGTCCGTCGAATCCGTCATCGCGAGGCCGTTGACGGTCGCGAGGCTGCGCGACCATGCGGCCGCCGCGCCCCACGCACCGAGGCCGCTGCGCCTGCTGGAGTAGACGACGCCGCCGGCCGCCCAGATCAGCGCGGCGCTGCCGTCCTCGCGGATCGCGCAGGCAACGGCGGTCACCGCGCTGCCCGCCGTCGCGACGACAGTCGATGCGCCGAAGGTCGCGCCCGAATCGCTGCTCTCGCGCACCTCGACCTGCGTGCCGCCGTTGCGCACGCTCGCGATGGCCACGCGCGTACCGGCGGCATGGCAGCCGAGCCGCGCGCTCGCGAGCACGGTGCCGAGCGCGGTCCACGAGGAGTACGTGCTGCTCGATGCCGGCGTCGCGACGCGCTGCACGTACAGGGTGCCGCTCGACGGATCGATGCGCGCGCGCACGAGCGATCCGTCCGCCGGCACCGCGACCCCGCATGGGCCGTCGGGCTCCGCGCCGGTGTACCAGCGCGTGAAGCGCAGGCGGTTCACGCCGGCGTCGCAGTCGCGCAGGCGCACCTGCACGGCTGGCGCAGCGCTCGCGGACCGCTGCGCGGCGAGGAGGGTGGAGGTCAGAGTGATCATCCGGCGTCGCCGGAGCACCCCCCACCCCAACCCTCCCCCTCAAGGGGGGAGGGGACAGATCGGCTCCCTCCCCCCTTGAGGGGGAGGGCAAGGGTGGGGGGTCTCTGCATCTCCATCACCCCTCGACCGCGCGATGGCTCGAGGTGCCCCCCGCGGGGAGGTAGAGCCGCCGCGCGCGGAGGCGGCGCTCGCGGCCGTGCTTCGCGAGGGCCTTCGAAAACGCGGCGAGGCGCTCCTGGCCCCACGTGTGGTAGTGCCGCCACGTGTCGTCGCCGCCGAGGTTGATGCGATTCGTCGCGTACGAGGCCCACTCGATCGCGGCGTACGCCGCCGCGCCCGTCGCGACGAGGTCGCACAGCCGGTCGGGTAGCGTCGTGCCGCTCGCATCGAGGAGGTGCACCGCGCCGTAGCGCACGACGACCTCGGCGCTCGCGGCGGGGATGCTCGACACCTCGAGCGTGAGCGTGTCGCCCCAGACGGCGAACGGCGGATACGCCGGCGGGTACTGGCCTGTCGGGTACTCGACCGCCTCGATGCTGACGCGGTCGGCGAGCGCCGCGATGCTGAGGTCGCGCGTCGTGCCGCCCGCGTGCAGCGCGGCGGTCGCCTCGCGCGGCGCGGCGAGGGAGAGCTCCTGCACGGCGCGCGCGATGTGGCGGTCGAGCGTGTCGTCGCTCCACCGCTCGTTCGCGGTGTCCTCGTCGCGCAGGT
>CAIXBH010000170.1 GCA_903917615.1 uncultured Chloroflexota bacterium | reverse complement strand
GCCCATCGCCTGCAAGACGCCACACACCTGCTCGCGCGCGCCGCCTCGGCAGTGCTTGCCGGTGCAGACGACGGCGCAGGGGCTGGTGGCGACCGAGGTGACCATGGTGCTTCCGAACGGCGCGGGAATCGACTCGAGGAGTGCGAGGACTCTGACGATACGCGTGCGCTCGAAATAGTCGCTACTAAGAATTCGAGAGATGTATATCTATGCGCTGGTTCAATGAACCGCATATCTTGTACGCAGCGGCCAGGCCGATGAGTGAAATGGGGTCACGATGCAGCTGAGCCAGACGCTGAACGACGCGTTCAACACCCAGATCCAGCTCGAGTACGCCTCGATGTATGCGTACGAGCAGCTCGCCGCGAGTTGCCATGTCCAGAATTACACCGGGTTCGCCCACTGGATGCGGGTGCAGGCCAGCGAGGAGCGCGTCCACGCGCTGAAGTTCACGGACTTCGTCCTCGATCGAGGTGGCAGCGTGCGGTTGCAGGGCATCGCCGCCCCACAGAGCGACCTCTCCACGCCGCTCGCGGTCTTCGAGGCGTCACTCGCGCACGAGCAGATCGTGAGCGCGGCCATTGAGGCGCTCTACGAGAAGGTGACGACGGAGAAGGACTTCGCGTCCTACCCGCTGCTCCAGTGGTTCATGAACGAGCAGATCGAAGAAGAGAGCTCGGTCAACCTCGTCGTGCATCGGCTGCGCATGGCCGAGGGCAACCCCGCGAGCCTGCTCATGCTCGACCACGAACTGGGGACGCGGGTCGCCGGGGCGGTGGAGTAATTCGTTCGTCGACAGGGACGGTGGCCGGGTGCCCGAGGCACCCGGCCACACGATCTCACCTGCACGAACGCTATTCGGGCTTCGACCCCGCGGCGTCGAGGCGACGCTTCGCCTCCTCCATCACGTCCGCCGGCAGCGGCCCCTTCTGCGCCATCGCCACGTTCGACGTGAGGTGATCGAGGTTCCGTGTCCCCACGATCGTGGTGTCGAGGTCGGGGTTCGAGAGCGTGAAGCGCAGCGTGAACTCGATGCGGCTCATGCCGTCCAACAGCTCGTCGAGCTTCGCCTGCTCCCACACGTCTTTCGGGGCCTCGGCGCCCGGCCGGAGCCTCGAACGCCCCTCCCAGTCGGTCGGTGCGCCACGTGCAGCGCCGCCACGGATGAGGATGCCCGACCCGGCCGCCGAGGCCGCCGCGATCAGGTTCTCGTGCTCGCGCTCGATCGCGGAGTACGGGATCTGGAACTCGTCGAACACGTTCATGTCGATGTGCTCGCGCAGGTTCGGCAGCGTGCCGGACATGCCGACGAAGCGCACCTTGCCCTCGTCACGGAGCTTGAGCAGCTCATCGAGCGCGCCCGCTTCCTCGAGCTGCGCGCGCGTCGGGCTCATGTGGAACTGGACGACGTCCAGGTAGTCCGTCTTCATGCGCTGAAGGCTCTGCTCGACGCCCGCGCGCACGTTGGCCGCGGTGAAGAAATGGTCGTGGTTCGGCGTCAGGAACTCGCCGGCCGCGCACCCGCACTTCGAGGCGAGGTAGAACTCGCTCCGCCGGTGCGAGATGTACTTGCCGATACGCTCCTCCGCCACGCCGTAGTCCGGCGAGGTGTCGATGAAGTTGATGCCGGCGTCCAGCACCGCGTTCAGGACGCGTTCCGCCTCCTCGTCGGTCGTCTCGGGGCCACGCGGCGCCCCGCGGAACTCCATCGTCCCGTATCCGAGCTTGGTCACCTCAAGGCCCGTGCGGCCCAGCGTCGTCCGTGGCAGATCAGCCATGCGTGCTCCTTTGTCTCGTTGCAAGGATTGTGTTACCTGTCACATACCTAGTAAAGCATTGAGTAATCGCTGCCTGAGCGAGACGAACTCCCGGGCGACGATACCGTCGCTGCGGTCGGTCGAAGCGAGCAGGGAAACGCGATCATGACACGGTTGTCGCGGCGGCGATTCCTCGAGGCGGGTGCGGGTGTCGCGATCACCGGTGCGGCGGTTGGCACGGGCTTTGCGTTGCGAGGCGCACGGGACGCCCGGGCGCCGGGGACGGGTGTCGTGCCGTTCTTCGGCCCGCACCAGGCCGGCATCGCCACTCCGCCGCAGGACCGGCTGATGTTCGCGGCGTTCGACCTCACGCTCGACCGTCGCGAGGACCTCGCCG
>CAIXBH010000169.1 GCA_903917615.1 uncultured Chloroflexota bacterium | reverse complement strand
TCACCGCGACGCGGGCATGGGTCACGCCGCCCGCATGCCACGCGGCGACTTGCGCGCACGCCGTGCGCAGCACCCACACACCCACCGGGACGATCAGCCCCGTCTCTTCGAGCAAGGGCACGAACTCGGCAGGGGAGATCGGGCCGCGCGTCGGATGGTTCCAGCGGAGCAACGCCTCCAGCCCGCGCACCTCGCCGGTCTGCGTGTCGCACTGGGGCTGGTAGTGGACCTCCAGCTCGTCGTGCTCGACCGCGTGTCGCAGGTCGGCCTCCAGCGCGAGGCGTGTGCGTGCGGGATCGCTCGCGGCATCGCTGCCCATCACGTATCGGTCGCGACCGGTCGCTTTCGCCTCGTGCAGAGCGGCATCCGCGATGCGGATCAGCGTGTCCGCGTCCGTGTCGACCGTGCCCGAGGTGGCGACGCCAACGCTTCCCGAGAGCTTGATCAGCAGTCCGTCATGCTCGAAGGGCTGCCGGAACGCGCTCAGCACGCGTCGCGCGACCGCCTCGGCCGCGGCCGGGCCGCCCAGGTCCGGTGCGAGCAGCAGGAACTCGTCCCCACCGAAGCGCGCAACGACGTGCTGTTGTGGCGTCTGCGCGGTCAGCCGGTCCGCGACGGCCTTCAGCAGACGGTCGCCGCTCGCGTGCCCGAGCGTGTCGTTCACGAGCTTGAAGCGGTCCACGTCGATCATCAGCACCGCGACCGCGCGGTCGAGGCTGTGCGCATCCACCAGCGCCCGCTGCACGTGCCGGTCGAAGAGCTCGCGGTTCGGTAAGCCCGTCAGCCGGTCGTAGTCCGTCATGCGGCGGATCGTCTCCGACGCGCGGCGCGCCTCCGCGAGGTCGAGGACATCGACGAGGACACCCGAGCTGCGACCGCCTTCCCGGATCGGGGACAGCGAGATTTCGACGTCGACGAGCGCACCGTGTGCGTCGAGGAGTTGCACCTCGTAGTGGCCGCGCCCGACATCCGACCACATACGTGAGGCGATCAGGTCGGCGACGCGGTCGAGGTGCGATGGCGGGAGAATGTCGGCGAGCGAGAGGTGTGTGATCTCCTCGTCGCTGTAGCGGAGGAGCGTGCGGATCGCCTCGTTGGCCAGCACGATCCGCCTGTCGTGCGCGACCAGCATGATGCCGTTCCGCGCCGTGTCGAGGGCCGTGCGGAAGTGCTCCTCGGATTCGCGCAGCGCGCGGTGCGAGGTGATCTGGTCGGTGGGGTCCGGCGCGACCGTGCGAATGCCCGCGAACGCGCCATTCCGGCGGGAGTACGGGATGACCACGCAGGCGAGCGGCAGCAGCGCGCCGTCGTGGCAGCGCCACCCCGCGGTCCAGGAGGTCTGCCGGGGCGCATCGTCGTCGGAGATGCCGCCGAGGGCCTCTGCCGTGTCGCCGAGGTACGGCGGCGGCTCCGTCGTCAGGGCGGCGAGCTCGCGGCCGATCAGCTCCCCGGGCGGATAGCCGAGCGCGCGTTGCGCCGCCTCGTTCACCCGGACGATGCGTCCTTCGGCATCCGTCTGGACGATCAGTTCCGGGAGGGCGTCTGCTGGCAGGAGGTCAGACGGATCGTCCGACCGGTCACTCCGCAGCCACAGGAGCCCGGCGGCGGCACCGAGCGCCGCGGCAGTTGCCGCGACGCCGACGGGCGCGCCGGTCACCAGAGCGAGCACGGCGAGGGCGGCGGGCGCGACCAGCGCCACGCCCCAGCGCGCGGTATCGAGGAGCGACTGGCGCTCGCGCTCGGAGATGGCGCACCTCCCACGGCAGCAGGCATGCCCGGACATGCTTTCGTGATCATCGGCGGCTCGCCGCGCCTCCGTACCACCCGCCGGCGGCTTGCCCGAACCCCGGCCGAGGTCGACGATGCCCCGATGCAAGCAGCCGAGCCCGTGACGCCCCCGTTCCGCCTCCGCTCGCTGTGGCTGAGCGCCTATATCCCGACGCT
>CAIXBH010000168.1 GCA_903917615.1 uncultured Chloroflexota bacterium | reverse complement strand
GGGTCGAGGATGTCGCGGAGCGCGTCACCCACGAGGTTGGTCGCCAGCACCGTGAGGCTGATGGCGACGCCCGGGAAGATCGCGAGCCACGGCGCCCGCAGGAAGAACGCGCGGCCGTCCGCGCTCAGCATGCCGCCCCACGAGGGCATCGGCGGCTGCACGCCCAGGCCGAGGAACGACAGCGCCGCCTCGGCCGTGATGAACGCGCCGAACTGGATGCTGCACGCGACGATGAGCGGGGCGAGCACGTTCGGGAAGATGTGCCGGAGTACGACGCGGACACCGGAGGCGCCGAGCGAGGTTGCGGCCTCGACGTACGGCGACTCCTTCACGGCGAGCGTGCTGCCTCGGACCACGCGGTTGATCGTCGTGGCGCCGATGAGGCCCAGGGCGAGCGAGACGAGGAAGAGGCTCGGGAGGCGGCCGGAGAGGGCGATGATCAGGATCATCGCCATCAGCAGCAGCGGGACGGAGCGGATGCTGTCGGTCACGCGCTGCTCCAGGAGGTCGAACCACCCGCCGGCGTAGCCGGAGGTGATGCCCAGCAGCCCGCCGATGAGCCCGCTGATGAGGACGCCCATCGTGCTGGCCATCATCGACGTGCGCGCGCCGTAGATGATGCGGCTGAACACGTCGCGGCCGAGCGAGTCGGTGCCGAAGAAGTGCTGCGCGCTCATCGGCTGGAGCCGCGAAGCGAAGTCCTGTGCCGCGTAGTTCGACGGCGCGATGACGTCCGCGAAGACCGCCATGAAGACGACCCCGAGGATCACCGTCAGGCCGACAGTCTCGATCGGGCGGCGCTTGACCTGGCGCAAGACGCGCTGGGTACGAGTGCGGCGGATCACGCCGTCGGAGATGGTCTCCGCACGACCTGGGAGCGCTCGAACGCTCATCGCAGTCCCTCCTCCATGTACGGGCCGTAGCCCGCTCGGAACGTCACTATCGACCGGCGACTACGAGTAGCGGATCCGGGGATCGAGCCACGCGTAGGAGATATCGACCAGCAGACTCATCGACGCCACGACGAGGCTGAACAGCAGCATGTTCGCCTGGAGCTGGGTGTAGTCGCGCTCGCGGATGGCCGTGAGCGTCAGCGTGCCCATACCCGGGATGTTGAAGATCGACTCGCTGATGACGGAGCCGCCGAAGAGGCCGCCCATCTGCAGGCCGACGATCGTGACCACGGGGATCATGGCGTTCTTCAGCGCGTGACGGCGGACCACCTTCGTCTCCGTGAGGCCCTTCGACCACGCGGTGCGGATGTAGTCCTGGCGCAGCACCTCGAGCAGCGAGGAGCGCATGAAGCGCGTCACGGAGCCGCCGAGCGAAGCGCCAAGCGTGATCGCGGCCGGAAGCATCTGCCGCATGTTCGACGAGAAGTCCACCAGCGGCGACTGGTAGATCGGCGGTGGCCCGTACCCCCACCACAGTGCAGGCAGGAGCACGACCATCGTCCCGGTCCAGAATCCGGGCACGGACAACGCCAGGATGGACGCGAGCCTCACGCTCTGGTCGATCGCCGATCGTTGCCGGGCGGCGGAGATGACCCCCGCGGGAACGGCGATGAGCAGACCGATGAGCGTGGCGGTCAGGGCGAGCTGGAGGGTGATCGGCGCACGGCGCACGATCTCCGCAAGCACCGGCTGGCGCGTGCGCATCGAGTTGCCGAGGTCGCCGACAGCGAGCTTCTCCAGCGCGATCACGTACTGCTCAGGCACGGTGTGGTCGAGCCCGAGCTCCTTCTTGAGCGCGGTGCGCGCCGCCTCGAGGTCCGCGCCGGAGCGCTGCGTGCCACCCTCGAGGTAGAGGTCGACGATGTTCCCCGGGATGACGCGCATCAGGAAGAACAGCATCGTGTACAGCAGGAACACGGTCGGGATCATCAGGAGCAGCCGGCGGATCACGTAGCGGGTCACGTGCGACTCCGAGTTCCGTGGACCGGCGGGGCGGTCCTTGCGCGGCCCCCGTCTCGCCACTGGCGGCATAGACGAGGGCATCGATATCGATGACGGTACGCGGGAGCGAGCTTCGTGGCTTCGTCGGGAGACGGCCGGGCGGGGAATGCACGCCGTGATGCACAGCGGCTGCCCTCGGGCTGACGACGAGACCGCGTTCCCTCCCGGGGCTGAGCGCCCATCCCTGCGACCGCGGCATCCCCTGCGCGCGCATCGCCGGACTCTCAGCGGGCACCGTACCGGAGCCCCTCACCCTTTACAAGCGCAAAATCCGCTAATCCTCAATCTCAACCACGCTTATGTCGCGCGGCGAGGACGCGATCACAGCGTGATGGGCTGACGCCCGGCGCGTCCGAGTTCGGCGGCGATCAGGTCGCGCACCGCATCGACCGCTTCGTCGAGGCGACCATGGATGTTCCGGATGCTGCGGCAGAAGACGCGCGCGCGCTCGATCTCGGACCGGGCGGTCGCAATGCGATGCTCGATGCCCTCCGGGGTCTCCGAGCCGCGCGCCTCGAGATGCCGGCGCAGGACATCGACGTCCTCCGGCTCCAGCGAGATGAAGATCGCCATCGGGAGGATCGCCCGCAGCGACTCGGCCCCCTGCACGTCCACCCGCAGCACCACATGCTTCCCGGTATCGAGCGCGGCGCGGACTGACCGCCGTGGGACCCCGTAGAGGTTGCCGTCGTACTCGGCGTGCTCGAGCAGCTCGCCGGAGGCGAGGTGCTCCGCAAAGGCCTCGCGCGTGACGAAGTAGTGGTGCGTCCCCTCGATCTCGCCGGCGCGAGGGGCGCGCGTGGTCATCGTCGCCGGGCGCACGATATCGACGCCGCGTTCGGCGAGGCGGTCGATGACCGCGTCCTTGCCAACCCCGGAGGGGCCGGTCAGGACGATCAGGACGGGCGGTCCCGAAGCGGGAGTCAACGCTCCGAAGCGCCGTCTCCTCGTCCCGCGGCGCGGAGGGAGGAGGCACGTCGGGAGAAGGTCTCGGGCGTGATCGCGATCAGCGAGACCCAGTCGTCGTCCATCACGACGACGGCCTTCGTGCGGCGTCCGCTGGTGAGGTCGATCGTGCGGTTCTGCTCTTTGCCGCGCTGGATCATGCGCTTCATCGGCGCGGAGCCGGGCGAAGCGACGGCGAGCACGCGGTCCAGCGTCAGGTAGTTGTCGAAGCCCACGTGGATGAGGTCAGCGGCCACAGCCAGATCCCCTCGCCTACACGTCGCGGCGATCGCGGCGGCGCCGGTCGAGCTCGCCCACGCGCCGCTCCGATCCCTGGGTCACCTCGTCGAGCTTGTCGCGCACCCAGCCGCCGGTGAGCATCTCCTGGAAGGACATCGCGGAGACCTCGCCGCCGACCTTCGGCTCTTCGCGCCCGACCTTGCCGTTGCGGTACGCGGTGTACTCGTACTCGCTCTCGGCGATCATCTTGAACAGCTCGTCCTCGGCGTCGACGTCCATCAGGCGGGTGCGGAGGTCACGCAGCGCCGCAATGTAGCGGTCGAGCCAGTGCGCCGCGTGCTCGCGATTCGTGACGGCGATATCGAACGCCATGGCGGAGTCCGTCGCGGTCAGGCGCGTCATGTCCTTGAACCCGCCCGCGGCGAGCAGCGAGAGCTCCGGCCACGCCTCGGACGCGCGCATCATGGAGAACAACGCGGTCGCGGCCAGCATCGGCATGTGCGAGATCGCGGCGACGTACGCGTCGTGCTCCGCGGCATCCATCACCATGGCCGAGGCGCCCACGCTCTCGGCGAGCGCCGTGACCTCCGCGATCGCGTCCTCGGAGGAGCGGACGTTGGGGACGATCACCCACCGCGCGCCGACGAAGAGGTCCGGATCCGCAGCGGCGGGGCCGGTGTCGGTCTTCCCGGCCATCGGGTGGCCGCCGACGAAGCCGGTGTGATGCGGGAAGTACTCGTCCGCCCAGCGCATCACCTCGGCCTTTGTGGAGCCGGTGTCGGTGATGATCGCGTCCGGACTCACGACCGGCGCGATCTCCTCCATGAGGACGCGGATCGCGAGCACCGGGGCAGCGATGACGATGAGATCCGCCCCCTGTGCCGCCTCGGCCGGCGACTCGGCGAGGGAGTCCACGGCGCCGGTGCGGAGCGCGGCTCGCGCGACGTCGGCGTACCGATCGAAGCCCACGATGTCGAAGGCGCCGGGCTTGCCGTCGCGCTTGAGGCGCAGCCCGATCGAAGAGCCGATGAGGCCTGTGCCGAGGATCGCTACCCGCATGCCGGCTCCGCCACTTCTGAGGCCACTGCTGAAGCGAGGTGCCCCGGTCAGGAATCGTATACCACCGCTACGCGGCCGCGCGGCGATCGGACTCGTCCGGGCGCGGAGCGTAGCCCCGCCGACTAGAAACGGTCGTCTAGGGCGATGAAGCGGGCGAGCTCCGCGTCGTCCGCGGGCGGCGAGTCGGTGTGCCGTCCCACGAGCTCCACCACGCGCGGCGCGCTCCCGGCATCGACCAACAGCGCCGCGCCCAGGCGAGCGTGATGCCGGAGGCGCGAGAGACCACGACGCCACTCCGCCCCATCGGGTGACTCGATGAGGCGCCCCACGACGGGCAGACCGCCACAGGCGACGAACACGACCCGCTGCCATGCACGGAGCCGGCCCTTGCCGACGTCGTGGACGAGCGCGGCGGTGAGCACCTCGTCATCGGCGCCCGCCTCCAGCAGCGCCCGGTAGAGATCCATCGCGTGGCGGCGGTCGCGCGGCTCGCTCGCCAGGAACAGCGCGAACTCGGGCTCCGAGAGCCGGGAGCGGACCTCGGCGACCTCGCCGGCACTCAGCGCGGGGCGCAGCCCGTGCACGAACTGGTAAACGCGATACGCGGCACGCGAGCCGGCGCGCGCGAACAGGCGGGCCACGCTCAGAACGCCGGCCCGAGCACGAGGGCGAGCAGCCACTCGATCGGCGGGCCGATGATCGTCGTGAGACCGAAGGCACCGTTGGTGAGGAACGGCGCCGAGATCAGCAGCATCAGGATGCCGAAGCCCCACGGCTGGAGACGGGCGTACTGCACCGCCAGATCGCGCGGGAGCAGTCCCAGCAACACGTTGGAGCCGTCCAGCGGCGGGATCGGCAGCAGGTTGAACACCCCCAGCTGCAGGTTCAGCAGCACCACGGTCGTCAGGAACAGCCCGGCGAGGTCGGGCACCGTCGGGGCCAGCGCCACCAGACGAGCGTCGAAGACCGAGATCGGCGGGAGCAGCCCGAGACGGAGCGGGATGGCCGCCACCGCGGCGACCGCGAGGTTCGAGAGCGGCCCAGCGAGTGCGATCAGCAGCAGGCCCACCTTCGGGTTACGCGTGTTCCGCGGGTCAACCGGGACAGGTTTCGCCATGCCGAAGCCGAACAGAAAGATCGCCGTCGTCCAGAGCGGGTCGTAGTGCGCCCGCGGGTCCAGCGTGAGCCGGCCGAGCCGCCGCGCGGTGTGGTCGCCCAGCGCGTCGGCCACGGCGGCGTGGCAGAACTCGTGAAAGATGAGCCCGGTGAGGAGCGAGGCGCCGAACGCGGCGACGACGATGACGAACGCCAGCGGGCTGTGGAAGAGCAGATTGAGGTTGAACAGGATCATGATCCGAGCATAGCCGGGCAGCACGGATGACGATCCCGCCTATCCCGATGATCAGATGCTGTCGATCGCGTTGACATCACGGAAACGCGCTCCGTATCGTTGAATCAAGAGTCCGGGCGCTCAAGGCAAGCGCCGCGGATGTGATCCCAGCGTCCGTTCTGTGATGAACGAAAGGGCAGAGGGTCACGTCGTCGCGTCGCCGGTCCTGGCGGGGGCTCCGGCGGCACCGGCCGTGAGGCCACGGCGTGTCCATCCCATGGCAGAAGCCCCCCGCCCCCCCGGTCGCCTGGCCCGCCGAGTGCCCGCACGGGCGATCGCGCTTGCGGGCGCGCTCATCCTGCTCGGCGTCGCGGCGGTCCTGCTCCGCCTGCTTCCGGGGTTCGGCCTCGACGGGACACGCGGGGTACCGCGGGTCGTCTATGCCGAGTTCGGCCCGACCGGGGATCACCTCTACACCGCGCCAGCGACCGACCCGGCGAAGCGCACCCTCGTCGACACCATCGAGCACGCGGACGGCTGGGGCATCAACCCGGGCGCCATGTCTGGGAACCTCGTCGCCTACGCCGTCCTGCCGACGGGTACCGCCGGCGGTCGCGGGGCGCCGGCGGAGCTCTGGATCCTCGACGTGGCGACGAAGCAGCGCACCCGCCTCGCTCGCGACGCGGACCTCACCGTCCGGCCGCAACTCACGGACGCGAACACGATCCTCTACCGCACGACCACGGGCGACCGGCAGGCGATCGTGCGCGTCGATATCGCGAAGCAGAGCCGGACCGTCGTGTACGAGGAGCAGACCGCGTTCGGCGTGTTCCCCGTTGGCTTCGACGCCGGCGGCGCGCTGATCTTCGTTCGCCTCTCCACCGCGGGGACCGACGTCCTCTCGACCCGCCCCGGTGCGCAGGCCACGCCGCTGTTCCACGCCTCGAACGAGCTCGCACGCGACTGGCAGCTATCGCCCGACCGGCAGGCGATCGCGTTCCTCGCCCCCGAGACGCGCGCGGAGCGCGTGGTGTACCGCGCACAGGTCGTGCAGCTCAGCGGCGCACATCCGGCGGTGCTGCCGGAGGTCGCGGCAGCCGGAGAGCAGTACGGGCCGACGTGGACCAGCGATGGACGCTCGCTGACCGTCGGGCAGGAAGCCGGCACGGCAGGCGCTGCCCCCGTCACGCTGCTGCGCCCCGGCGCCCCGCCGACGAGTCTCGCCTCCCCCCCGCGGGGCTTCGATGTGCCGTTCGCATGGAGCGCGCAGGACCAGTACCTCGCGGCGCACACGTTCGACGGCGCGAACTCGACGAATCCGGGGCGGGAGTCGGCAGTCGTCATCGCGCAGGATGGCGCGCGACGGCCGATCCCGGCGACGGGCGAGGTGATCCTCGTGGGGTGGCTGCCTCGTGCGTAAGCGCAGCATCGCGATCCTGGCGGTGGTCGCATTCGCGGCCGTGATGGCGGCCGTCGGCCCCGGTGCGCGCGACACGGCGCTCGCGTGCGCGTTCGATCCGCGGACACCGGAGGCGTACGAGGCCGACCAGGGGCGCACGCGCTACAACGCGGCCATCGAGGCAGCCTCCGTGAACCGGCTCTTCCCGAGCGACCCGTTCTTCGCGTTGCCGGTCGTCGAGCGCGGCCTGCGCACGTCGCGGGTCGACGGATCCCCGTTCATCCCCGCGACGCTCCTCAAGGCGATCGCCTGGGTCGAGTCCACGATGACGATGGCGAGCCGCTCCGTGCAGTTCGACTCCATCGGCCCGGCGCAGGTCTCGTTCGATTGCGGGCACGGCATCATGCAGGTGACCTCCGGCATGACGACCGGCCTCGGTTCGGACAACAGCGCGACGCCGCGACAGGCGAGCATCGCGACGCACTTCGCGTACAACGTCGCGCGAGGCGCGCAGATCCTCGCGGAGAAGTGGAACGGCGCACCTGAGCAACGTCCGATCGTCGGCACCGACACCGGCGGCGACCCGGCGCTCGTCGAGAACTGGTACTACGCGACCTGGGCGTACAACGGCTTCACCGGGCCGGGCGCCTCGATCAGCAACCACCCGCTGGACCCGGCCTTCGCCGGACCGCGTCCCGCCTACAACTGCGACGGCACACAGGCGCGCAACCGCTACCCGTACCAGGAGCTGGTGTGGGGCTGCATGGCGCACCCGGACACGCGCAACGGCCAGTTGCTGTGGCAGCCCCTCCCGGCGACGCTGCCGAACCTCACCGATCCACGGGTCTTCAGCGCGATGAGCGTGGCGAACTGGACGTTCCCCTACGCCGCGATGGACATCCCGACGCCTCAGCCCGCGCACGTCGCGCTCGTGCCGACGGTCACGACGGGCGCCGCCGCTGCGCTGCTCGGCGCGCCGCAGTTGCAGGTGTCGACGCAGCGCGTGCAGGTGAACGTGAACAACCCGGCCGGCGCGAAGGCCACGGTCACCATCCGCAACGGCGGCACCGGGGTCCTCACCTGGCTCGCCACCACGAGCGACCGCTTCCTTGTGCTGTCGCCGCCGGCCGGTGCGGCTGCGGGCAGCGACATGAAGTGCATCTCGCCCGGCTGTCCCGACGGGCAGCTGGTGATCACGGTGAACCCCACGCTGCTCCCGACCGCCCGCGCCTCGGGCGTCATCCATCTGACCTCGCCGAACGCGGGCGGCCAGACCGTCGACATCACCGTCGACGTCACCGCCGAGTTCTCGATCGGCGCGCCCGGCACGAGCCGCGCTCGCTGAGGCCGCGCAGGCACCTCGCGCGCCGTTAGACTGCACGTACGCTGGATCGAGGAGATGCCGTGACATCGATGTTGCCGCTGGTGCGGCGCTGGGCTGACGACGTGCGCCGCAACCACGGGCTCGAACACGCGACGGTCGCGGTGCTGTTCGCGCGCCACGGCCCGCAGCGCATCGCAGGTCGCGCGACGCGGGACGGCTTCTACATCCTCGGCAGCGTCGACCCGGACGAGTTGCTGTCCTGCGCGCACGAGGCGCTCGACCGGCTGCAGGCGGGCGAGGCGTCGCTGGCGGTCTCCCCGATGTGCGGGACCAACATCGCCGTCGCCGGGGCGCTCACGGCCGCCGCCGCAATGTTCGCGACCCGCGACCGCGCACGCGGACTGCTCGACCGCTTCGCGAACGCGACGACCTTCGCGATGTTCGCGGTGATCCTCGCGCAGCCGGCAGGCGCACTGCTGCAGCGCTATGTCACCACCCGACCGGACCTGGGGGACGTGCGGATCGAGGGCGTGCGCACGCTGCTCCCGGGCGTCTGCAAGGTCGCCACCAGCAGCGCGCGCTAGAGCAGCCTAGAGCAGCGGGGCCTGCGTCTCCGCTTCGGCTTCCGCGAGACACGCAGGGTCGTCGTTGGCGACAGAGTTCACGCGCGTCGACACCGCGGTCACCGCGAGGAACGCGCGCGGCGCGGGCTCGAGCAGCGGCGCAAGCGCATCGGGCCGCCGGCGCGGATCGAGCCAGGCGTCGATCGCCTCGTCCCCGTCGAGGATCACCGGCATGCGGTCGTGGATCGGCGCCATCACCTCGTTCGCACGGGTGGTGACGATGGTGAAGGTACGCCTCGTCGCCGCCTCGCCCGGCAGGCGCGCTTCCACGTAGAGACCCGCGAACGCGAATGGCTCGCGGTCGGGGCGGTGGAACCAGAACGGCCGGCGCGCCTGCGCATCGCCCGTCCATTCGAAGAAGCCGTCCGCCGGTACGATGCAGCGCGTCGCGCTGAACGCATCACGGAAGGTGCGACGCGAAGCGAGGGTCTCCGCGCGTGCGTTGATGTACTTCGCGCCCTCGCGGCGGCTCGTCTCCCACTGATTCACGAGGCCCCACGTCGCGGGCAGCACCCGCCGCTCCTCGCCGTCGAGACGCACCACCCAGTGGGGCTGCATCGGCGCGACGTTCCAGCGGGGGATGTACGTCTCCTCGAACACCTCGTCCGGCGCGATGCCGAGGATCTCCGCAATGCGGTCGATGTTCTCCGGGGCGAGCGTGAAGCGTCCGCACATGTCCCGAGTGTAGTGGTCGCCCGGCGCGATCATCCTGCTCTCGCCGCCTGGCCCCCTCGTGACCGGCGGCTAGTCCTCGGGGCCCCACACGACGGCGGAGGCCTCGGAGTTCTCTGCCCGAGTCGCATCCGTCCCGGGCGCGTGGGCACGGCCTGACGCGGTGTCCGTGCTGCCGCCGCCAGTGGCCTCGGCGAGTTGCATCCGCTCGCTGATGGCGGCGCGCGTGTCTTCATCGCCGGCATCACGGCCGCGGCGGCCAACAATCGGAGCGTCGTGCGCCTCCTGTGAGGCGACACCGTTGAGCAGCACGCCGGCGATACGCCGGCCGGACCGCTGCAGCCCCTCGACCGTCGTGCGCAGGTCGGCGACGCGCGTGTGGTGCGCGCGCGCCACGACAAGCAGCCCGTCCACAAGCGTGGCGAGCACAGACGCGTCCGTCACGGCGAGCGCCGGCGGGGAGTCCAGCAACACAACGTCGAAGCGCGACTTGATGCGCTGAAGCACGTCGTGCATGCGTGCCGAGCCGAGCAGTTCCGACGGGTTCGGCGGCGACGACCCGCTCGCGACGACTGAGACGTTCGCGTGCACGGTGCGCTGGATCGCCCGATCGAGGTCCGGCTCGCGGGCGAGCAGCAGACCCGCCAACCCCTCGTGGCGGTCGATGCCAAAGATGCGATGCATCGTCGGCCGACGCAGGTCGGCGTCCACCACGCACACGCGATGGCCCGCCAGCCCGAACACCACGGCAAGATTCGCGACCGTCGTCGTCCTGCCTTCGTCGGTGCCAGGACTCATGACGAGGATGAGGCGCCGGTCGCGGCCGAGGTCCATGGCCTGCGACAGCGCCGTGCGCGCCGCGCGGTATGCCTCCGCTGCCGTCGAGCGTGGGTGGAGCACCGCCTGCAGTTGCTCCCGTGGCGACGCGACCCGCTCGAACTGCGCGATGCTTCCCAGCGCCCGCAGTCCCGTCACCTCCTGCGCCTGCTCCAGTGACTTCACCGTGTCGTCAAGGTAGTCAATGAGCAACACCGCGCCGGCGGTCGCGAGTAGCAGGAACGTCGCGCCGACGGCGGCGTTGATCGCCGTCCGCGGGGCAATCGGCTCCTCCGGTGGGACCGCCCGCTGTACCACCGAGACCAGGCCGGGACGGTTGGTGAGATCCGCCTGGTTGGAGGAGATGAAGACGCTCGCGATGGTGTTTGCGGTCCGCGCAGCCAGGTCCGCCTCGCTCGCGCGCGCGGACACCTCGAGCAGTTGCGTGGTCGCGGGGTTGCGGACGGCAATGCGCTGCTCGAGCTGCTTCGGCGTGAACGGCAACTGACCATCCGTGATCGCCTGCTCCAGCACCGGACGAATCGTCATCAGACGGCTGAATGTGTTGGCGAGCCGCTCCGACGTCTGCAGGTCGTTCAACTGCACGATGCCCTGCGCCTGGCGCTGCACCACGAGCAGGGTGGTGGTGGCCTCATAGGTCGGCGTGAGGCGCGTCGAGATCGCGAACGCGGTCGCACCACCGAGCAGTGGGGCGGCAATCAGGAGCCACCACCGACTACGAAGCACCCGGAGTGGGAGCACCGCGTCCATGCGCGCTCAGTCTGCCAGAGCATCGAGTGCCCGAGGCCCCGCTCAGCGGAACATCAGGTTCTGCTCGGTGCGCCGGTGTCGCCGCACCTCGCGGTCACATGCGCCAACCCTCGATGCCGGGCGCTAGCCGCGACGGCGCGAGCCGGCCCCCCGGGACCACGTGCTCGATGGGATGCGACGGCTGGGTCCGGGGCAGCCCCGAGGCACGCACCTTCGATCCGGTGGACAATCGCATAGCATGAGCAGCAGCGCGCGACGCACGCGCGCTTCGGAGAGCCCCGGTCACATGCGCCCGCAGACCCCGTCCCACCGCTCGCAGAGCCACGTCGCGTTGGTCCGCCTCGCGTGCGCCGCGCTTGGACTCGCGTGCGCGCTGATCGCCGCCGGGGCGGCCCCCGTGCACGCGCAGGTCGCCGCCGGCGCGTTCACCTCGACGCCCACGTTCGGCGCGACCGGTCTCGCGAACGCTGTGTTCAGCGGCGGCACGGTCGACCAGCTCGAGGCCGCCGCGCGCACGGTCAGCGCCTCCGGCGCGTGGGTGCAGACCAGCGACGGATCGTTCCAGATCCTCGTCGTCGGCGGGCCCCCATTCCTGAAGGACGCCTTCAAGGCGAACTTTCCCCGAGGCTTCGGTGGTCTCGTCCCCGTCACCCTCAGCCGGGGCAGCACCGCAACGGCGGCGCCCACGGTCCAGCCCGCACAGGTCTCGACTACCGCGAGCCAGGTCGGCGCATGTCCTGCCGGCTCGCGACCGACCGCAGCCTCCCGGTCGGTCGTCCTCGTTGGGACGACGCGCGGGACCGGCACGGCGTTCTACATCGGCAACGGCGAATGGCTGACGGCAGGGCACGTGGTGGACGGCGTCACGGGCGTCTCGCTGAAGTCGGACATCATCAGCACGCCCGCCCGGGTGATCGGCATCGACAACGGGCGCGACCTCGCCATCCTGCGCTCCGACGCGGTCGCGCTGGACGCGCTGCCCGTGATCGAGGCGTCACAGTCCGACGCCGGCCTCGGCGTGTGAATGATCGGCTATCCGCTCGGGCTCGCGGGGACGCCGACGTTGACGCGCGGCACGCTCTCGCGCGTGTTCACGACGGACGGCATCGAGAACGTGCAGACGGACGCCTCAATCAGCCCCGGCAACAGCGGCGGGCCGATGACGGACGACTGCGGGCAGGTGATCGGCCTCGTGGTCAGCAAGCTCGTGGCGAACTCGGCGTCCGGGATCGGCTTCGCGCTGAGCGGGCAGACGATCACCACCGCGATGGCCACCGCACGGACGCAGCCCCCGGCCAGCCGCGCCGCCGGGAGTTTCCCTTCGACCGCGGGCGCGTCCACGCCGTCGAAGGCGGCCAGCCAGGCGCTGCTGGGGTACGCGAAGCAGGTGGTGGACCTGGGCAGCCGCATCGTCGACGCGGTGGACGCCGCGAACACCTCGAAGCAATACGCGGACGCCGCGCCCGGCGTGGCGGCGATGCAGACCGAGGCGAGGACGCTCCAGGCAACGATCGGCGCCTACGCCAACCCGGCCACAGCCAACGCGACCTGCATGCTCGCGCAGACGAACCTCGCGCAGGCCGCCGGCACGCTCGGCACGCTCGCCGGGTACCTCTCCGCGGACCTCTCGACCTACCCGGCGACGGCCTTCGGCGCCGCAGGCAAGGCGGCGTACGCGCAGTACCAGGCCATGGCGCGCATCGCCCTCGTCGAGATCTACGTCTGCGGGAGCTGACCGCTCGCGGGGCACGCCCGCAAGCATCGGGGCCGGAGTAGACTGCCGGGACGATGCAGGAGCAACCCGCCCGCGAGGTCCACACCACGGCATGGACCGGCGATCCACCCGGCCCCATCTCCCGCGACCAGTTGCTGCACGTACTGAACGTCGCATCGTGGGAGAGCCGGGAGAATGCGGCCCTCGAACGCGCGGCGCACATGGAGGCCGACCAGGCCCTCCTCGACTACATCAACGACCCCGAGGTGCGCTCCGCGTACGCCTCGATCCGCCGCCACTACGCCTGACCGAGGCCTGCCGCGAGGCACCCCCACCCACGGGGCGCCCCCGGAAGTTCCCATCCGAGCGGGCTGGATCCAGGGCTTCTCAGGACGTTTGCATCCTGCAGAGCATGCCCTAGACTCGCGAGATTCCTGCGGCTTTCGGATCCGCGGGGCAGCCCACCCCCTCCCGCGCGAAAGCGAGTGCAGATGACCTCTTCCGCCCAGCGGATGATGGCAGCGGCGATTGTGCTGCTGTCCATCGTGATCGTCGCCGGCCTCTTGATGGCCTACGACAGCGAGGCGCACGTGCGCTCCGCCTCCGTCGCAGCCGGCGACGCGAAAGCGTCCGACCGCGTGGAGGTCAAGGCGAGCCTGATCAGCATCGATCCCGTGCGAGAAGAGGCGACGTTCCGCCTCTCCTTTGAGCCGAAGGGCTCGCTGCTCGGAAGCGACGGCACGCTCACCAAGGAACTGCGGCTCACCGTGAACGCCGCGTCCGGAGCGGCCGATCGCCCGTTCCCGAAGGGCCGCGTGATGCCCCCAACCGACGTCGTCGTCGACCTCGACAACGGCATCGTTACGGACTACCCGCGCGACAGGTACGACGCAGAGCTCGAACTGCTCATGGTCGCTCCGACGTCGAGTGGCGCGGACAAGGTCGCGACGGTCGCAACGGTGGACGCCTCCCTGCACGGCTGGAAGTTCCAGGCGGGCACCTCGACGAAGCAAGCGGCGGGCTATGCCCTGACGCATGTCAGCGTGTCGCGCTCGCCCGCAACGGTGGGCGTTGCCGTGTTCATGATGCTGCTCTACTGGCTGCTCTCGATCAGCGCCGTGATACTGACCTTCCTCATCGCCGTCTCCGGACGGCGCCTCGAGGCGGGCATGCTCACGTGGTGTGCCGGCCTCTTGTTCGCGTTGCTGGCGTTCCGCGGCGCGATGCCCTCCGCGCCCGGCATCGGTGCGTTCGTGGACTACGCAGCGGTCTTCCCCGCGGAGATCGCGACGGCGCTGTGCCTGGTCACCCTCGTGGTCACCTACCTGCGGCGCCTCGGCGCCAACTAGCGACCTGCGCCGCACAGAACCGCACAGAAGGGCCCGCCGTGGAGCGGGCCCTTCTGTGTGTCACCGACCACCCCGCGATAAGGAGCGACCGATGAACCGCTGGCTGCTGAACCACTTCGAGACGTACGCGCTGATGTTCGTGTTCATCGCCGCGTCGATGCTGTTCGCCTATGGCGTGCTGCGCCTCACCCGCCGGTTCTTCCCGGCGCTCACGGAGAACGAGCAGAACGAGATCACGCTGCTCTCCATCAACATCATCGGCGCGGTCTACGGCATTCTGCTGGGCTTCGTCATCGTCGCGCTGTGGAGCGGCTACAACGCCGCCTCTGACAACGTCGGACGCGAGGCCTCAGCGCTGTCGTCGATCGTCCGCGCCGCGCAGGTGTTCCCCCCGGAGTACCGGGACGAGGTCACCAAGGCCGTCGGCCAATACGACCGCGCCGTCGTCGACGACGAGTGGCCGCTCCTCCGCGAGGGTCAGACGAGCCCGAAGGCCGACCAGGCGATGAACCAGCTCTTCGTCGCCCTCGAGCACGTCGACCCGAAGACGGAGGCGCAGAAACAGTTCTTCGCCGCTGCCGTCGACCGGCTGAACGACGCGCTGAGCGCCCGCCGCACCCGCCTCGAGCAGGTGAACGCGAGCCTGCCGAACTCGTTGCGGCTGATGATGTACATCGGCTTCGCAGTGATCGTCGCGTTCATGTCCGTGATCGGCAGCGGCCGCAAGTGGCTGCACACGGCGATGCTCCTGGGCGTGACTGCGATCATCGCGTTCAACCTGATCCTCACGACGACGCTCGACTACCCGTTCTCGGGCGACGTGTCGATCAGCGACGAACCGTTCCGGACCGGCGCCCTCGCACAGTTCTTCACGCGCTAGGAAGCAAACGCTGGTGCGGTAGCCGTGCGTGCGCGGCTACCGCACCAGCGTCACCGCCGTGAGTCGCGGGAAGCCTGCGCTGAAGGCGGTCCGGAACGCCTGATTCGCGAAGTCCGGCCCATCGACGATGAGCAGGCGGTAGATGCCCTGCTCGTCCTGCGCCCAGACTGCGCGCGCACCCGCACGGCGGGTGGTGGCGGCCAGATCGTCGACGGAGCCACGTGCAGCGAACACGACCGTCGCGATGTCCCCGGCTCCGAACACGGGCGAGGTGACGAATCCGTGGATGACGTACCGCACCGCGTAGATGGTGAAGTGCGACGCGCCCGCGATGACCGTGACCGAGCCGTCCGCGTTCATCGTCCCGAGCGAGGGCACGTCCACCCAGGCGGTGCCGGACCAGAACGCCATCGCGAAGTCTGTCGAGGCCGCGTCACGCGGGATCGCGTCAGCGGGAATGTTGAACGCGATCGCGATGGGCTGCGAGAAGTCGGTCCGGATCGCCTGACCGCTGAAGTCGATGACCTGCGCGGAGACCGCGGAGAGGATGAGCCCTTGCGACGCCGCCAGCGGTGCCTGCGCTACGAGGGAGTCCACGGAGTTCAGGGACTGCACGACGATCTGCGCCGCGCCGGAGGCCACCCCAGGGGGCACGGAGAACGACACCGTGGTCTGGAGCGCGTTTACTCCGGTGTTCGAGACGTTTACGACCTGCGTGGTGACTACCGTGGTCGACGTCTGTGACAGCGTCGTGGTCTGCGGCTGGAGCCCCGCGACCGCCACGGTGAGATTGTCCCGGACGGCTGGCGGCGTGGTAGTCGGCGGCGCCACGATCCCGCCGCCGGAGCCGATCTCGGGCGCAGACGACGCGGGGGGAGGCACGGCGTTCGCCACCGGCCGTCCAGCGAAGGTGGCCAGCACACCACCGTTCCTTGCGGTGATCCCGGGCGACGCGTAGCTCAGCGAGAGGCCCGTTGCTGATGCGATCGGCGGGCCCGCCACCGTCAGCACGACCTGACTCGTGCTGACCCCGAGCGCGGCCGAGGCGAACGCACGCGGAGCACCATCGCTGAAGGAGAACCGCGCCGCCGCGGCCGATGGATCCGCGATCGGCTTGTCGAATGTGACGGTGATGTGGGTGCCGCTGATGTCGGTGGTGGCCGAAACGAACACCGGAATCGACGCATTGTTTGTGGTGGGGTACGCGGCAAACGACGCCAGCGCGCTGCCGTCCACGGCGAGCACTGTGCCGGCGGCATAGGTCGTGGTGAGCGTGGCGCCGACCTGGATCGGCGCACCGCTGACGGTGAGGTCGATCGTCGTCGCGTCACCGGAGCGCAGGGCCGCCGTCGAGAACGTGCGAGCTCCGCCGTCGTTGAACGAGAACTGCGCGGCCGCCGCAGTTGGATCGGCCATCGGCTTGCTGAAGGTGATCGACACGACGGTGCCGTCGGCGTTGCCCGCGATCGACGTCACGCTCGGCAGCGCGGTCAGCACGGTGACGTTGACCGAGTCGGCCGCGGTGAGCGCGGGGCTCGAGGTGGCGCGGAGGACGTAGTTCGTCGCCACCGTGCCCGTGAGGGTCACGCCACTGAACGTCGCGACGCCGCTCGCGACGGTCACGGTGACCGTGCCGCCCAGCGTCCCGCCGGCACCCGACGCGATGGACAGCGTGACCTGCGTGGCGTTGTCACCCGTGACCGTGTTCCCATGCGCATCTCGCACCGCCACCACCGGCTGCGTCGCAAGCACGCCACCCGACGCCCCGCCGACCGGCTGCGTCGTGATCACGAGCGTCGTCGCGGCGCCCGGGACGTAGGAGACCGTCGACTGGGTCTGGCTCCCGGCGCCGCTCTTCACGGGCTGCCCACCCAGCGTCGCGACGAACACGCCGCTCCCGGTCGAGGTGGGCGCCGTCACGGTCGCGGTGTACGTGCCGTCACCGTTGTCGGTCACGGCGCTCACCGTGCCCGTGCCCGACAGCCGAGTGATCGTGACCGTCGCGCCGCCCGCGGTGAGGCTGTTGCCGTTCGCGTCCTTCGCGGTCACGGTCAGCACCCGCGTCGCGCTGCCGTCGGCGGTGATGCTCGAACTGGTCGGCGTCAGTGTGGACTGCACCGCGTCGGCGGCGCCAGGCACGAACGTGACCGTCGCCTGTGTCTGGCTCCCGCCGCCGCTCTTCACGGCCTGCCCGCCGAGCGTTGCGACGAACACCCCGCTCCCGGTCGAGGTGGGCGCGGTCACCGTCGCCGTGTACGTGCCGTT
>CAIXBH010000167.1 GCA_903917615.1 uncultured Chloroflexota bacterium | reverse complement strand
TGTCATCGACGAGCTGGCCGACCTGATGATCGCCGCGCCGTACCAGGTGGAGCAGCAACTCGTGCGCCTCGCACAGCTCGCGCGCGCGACGGGCATCCACCTCGTCGTCGCGACGCAGCGGCCGTCCGTCGATGTGATCACGGGGCTCATCAAGGCGAACTTCCCGACGCGCATCGCCTTCGCGGTGTCATCCTCGATCGACTCGCGCACGATCCTCGACCAGGGGGGCGCGGAGAAGCTGCTCGGCAAGGGCGACATGCTGTACGTCCCGCCGGACGCGCAGAAGCCCCGCCGTGTGCAGGGCGTCTACGTCTCCGACGAGGAGATCGAGGCGGTCGTGAACTTCTGGACGGCGGACCGCTTCAAGAAGCTGCGCCCGGAGAAGTACGACAACGAACTGGAGCGCGCCCTCGAGCAGGCCGACGCGATCAGCCCCGACGGCGCGGGCGGTGGCGGCGACGACCCGATGTTGGAGAAGGCGATCGAGGTAGCGAAGGGCGGCCGTACGCTCTCGACCTCGATGCTGCAGCGCAAGCTCGGCATCGGCTACCCGCGCGCCGCGCGGGTGATGGACCTGCTGGAGGAACGCGGTGTCGTTGGGCCCGCAGAGCCGGGCGGCAAATCGCGAGACGTGCTCCTTGACTCCGACGGTGAGGCGATCGGCGGCGTCGATGCACGCACGCCGGGCAGCCTCGCCGCGCACGCAGCCACCATCGCACCGCGCGTCGAACGCCCCGACCCGCCTCGCGCCTACGACGCGGAACTCTAGCGGGGAACCCTCACCTCCAACTCCTCTCCCACAAATGGGAGAGGAGGGCCGGATGAGAACAGCGGAACGCACCGGCCTCGAGGTTAGTTGTGGCCTCGGCGCGTGCGGCCGCCACGGGACGCGCGCTTATCGGGGCGGCGCGTCTGCGACGACATCGAGCGCAGGCCCTCGGGCACGGTGCCGACGCCGATCTGCTCGCGGCGCAACTCGACCACCTGGTCACGCAGCAGCGCCGCACGCTCGAAGTCGAGGTCCTTCGCGGCCTGCTTCATCTGGCGCTCGATCTCGATGATCATCCGCGCGATCTCCTCCTTGGGGAGGTCGGCCGCGGTCGTGTAGGACGCTGGCTCCTCGGCCACCTGCCGCAGCCGGTCGCCGATGTCGCGGATCGTCTTCTCGATGCCCAGCGGCGTGATGTCGTGTTCGATGTTGTACGCGCGCTGGATCGTCTGCCGCCGCGCGGTCTCGTCGAGGGCGTAGCGCATGGAGTCGGTGATGCGGTCGGCGTACATGATGACGCGGCCGAGGGGATGCCTCGCGGCTCGGCCCATCGTCTGGATCAGCGAGCCGCCCGACCGGAGGTAGCCCTCCTTGTCCGCGTCGAGGATGCAGACCAGCGACACCTCCGGGAGGTCGAGCCCCTCACGCAGGAGGTTGATGCCGACAATGACGTCATACACGCCGAGCCGCAGGTCGCGCAGGATGTCGATGCGCTCGAGCGTGTCGATCTCGGAGTGCAGGTACATGGACTTGATGCCCATCTCCTGCAGGTAGTCGTTGAGGTCCTCGGACATCTTCTTCGTGAGCGTCGTGACCAACGTGCGCTCGTTGCGTTTCACGCGCTCCTGGATCTCCGCAAACAGGTCGTCGATCTGCCCCTTGGTCGGGCGGATGTCGACCTCCGGGTCAACGATGCCCGTCGGCCGGATCACCTGCTCGACGATCTGCGACGAGTGTTCGAGCTCATACGGGCCGGGCGTCGCGGAGAAGAACACGACCTGGTTCCAGTGCGCCTCGAACTCATCGAAGCGCAGCGGGCGGTTGTCGAGGGCGCTCGGCAGCCGGAAGCCGTAATCGACGAGCGTCTGCTTGCGGCGAAAGTCGCCCTCGTACATGCCGCGCGCCTGGGGCAGCGCGATGTGCGACTCGTCGACGAAGATGAGCCAGTCGTCCGGGAAGTAGTCGAGCAGCGTCCACGGCGTCGAGCCGGCCGGCCGGTTGGCGAGGTGGCGCGAGTAGTTCTCGATGCCGGAGCAGTAGCCGACCTCGCGCATCGTCTCGAGGTCGTACTTCGTGCGCTCCTCGAGCCGCGCGGCCTCGAGGATCTTGCCCTCGCGGCGGAACTTCGCGAGCTGCTCGTCGAGCTCCTCCTGGATCGACTGGATCGCGATCTCCATGTGGTCCTCGGAGGTGACGAAGTGCTTCGCCGGGTAGATCGCGGTCTGCTCCGCCTCGCCGAGGATCTCACCCGTCAGCGGATCCAGCGTGACGATGCGCTCCACCTCGTCGCCGAAGAAGTCGATGCGGATCGCGAGATCCTCGTACGCCGGGAAGACGGTGAGCGAGTCACCGCGCACGCGGAAGGTGCCGCGAATGAGGTTCATGTCGTTGCGCCCGTACTGCATCGCGACGAGCTGGCGCACGAGCGAGTTCCGGTTGATGTGCCGCCCCTTGAAGAGCTGCACGACGAACGACTGGTACTCGCCCGGCTCGCCGAGGCCGTAGATGCAGGAGATCGACGCGACGATGATCGTGTCGCGGTGCTCGAAGAGCGCCTTGGTCGCAGCGTGCCGCAACTTGTCGATCTCGTCGTTGATGTCCGCGTCCTTCGCGATGTAGGTATCGCTGCGCGGGATGTACGCCTCGGGCTGGTAGTAGTCGTAGTACGAGACGAAGTACTCGACGGCGTTCTTCGGGAAGAACTCCCGGAACTCCTGCGCGAGCTGCGCGGCGAGCGTGCGGTTCGGCGCGAGGACGAGCGTGGGCCGCTGGTACTGCTGGATGACGTTCGCCATCGAGAACGTCTTGCCGGTGCCCGTCGCGCCCCGGAGCGTCTGGATGCGCTCGCCTCGCTTGAGGCCCTCGAGCAGCCCGGCGACGGCAGTGGGCTGGTCGCCGGTCATCTGGAAGTCCGAGACGAGCTCGAACGGGATCGACTTCGGCTGGATCGCGGCTTCTTCGGTGGCAGTCATGACAGTCAGTTTACCTCGACCGCGAGAAGGAGAACAGATGTACGATCACGCAGCGGATGCGAGGAGTGTCGTTTGCTGGAGATCATCGCTGTCGCCGCGATCATTGCGGCCCTGAGTCTGGCCGGGCGGCTGCTCCAACGCCCGGCTGCACCGCCCAACCTGCGACCAAGGGAACGCCTCCTCCACGCACGGACGACGCGATCGGCTATCCGGTACAACTGGTTCCTGACCACCGAGCGGCTCGTGGGTACGCTGCGTCCGATCTCGACGCTCGAGAAGGTGCTGAACGTCAGCGTGTGGGTCGGCGTGGTCCAGCGACAGAGCCTCGCGCCGAGGATCGAGGCCAACCTCCGCGATGTGACGTCGGCGGCTCCCGCCTCGAGCACGTCGGACCGTCTCCTCGTCCGCCGAGGCACGCAGACGATCCATGTGCGGTGCGCGAGTCACGCCGAGGCGGTGGAGTGGGCGTCGGCGATCACCGGCCGCGCACGGGGTCGCGCCTAGACCAATGACCGCTGCTCGATGATCGTCCGCAGCAGGTCCCCGAGACCAGCACCGTCGGCGCGTCCGCGCGTGGCTCAGGCGGTGACGCGCGGGTGATGCTATGTATGCCAACCTCCGCCAGCGGTGCCCCCCTTTCGGCCCCGCGCTGGAGGCTCTGAAATGGCGACTGAGCCGACGATGGTCCGGACAACGACGCGGCGCATGCGGATGCTCGCGGTCGGTCTGTCCATCGCCGCGATCTGCATCACCACGCTCTCCTGCTCCGGCTCGGTGTCCATCGGCGTGAGAGCGACACCAACCGCGGTACCCTCAGCCGTCACTCCCCCAACTCACGCCGCCGAACCGACCGCGACCGCGCTGCTCGTCCTCTGGCCTCCGACGCTCGGAGTCACCTCCGTCGACACCGCGCTCGCTGCGCTCAAGGCGCGCGACGGCACCGCGCTGCTCGCGCTCGTCCGGAACGCCTCGGCCGCATGCACGACGGCGTCCGGCGCGGGGGGCGCGCCGAAATGTCCGACCGGCGCCGCGAACGGAACGGTCATCGACTACGTGCCGTACTTCGAGTGCGACGGGTGGGGCTCGCTGGATGCGGCGCGGACGCGGCTGATCGACGGCAGCACGTACCCACTCGCGGTGCTGAATTGGGCGCCGCCGATCGCGTCCCGGGTCGGCGGCCCGCCGTCGATCACGCACACCGTCGTGCTCGTGCGCGGCGGCCTCGGGAAGCCTGACACAGCCAGCGACGCTCGACTGCTCACCACGCTCGCATTCGATGCCGCAGGCATCCGGGAGATCACGGCCGATTGTTCGGCGTACTCGCAGCCCGCATTTGCCGCGGGCAACTTGCCCACAGCAGCCGGCGCCCACGTGCTGTGGCGCGCCTATCCGGCTCCCGTCGGACGCTGACCGGACGGTACGCGTCGAGAATCGCGGAAGGCAGCGCCTAGGCCGGCGACTGCTGCTCGAGGATCATGCGCAGCAGGTCCTCGAGCCCGGCGAAGTCGGAGCGAGCGCGCATGGCGTCCGCAACGGCGCGCTCGGCGTCGCGGCGCGAGTACTGCAGCGAGATGAGCGCGTCGATCGCGTCCTCGCGAAGATCCGGCGCGGTCTCGAGCGTCTCGCGCCCCTCGACCGTCGACGAGCGCAACAGCGCCTCCTGCGTCAGCTTCCCCGCGAGCGTTGCGACGATGGTCTGCGCTGTGCGGGCGCCAATGCCGGCGAGCTGCTGCACCGCCTTCGTGTCCTCGGCCTCGATCCAGCGGGCGATGTCGGACACCGGGAACGTGAGCGCACGCACGGCGGTGACCGGTCCGACACCGGGCACCTCGATGAACTTGCGGAAGAAGTCGCGTTCCTGGAGGTACTGGAACCCGATCAAGAGGGGCGCCGGGCTGCGTTCGGAGACGTAGTAGAAGGTGTAGATCGTCGTGTCGGCCTGCCCCAGCACCGAGGCGACCCACTCGCCGGCGAAGGCCGGGATGCGCACCTCGTACGAGACGCCCTGCACCTCGACCCACGCGGTCGAGGTGACCTCGTCCCAGTGGGTGACCGTGCCGCGGAGTGCGGCGATCATCGGCGCGCCATCGCGATCTCGCGCTGCCCCTCGGCCAGGCGCGTGAGCGCGATCGCGATGGCATCGGTGACGTCGTACGTGCCGGCAAGTTCGGTCAGACCGAGGTGCACGAGGACCATCTGCTGCACCTGCTGCTTCGGCGCGGCACCCCAGCCGGTGACGGCTTCCTTCACGTCTCGGGGCGCGTACTCGTGCACGGAGAGGCCGGCGGTCGCGCCGGCGATCATCGCGGCGGCACGCGCCTCGCCGACCGCCATCGCGCTTTTCACGTTCTCAGAGACGAACTGCTGCTCGACGGCGACCTCGTGCGGCGCGTACTCGGCGATCAGCGCGGCCACGGCGTCGTGCAGCAGGGCGAGGCGCTGGGCGCGCGGCAGCTTGGCGGAGGTGCGCACGACGCCGCTCGCGACCAGCGTGCCACCGCTCCCGCGCTCATCGACGATGCCGTAGCCCATGATCGCGAGACCGGGGTCGATGCCCAGCACCCGTCGAGGCAACAACTCGGAGCGCGGCTCAGGCATCGACGCTCCCCTCGGTCCTCGGACTACTCGGCCGCGGCGGCCTCCATGGTGGCGTCGTCGAACTCGGCGTTCGAGAACACGCGCGACACGTCGTCGATGTCATCGAGGCGGTCGAAGAGCCGCAACGCAGCGAGCGTGTGCTTCTCGTCGAGCTGGATCTTCTGCTGCGGGACCATCGCGACCTCGGCGCTGTCGATCGCCGCGCCGCCCTTCTCGAGCGCCTCGCGTACCACATGCAGGTCGGAGGGCTCGGTGTAGACCTCGATGAGGTTCTCCGAGACGTCGACGTCGGACGCACCGGCCTCGATCGCGGCGAGCTGGAGCTCGTCCGGGTCTGCCTTGGACGCGTCGATGGCGATGACGCCGCGGTTCTGGAACTGCCAGGCGACCGCGCCGTTTTCGGCGAGGGAGCCGCCATTGCGGGAGAACGCCTGGCGGAGGTCGGCCACGATGCGGTTCTTGTTATCGGTCACCACCTCGACGATGACGGCGGTACCGCCCGGGCCGTAGCCCTCGTAGGTGATCTCCTGCAGGAGGTCGGCGTCGCCGAGGCCGGCCGCACGCTTCACCGCGCGGTCGATGTTGTCGGCCGGCATGTTCGCCTGCTTCGCCTTCTGGATGGCGAGCCGGAGCGAGGCGTTCATGTCCGGGTTCGCGTCGCCGTGGCGGGCCGCCATGGTGATGTCACGCGCCAGCTTGGTGAAGATCTGCCCCTTCTTGGCGTCGTTGGCACCCTTCTTGTGCTTGATCGACGCCCACTTGGAGTGACCTGACATGTGCTGCCTCCCTGTCGACTACGCGCTCGCGCGCCCCTCGGCCATCCGGGGGCCGGCGCGCAGTGCCGTCATCTGACCGCTCATGCTAACAGCGTCAGGACGACGGCTCTAGCACCACGTTGTCGATGAGCCGCGTGGCGCCGAAGCGCACGGCGAGCGAGAGCAGCGCCGGGAGCATCACCGGGCCTTCGAGCTCCGAGAGCGTCCCCTGATCCGCCAGCGACACGTAGTCGATGCGGGCGAGCGGCTGCGCCTCGATCTCCTCGCGCACGCGGCTGCGCAGGCTCGATGCGTCGCGCACGCCGTCGTCCCACGCAGCCACGGCTGCCCGCAGCCCGCGCGAGAGCGCGAGGGCCTGCGTGCGCTCCTCTGGAGCGAGGTAGACGTTGCGGGAGGACATCGCGAGCCCATCCGGCTCGCGGATGATGGGACAGCCAACGATCTCGACTGGCAGCCGGAGGTCCTCCGTCAGGCGGCGGATCACCATCAGCTGCTGCGCGTCCTTCTGCCCGAAGTAGGCGCGATCCGGCTCGGTGATCGTGAACAGCTTGGTCACCACGGTCGCAACGCCGTCGAAGTGTCCCGGGCGCGCCGCTCCCTCGAGGACCGTCGAGAGCGGCCCCACGCTCACCGTCGTCGAGGCGCCCGCGGGGTACATCTCCTCGACGCTCGGCATGAGGAGCAGGTCGACGCCCTCCGCCTCGCAGATGGCGAGGTCGCGCGCCTCGTCGCGCGGGTAACGCGTGAAGTCCTCGTTGGGGCCGAACTGTGTCGGGTTCACGAAGAGCGAGAGCGCCACGGTCGCGTTCGCGGCCCGCGCCGCGCGGATCAGCGACTGGTGGCCCTCGTGGAGGTAGCCCATCGTCGGCACGAGGCCGAGCGGCCCGGGCTGGGAGGCGCGGAGCGCGCGGAACTCGGCAACGGTGCGGGCGATCTGCATGCCGTAGGCGGGGCGGCGCTACTCGCCGGAGCGAGTCGGCGGCTGCGCGGGGCTCGGCGGCGCGTCCTCGAGTTCGCGCAGCACCACCTCGGCCTGGCTCATGTCCTGGTCCGAGGACGGCGCCATGCGGCGGATGAGGTCGAGCGCACGCTCGTCCATGTAGAACGACTCGGCCGCGGCCGGGAACGTGCCCGCCTCGACCTCCTCGCGATAGGCCGTCATGGCGTCACGAATGGCGTTGCCCACCTCGGCAAACCGGCGCGCGTGCTTCGGCTTGAAGTCGTACAGCCCGAGGATGTCGTGGACCACCTGCACCTGGCCGCTGCAGAACGGGCCGGCGCCGATGCCG
>CAIXBH010000166.1 GCA_903917615.1 uncultured Chloroflexota bacterium | reverse complement strand
GCGCGCACGCCGCGCGCGCGTCGCACCAGATTCCCCCCGAACACTAGCGCTCCCGTCCCGTGAAGCCCGTCAGACGCGAAGAAGCCCGGTCTCACGACCGGGCTTCTCCCTGTGCTTCGAGATTGGCGCCGGAGCGCGCTACTTGTGCTCGGCCTTCGGCTGCTCCGCCGTGACCGGCTGCCCGCCGTGACCGGCGTTGCCGACGATGTCACTCGGGTCGTTCCAGAACAGCGCCATGAGCGCGATCATGATGCAGGTCGCCAGCACGAGCCCGCAGAGGAACAGCCTCGTCAGCAGCCGGCTCTCGAACTTCAGGTGCATGAAGAGCGCAACGACCACGACGAACTTGAACGCGGAGAGCACCATCAGCACCGGGACGAGCGCGCCCTGCAGGATCGCGACGTTGTACGAGCACCAGAGCTCGACCGCCGTGACGGCCGTCAGGATCGCGCCGATCAGCACGTACTGACGGATCGTGGTCGACGGGTGCTCCCCGTGCGATCCCTCTTCGATGTCGATATCCATGGCCATGCGCGTCTCCCGCTTCCAGCCGGACTTAGTGCTGCGGCATCAGGTAGATGATCGTGAAGATCACGATCCAGACGATGTCCACGAAGTGCCAGTACAGACCGGCGATGTCCACGTGCAACGCGCGCTCCCGGCCGAGGCCAGTGCGGCGGAACGAGGCGAGCAGCAGGCTGGTGAGGTAAAGGATCCCGACGCCGACGTGCGTCCCGTGGAAGCCCGTGAGCACGAAGAACGTCGCGCCGAACTGGTTCGTCGACGGCACGAGGCCCTCAGCCCCGAACGAGCGGAACTCGTACGTCTGGAACCCCAGGAACGCGATGCCGAGGACAATCGTGGCGAGCAGCATGGTCCGCATCATGACGACGCGCCCGTGCTGCGCGCCGTACACGGCGAGCACCATCGTCAGGGAGCTCATCAGCAGGACGAACGTGCTGGTCGAGGTCACCGGGATATTGAGGATCTCGTCCGGGTACGGCCCGACGATCGAGTCATTCCGGAAGATCAGGTACGTCGAGATGAGCGCCCCGAAGAACAGGCACTCAGACGCCAGGAAGATCCACATCAGGAGCTTCCGGTGATCGATCCCGGTGGTCGTGTGGTGTTCCATCTCGTGACCGGCTACTGCCATCGCTACGCTCCTGCTCGAGTCCGCCTCGCGCCCTCGGTTGCCCTCGCGGGCGCTAGTCGGTGGGTTCGAGCACCCAGCCCCAGAGGCTGTAGATGATCACGACAACGCCGAGCCCGGTAATCGCGAAGTGCGAGAGCGCGCCGATACCGAGCATCGCCGTCCCCATCGCCATGATGAACGGGTAGTACGAGGGCGGCGGCACGTGCACGTGCAGGTGCTTCGGCTTCGCCGGAAGCGCCATCCCGTGGTCACGCATGTACCAGAGCGGGTCGCGGTCGTGCACCGGCGGGATGACATCGAAGTCATGCTCCGGCGGCGGCGAGGACGTGGCCCACTCAAGCGTGGCGCCGTCCCCGGGTTGTCGGTCGCGGTCATCGGCTTCCGCATGGTCAGGAAGAAGTTGACGATGAACACGAGCACGCCGACGGCGATGCCGTACGCGCCGATCGTCGCGACGAAGTTCCACGTGTCCCAGCCGAGGCCGGCGTCGTAGGTGTAGATGCGCCGCGGCATGCCGGCGAGACCCAAGAAGTGCATCGGGAAGAACGTCACGTTCATCGCGACGAACATGATCCAGAAGCAGATCTTCCCCAGCGTCTCGTCCAGGAAGCGACCGGTCATCTTCGGGAACCAGTAGAAGATGCCGCTGAAGATGCCCATGATCGCGCCGCCGAAGAGCACGTAGTGAATGTGCGCGACGACGAAGTACGAGTCCTGGTGCTGTCCATCGATCGGCGGGGAGGCGTGCATGACGCCGGAGATACCGCCGATGGTGAACAGCGCGATGAACCCCACCGAGAAGTACGTGGCGGTCGTGAAGCGTATGTTCCCGCCGTACATCGTGCCCAGCCAGTTGAAGATCTTGATGCCGGTCGGCACGCCGATCGCCATCGTGCTCGCGGAGAAGAACGTCTGCGGGACGGGACCGAGGCCCGTCGTGAACATGTGGTGGCTCCACACGGCAAAGCCCAGCACGCCGATGGCCGCGCCCGCGAAGACGATCGCGGAGTAGCCGAACAGCGGCTTCTTCGACATGACCGGGAGCACCTCGGAGACGATGCCCATGGACGGAAGGATCAGCACGTAGACCTCGGGGTGACCGAAGATCCAGAACAGGTGCTGCCAGAGGATCGGGTCGCCGCCCTGCTCGGGGATGAAGAAGTTCGTACCGAACATGCGGTCGAACAGCAGCTGAATCAGGCCCACGGTGAGGACCGGCAGCGAGAGGATCAGCAGGAACGACACGACCAGCGTCATCCACATGTACACGGGCAGACGCATCATCGTCATGCCGGGCGCGCGCAGGTTGATGATGGTGACGGCGAAGTTCAACGACGCCATCAACGACGATGTACCGAGGATCAGCAGGCCGACCACGTAGAAGTTGAGGCCGGTGCCGGTCGAGAACTGCCGGTCGGTGAGCGGCGTGTAGCCGAACCACCCGCCGTTCGGCGCGCCGCCGAACAGGAAGCTGCTGGTCAGAATGATCGCGCCGGACAGGAAGATCCAGTACGACAGCGCGTTGAGCCGGGGGAACGCCACATCACGCGCGCCGATCTGGAGCGGGATGAAGTAGTTAAAGAAGGAGGCGCCCATCGGCATGATCGCGAGGAAGATCATGGTCAGCGCGTGCATCGTGAAGAACTGGTTGTAGACGTCCGCGTCCAGCACCGTCCCGTTCGGGACCGCGAGCTGCGTGCGAATCATCACGGCCTCGAGGCCGGCGAGCAGGAAGAAGCAGAATCCGGTGATGCCGTAGAGAGCGCCGATCTTCTTGTGGTCCACCGTGGTGAGCCATGACCAGAGCCCGCTGTGTTCCTCGGTGTGCGCGATCGCGCCGACAGCAGTAGCCATTACTTCAGCCCCCCGAGGTACGGCACCAATTTATCGATGGCATCCGGCGAGAGATGCAGGTTCGGCATCAGCGCGCCGGGCTTGACCGCCTGCGGGTTCGAGAGCCAGCGGCGGATGTTCTCGGGCGAGTTGTCCATCATGGCCGAGGCCATCGTGGTGCGCGAAGCGAAGTGCGTCAGGTTGGGCCCGATCTTGCCGACGGCGACCGGGTTGCCCTGCACCGTGTGGCAGCCGATGCAGCCGGCGGCCGTGAACTGCGCCTCGCCGGCCTTCGCGATGTCGGAGGTCGGCGCGACGCGATCACTCGCAGCCCCCTTCGACCAGGTCGCAAAGTCGTTCGCCGGGTCGACGAAGACGCGGAAGCGCATGTTTGCGTGCGACATGCCGCAGAACTCGGCGCACTGCGCGAGGTAGGGCTCAGGTCGCGCGACCGTCGGGGTGAACCAGAGGTGGTTCCGGTGACCCGGCATCATGTCGATCTTGCCGGAGAGCTGCGGGACCCAGAAGGAGTGGATCACGTCCTTCGACTCAAGCGTGATGTAGACGGCGCGGTCCACCGGGACGTGCAGCTCGTTTGCGGTCGTGATGCCCAGCTCCGGGTACTGGAACTCGAACCACCACTGGTGGCCGATCGCGATGACCTGGAGGGCGTCCTTCGGAGGCTCCTGCGCGGTGTCGTGAATCGTCGAGAAGGTCGGGATGGCCATGACGACCACGATGAGCACGGGAATCAGCGTCCACACGACCTCAAGCTTCGAGTTGCCGTGGAACTGGCGCGCGACCTGCCCGGGGCGCTCGCGGTACATGAGGCTGAAGATCAGCGTCAGCGCCATGATGCCGAAGAAGACGATGCCGGCGAGGATGAACACCAGCATGTAGAGGCTGTTGACGCGCACCGTCTGGATCGACGCAGGCAGGAACGTGCTCTGCGGAGTGTTCGCGGAGCCCGCGAAGGCCGAGAAGACGGCCCACGTCAGGATCCCGACGGCGACGAGCGAGGCGATGATGATGGTGGCTCGCCCGGATCGAGAGCTGCCCAACTGCGTCCTCCGTACCCAGGCGTGCGATGAGGGCGCCTCGGGCGCCCTTCCTGAAGAACGTCCCTGCGGTTGCGGGACGAACGTCACGACCGCCCGACTCAGTCGCGCGGTACTGGTGAAGTAACATTCGCGTTCCGCACGGTCAAGACACGCTCATCTGCCTAAACAGTTTCCGCGGGGCGCGGGCTGGCCCTGAACGCCCTCCCCGAGCGGCCGCGGAGCCCGATAACGGCACTCGTTGAAGTCACGCGGCGCCGCCGGATAGCCTCGACGGGATGTCTATCGGACGGCGGCGAGCGGCGATCGGCGCGGCGGGGGCGATCCTCGTGGCGGGGATCGTCGTGCTCGGCGTCGCCATGGCGCGCGGGGTCGGAGGGGCCGCGTCGGGCCGCCTCGACGCCGGCGGCAAGACGATGGCCCCGTTCACCCTCCAGCAGTTCGACGGAAAGACGTTCAATTCGGCGGATCATGCCGCGGGGCCTGTCTTCGTCTACTTCTGGGCGTCCTGGTGCGTCCCCTGCCAGCAGGAGGCGCCGGCGATCGAGAAGTTGTGGCCGGAATACCGGCAGCGCGGCTACACCTTCATCGGCATCGACATCTGGGACGCGGAGAGCGATGCGCGACGCTTCGTCGCCGACCAGCGGCTGAGTTTCCCGACGGCGCCGGACACCGAGCGTGCGGTGTACGTAGACTATGGCGTAGCCACGCTCCCGGCCGCGTTCTTCCTCGCTCCTGGGCAACGCGCCAGATCGCGATACCAGGGCCCCCTGGACGAGGCGACGCTCCGGTCGCTGCTGGACGAGCTGCAGCCGGGCGGCAAGGCCGGAGGGACCTCATGAGCACCCTGCTGAGCAGCCGCCGCGCCCGCCTCATCGCGCTCCTGCTGGTCGCTACCGCCGCCATCTCCGTGCTCGCGTTCCGCGCCGCCGGGGACTCGGTCTCGTACTACATCACTCCCGTCGAGTTCCACGCCAAGCCGTCGCTCCAGAACGCCCGGGTCCGCGTCGCGGGCCGTGTGGTGGAGGGCTCCATCGTTGAGGACGCAGGGCGGCCGGTCGCGTTCAAGATCGTCGGCGACCAGAACGACGAGATCACGGTGAAGTACCCGAAGGGCGTGGTGCCCAATCTCTTCGGTCCGTACGCGCTCGTCATCGTGGAAGGACGCGGCCACGGCGGCACCTCGGTGGACGCCGATTCGATCCTGATCAAGCACGAGAACGAGTTCTACGCGGGCGAGCCGCCCAAGGACTCGATCTCGTCACACTTCCTGCCGACGCCGGGCGCCAGCGCTCCCGGGCGCTGACCCGCCGCCAGCGCATACGATGAAGGACGGCGCCGCGTGGATGTGACCGCGACCCTTGGCGCGTCCGCGCTGCTCACCGCCTTCGCAGCCGCGATCCTCGCCACGGTGGCCTCAGCCGTCGGGCACATCCGCCGCCAGCGGGCCCTGCTCGCGATCGGCCGGCGCAGCATCTTCGCCGCAGCGGCGCTCACCACGATCGCCGTGGGCGCGCTCGCCTACGCGCTGATCACCAACGACTTTGCGATCGCGCATGTCTCCTCGGTGTCATCAAGGAACATGCAACTGCCGATGAAGTGGGCCTCGCTGTACAGCGGCCAGCCCGGCTCCCTGCTCTTCTGGACCTGGACGATGTCGCTCTTCCTCGCGGCCTTCGCCCGCGTGACTGTGCCGAAGATCCCGTGGGCCGCGCCACACGCGGTCGCGACCGCCGGCCTCGTGCTGGTGGCATTCCTGGGGGCGCTCGTGTTCCTCGCGTCGCCGTTCCGCCTGAACGCGGTGACGCCGGCGGACGGCCAGGGGCTCAATCCCCTGCTGGTCGATCCGGGCATGCTCATTCACCCGCCGTTCCTGCTCACGGGGCTGGTCAGCACCTCGGTGCCGTTCGTGCTCGGCACAGCGGCACTGCTCTCGGGACGCCTCGACGGGGCATGGATTCGCCATGCGCGCGCATGGGCGCTGGCGTCGTTCCTGGTGCTCAGCATCGGGAACTTCCTGGGCGCGTGGTGGGCGTACACGGTCCTCGGCTGGGGCGGTTACTGGGGTTGGGACCCCGTCGAGAACTCGGCCATCCTCCCGCTGCTGCCGATGACCGCGTTCCTGCACACGCTGATGGTGCAGGAACGCCGCGGCATGCTGAAGACGTGGAACCTCGTGCTGGTGCTCGCGGCGTTCGCGCTCGCGGTCTTCGGGACGTTCAACGTGCGCAGCGGCCTCGTGGCCTCTGTGCACTCGTTCGCGCAATCCGAGGTCGGTGCCTACTTCCTCGTGCTCATGGGGCTGACGATCGCCGTGTCCGTCGGACTGATCGTCTGGCGCGTCCCGCGGCTGCACGCTGAGGCCGACCTGGACGCGCTCGCGTCCCGTGAGACCGGGCTGATCCTCAACTCGTACCTGTTCATCGCGATCGCGCTGGTCATCCTCGGCGGGACGCTGTTCCCGGTGATCTCCGAACTCGTCGAGGGCGTGCGGGTAACAGTCGGCCCGCCGTTCTTCAACACCGTCATCGGGCCGTTGCTGGCGCTGATGCTGCTTCTGGTCGCCCTCGGCACGGTGCTGCCCTGGCGAGGGGGCTCATCGGCGCAGCACATCCGCAGACTTCGGATGCCGGCGCTGGTCCTCGTGGGGACAGGCGCCGTCGTCGGGGCGCGCGGCATGCACGACCCGGTCGCGCTGGTCGCGACCAGCGCCGCGGCGACGATCGTCTACGTGACCGTGCGCGAGGTGGTCACCGGTGCACGCGGTTTGCGTGCAGCCCGCCAGGGATCGTTGCTCGATGCGCTCCTGGGGCTCGTCGGGCGGGACCCTCGGCGCTACGGCGGCTTCATGGTGCACCTCGGGGTCGCGGTCCTCGCCGTCGCCGTCGTGGGTTCGATGGTCTACCAGCAGCAGACGCGCGCGCGCATCGTCCCGGGCGAGTCGTTCGTCGCCAGCGGCTACACCTTCCACTACGTGGACCTCGTCGCCCGCCGTCCGGGCGTGAACGGGATCGATGTCGAAGGCCTCGTGGTGCTCGATGTCGAGCGGAACGGACAACACGTCGCCACGCTGAAGCCGGGGCGTCGCTTCTTCACGAACTATCCAGACCAGCCGGTGGCGATCGTCGCGGTCGACAGCAACCTCGAACGTGACCTCTACCTCTTCGTGCAGGGGTGGGACGGACAGAAGCGCGCGGAGATCCAGGTCTTCGTGAACCCCCTCGTCCTCTGGCTGTGGATCGGCGGCGGCATCTACGCGTTCGGCGGGCTGCTCGCCTTCGGCACCATCGGCCGCCGCGAGGCCGTGCGCACGGTCGAGGCGCCGACGGGGGCGGAACCGGCGTGAACGGCCGCATCCGTTCCTCTCTTGCGGCCCTGATCGCGATCGGAACCGTCGCGATCATGCTGGTCGTCGCCAGCGGCGCGAGCGCGCAAACGCCCCCGGCGGTCCCACCAGGTGCGCCGAAGCCCATCGCAACCCCCACCGACGCGCAGGCGCTTGCCGTGGAGCACCAGTTGCTCTGCCCGCTCTGCGTGAACGAACGGCTCGACGTGTGCACGCTCGCGATTTGCGACGACATGAAGCAGATCGTGCGCGACCGCCTCGGACAGGGCGCCTCCTCCGAGGAGATCATCGGCTTCTTCGAAACGCGCTACGGCCCGAAGGTGCGCGCGGAACTGCCACGCAAGGGGTTCAACCTGCTGCTCTTCGGCTGGGTAGGTGGCGCGCTCGTCATGATGGCTGTCGCGGCCGCACTCGCGCTGCGCTCGATGCGACGCTCGACGCGGCAGCGCGCGCTCGCCACGGCAGCCCCGGCGGATCCCGCCCTCGACGCACTCATCGAAGCGGCCGCGCGCGAGGAATCCGCCATCGAAGACCCGGGGCCACGCTGATGGAATGGGCGCTGTTCGCCGCCGTGTTGTTGGCCGCCACCGCCTACATCGCGCTGCCGCGCCGCGACGACGAGGCCGCACACGACGTCCAGTCGGCGATCGCGGAGCTGCACGGCGAGCGCGCGATGATCCTCGCTGCGCTGCGCGACCTCGATGAGGACGCAAACGCTGGCCGGATCACTGCCGACGACCGCGCCGCCGGACGGCGCGCGCTCGGGCCGTCGTTGCGCGATGTGACCGAGCGGCTGCGCGCGCACGATGAGGACACGCGATGAGCCGCCGCGCCTGGATCCTCGCCGCCAGCGTCGCGCTGGGATGCGCCACGCTCATCGCCGGTCCGCGATTGGTCGACGCGCAAACTCCAACGTCCACACCCACCCCGCCCGCAACGAGTGCGCAATCGACCACGGTCGCCGGGCGCGTGACGTCAGGCACAGCAGGCGAGACCGCGCCAGATGGGCTCACCGTGCGCCTGATCGCCCTCGAGGGCTCACAGGTGACGACGGCCGCGCAGGGGACGACGAAGAACGGCGCCTACGAGCTGTCGGTGCCGACGACGCCCGGACGCACCTACGTCCCGCACCTGACGTACCAGACGGTGGACTACTTCGGGGAGCCTGTCGCGGCCGCCGCGACGCCGGCGAAGGTGCAGCGCGACTTCGTGGTGTACGCGACCACCCACGACGCTCCGGCACTCGCGATCACCTCCACCTCGGTGACGCTCGTGGCGATCGACCGACAGGCGCACCAGCTGGGCTTCGTCCGTGAGGACGCGATCGCGAACCCCACCGACCGCGTGTACCTCGGCGATGCGTCCGGCGTCACCCTGCATCTCCCCGCGCCGGACGGCACACTCCAGGCGGGTGGCGAGGGGGCAGCGGACACGTTCCGCTTCGAGCGCGGTGTCGTCTCGGTGTCGCTGCCGATCCGCCCCGGCGCGATCACTACGGTCGTCACGCGTTACCTCGTTGGCTACGATCCCGGGGCGGACACCTACCGGCTGCGCGTCACGGCGCCGCTGCCGGCCGATCAAACGAAGATCCGGGTGCCCGCGGGCTACGCGCGCATCCGCGCCGCAGGTGGCACCTCGAACGCCCCGGACGAGCAGGCGACCGGCGGCGCGACCGGCGAGGTGCTGAAGGTGGCGCAATCGACCGCCGGCACGAAGCCGGGCGGTGCTGTCCTGGTGGACCTCGTGGGACTGTCGGGCCAACTCCAGTCGAACCCCCTCACGGAGCGCTCCGGCGCGATCGCGGGAGCGGTGGCGGCCTTCCTCATCCTGGGCGGCGGCGTCCTCGCAAGCGTGCGCTGGCGCACGCGCGGCGTGCGCGCCGGATGACCCGACCAGCCGCGACGCACGCCATCGCGATCGAGACCCGCGCGCTCACGAAGCGCTACGGCGGCATCGACGTCGTCCGCGACGTGTCACTCCGGCTCCCGGTCGGATCGCGCACGGCGCTCCTCGGCGCAAATGGCGCCGGGAAGACCACCCTGCTCGCCCTGCTGTCGACCCTGGTCTCCCCGACGAGCGGCGACGCAACGGTCGAGGGCTACCCCCTCGCCGGGAAGCCGGCCGCCCTGCGGCGCGTCATCGGCATCCTCGGCCACCAGCCGATGCTGTACGAGGACATGAGCGCGGCCGAGAACCTGCGCCTCTTCGGGCGGCTGTACGGCGTGCTCGATGCCTCGACACGCGTCGAAGAGCTGCTGCGGCTGGTCGGTCTCTGGACGCGGCGAGACGAACGGGTGTCCGTGCTCTCGCGCGGCACGCACCAGCGCATCGCGCTCGCGCGCGCGCTGCTGCACCGCCCGCACATCCTGCTCGCGGACGAGCCCGAGACGGGCCTCGACCCGGAGGGGCTCGTCCTGCTCGACGAGGTGGCGTTGGCATCCCCCGGGCTCACCGTGGTCGCCGCCTCGCACCGCGTGGACCGCGTGGAGGCCTGGGCCACCGGCCTCGTGCGGCTTCAGCGCGGCCGCGTGGTGGAGGACACCGCGAGCGTGCCACACGCCGAAGCGGTGGGCGCATGAACGCCGGACTCGCCGTGATCATGAAGGATCTGCGCCTGGCCTGGCGAGACCGCGCGGGCTGGACGACGGCCGGCGCCTTCGCCATGATCGCCGTCCTCGTGTACTCGTTCGCCTTCGACCTCGCCGTCGGCGACCCGCGGCCGCTCCTGCCGGGGGTGCTCTGGACGACCTTCCTGTTTGCGGGCGTCTTCGCAAGCGGGCCGACGGTGCAACGCGAGACGGACGAGGGCACGTTCGATGCGTTGCTGCTGGCGCCCGTGCCGCCGACCGTGATTTACCTCGGCAAAGCCATCGCGAACCTGATCGCGCTGCTCGTGATTGAGTTTGCCGTGCTGGCCGTCGCGACTATCCTCTTCGGTATCGCACTCCTCACCACCACCATCGTCGGGATCGTCATCGTGGGGACCGCAGGGTTCGTCTCGCTGACCACGTTGCTCTCCACGCTCGGCGCCTCCACGCGCGCGCGCGGCATGCTCCTTCCCGTGCTCGCGCTGCCCCTCCTGATCCCGTTGCTCCTCGCCGCCGTGCGCGCGACCGGCGCCGCGCTGGATGTCGAGCCCGAGGCCGCGCCGTGGTCGCTGCTCCTCGGCGTGTTCGCGCTCTGGAGCGCGCTGATCGCGACGATCCTGTTCCCGCTGGCGGTGGAACGATGAGCCTGCTGCGCTGGGTGTACGGCACCCGCTGGGTGGTGCTGCCGCCGCTCGCCGGCGTCGGCGTGATGGTGATGATCATCGGCGCGCTCGTCGTCGCCCCGCGCGAGGCGATCGAAGGCGACGTCCAGCGCATCCTCTACGTCCACTTCCCGTCGATCCTCGCTGCGTACCTTTCGTTCGCGATCGTCTTCGTCGCATCGCTCGTGGTGCTGTTCAAGCGCGACCTGCGCTGGGATGCGGCGGCGCGTGCCGCCGCGAGCGTCGGTGTGCTGTTCACGGGCATCACGCTGGGGACAGGCATGTTCTGGGGCAAGCCCATCTGGGGCGTGTACTGGACGTGGGACGCGCGCCTCACGAGCACGCTGGTCCTGTTCCTCATCTACGTCGCCTATCTCCTCGCGCGCGCAGTCGCCGACGAGCTCGACGAGCAGGCGGCGCGCTTCGCGGCGGTGTTCGCGATCATCGGCGCGCTCGACATCCCGCTTGTCGTTATGTCGGTGGAATGGTGGCGGACGCTGCACCCGCAGCCGATCGTCTTCCGCGGGCTGGAGCGTCCGGCGCTCCCGAACGAGATGCTGTTCGTGCTTCTCGTGGGGTTCGGCGGCATCACGCTGCTCGCGCTCTGGCTCATGACGCTCCGCGGCGAGGCAGAGCGTCTGGCGCAGCGGTCTGCGGCGCTCCGGGCCGGGCTCGACCGAAACGAGGTGGTCTGATGGCGCTCCAGTACCTGTTCGCCGGCTTCGCGGTCTTCTGGGCCGGGCTGTTCATCTACCTGCTGCTCCTGCAGGCCCGCCTGCGTGGCCTCGGGCGCGACATCGAGCGACTCGAGCAGCGGCTCGCCGAGGAAGACGGCGCCGACGCCGCCGGGCGCGCGGAGCCGCCCGCACACTGACCAACGCCACCGGTTCGCGGTACCTTCGGCACCTGCTCCGTAGGCCCCGCCCCCCATACGATTCCGGGCGACCAGCCCGAGGAGCCGCGAGGATCCCGATGCGCCGCTACCAGACCCTGACGATCGTCACCGTCTTGCTGACACTGCTCCTCATCGCGATCGGCTCGACGGTGCGCACCACGGGCTCGGGCCTCGGCTGCCCCGACTGGCCGCTCTGCCACGGCCGCCCCTACCCGCCCCTCGAGCGCACCGCGATCATCGAGTACTCGCACCGCACCACGGCGGCCGTGGTCGGCCTGCTCGTGCTCGTGCAGTCGATCTGGACGTTCGTCTCGTTCCGACGTGACCGCGTGCTCACCTGGCTGGCCGCGATCTCGTTGCCGCTCCTGGGCCTGCAGGCGTACCTGGGCCGCGTGACGGTTCAGCGCGAACTGCCGCCTGAGGTCGTGGCCATTCACCTCTGCACGGCGCTGATCCTGGTTGCGCTGCTGGGGCTCATCGCCGGCTTCGCGAACCTCGGGCCCGGGCGGACGCGCCTCGATAGCGCGGAACGCCGAGGGCTCGCTCGGGTGACGCTGATCGCGACGGCGGTGACGGGCATCGTGCTGGTCATCGGCGCGTACACGGTCGCCACGGGGGCGGGCTACGCCTGCTCCACCTGGCCGAGTTGCGCGCAGGCGCAGATCCCGTTCTTCAGCGGCGGGAGGCTGCAGGACATCCACTGGCTGCACCGGTTCACGGTGGCCCTCGGTGCCGGCACGATTGGCTGGCTGTTCCTGTACGTGCAGCAGATGTCCGGCGTCGGTCGCATGCTGCATCGTGGCGTGCACACGGTGATTGGGCTCTACGCGCTGCAGATCCTCATCGGCGCGGGGAACATCTGGACGGGCTTCGCCGAGGCCGTGCGCGTGTCGCACCTCCTGGTGGGAAGCACCATCTGGACGGTACTCGTCCTCGTCTGGGTGATGAGCCGCTACCGCCCAGAGACGACCGGACACGCGCCCGTGCAGGAGTCGCACGGCGCAGCCCGCGGCTCACGACGCCGAGCCCGCGCATGACCGGGGCCCCCTCGTGGATATGAGCGCCGCAGCAGCGCAGACGGTCCGTTCGACGTGGGGCGAGCGCCTCCGCGACTACTTCGTCCTCACGAAGCCGTCGATCATGCTGCTGCTGCTCATCACGACCGTCCCTGCCATGGTCCTTGCCGCGGACGGCTGGCCCGGCTGGGCGCTGGTCGCATCGACAGTCTTCGGCGGGATGCTCGCTGCGGGCGGCGCCGGCGCCGTAAACATGTACATCGACCGCGACATCGACGCGATCATGACGCGCACGCAGTCGCGTCCGATCCCGCGCGGCGCGGTGCCGGCGAAGCACGCCGCGATCTTCGGCGTCACGCTCGGCCTCGCCTCGGGGCCGTGGCTGTACTTCACCGTGAACGCAATCTCGGCGGCGCTGGCCCTCGGCGCGTTCGTGTTCTACGTCTTCGCCTACAGCCTCTACCTGAAGCGCCGCACGCTGCACAACACGGTGCTCGGTGGCGTCGCCGGCGCCCTGCCGCCGCTGATCGGCTGGGCCGCCGTGACCGGCTCGCTGACCGTCGAGGGGCTGCTGCTCTTCTTCATCGTCTTCTACTGGCAGCCGCCGCACTTCTGGGCGCTCGCCCTCGGACTGGCCGAGGACTACCGCAGGGCGAACATCCCCATGATGCCGGTGGTCCTCGGCGAGCGTGAGACGAAGCGCCAGACGGTGCTGTACTCGATCCTGACGTGGGCGGTGACGCTCATCTTCGGCGCGGTCGCGCGCATGAACCTGATCTACTTTGGGGTGGCATTCCTCGGCGGCGCCGGCTTCGTGTGGTGCGCGTGGCGCATCGCGCGCGGACAGGGCACCGAGGGCACCCGTGCGATGTTCCGCTACTCGACGCTGTACCTCGCCGCGCTTTTCGCCGCGATGGTCCTCGACCGCGCGGTGTTCCGTTAGCGCGGACGTTCAATCGCGAGGCGGAGAAAGCAGATTACGACTCGCGCAAGCCGCGGTACATCGCTAGCTCTCGTAGCCCGGCGTACACGGGATGCGGATCGGACTCGCCCGTGAAGGCGAACCCCACCGATTCGTAAAGCGCGATCGCCGCGACGTTTCCCTCGGTGACCATGAGTTGCAGGCGCACCGCACGCTGCTGGAGTGCCCACGCTGTCACGACGTCTAAGAGCCGTCGTGCAACGCCGCGGTGGCGCACCGCCGGATCAACCCACATCGAGATCAGCTCAAAGTGGCCCGGCACATCGGAGTGCTCGGCGCCGACGAGACCGCGCCATCTTGCCGCGTCTTCCGCAACCCACAGGGCGCGATCCGTGCCTGCCGCACAGGCACGTGCACGGGCGTCCCACCATTCCGCCGGAAGTGCTGACGCCTCGACCAGTGTTGTTCCAAACGCGAGAGGCGCGTCGGTAAACGCCCGCAACCGGATGTCACGTAGCAGCGGCCCTTCGTGCGCTTCGATGCGGCGAATTGGGATGTCGGGCATCACGCGGCGGACTCTAGCACTGCGCTCGACGGTGCCTCGACGCTAGTTGTCATCGAAGCGGAAGGTCATCCGCGCGAGCACGAACGTGCCGACGGCCCAGCCCGCCATCACGAGCAACGCGGGCCACTGGTCGAGAACCGACTCACCGTCGAGCGCCATGCCACGGAGCGCGCTCAGCATGTGCGTCAGCGGCAGCAGTTCGACGATCGGGCGGATCGCCGCGGGCAGCGACGTGATGGGGAAGAACGAGCCGCTGAGGAACATCATCGGCATCGTGATCGCGTTCGCAGCGCCCTCGACCGCGCCGCGGCCGTGCACCTTGCCCGCGACGATCACGCCGATGTTCAGGAAGATCAGCGTCCCGAAGACCGCAACCAGCATGAACGGGATGCCTCCGTGCAGGTTCGCGCCCATGAGCCGCGCGACCTGGTCGAGGACAAACACCTGGGCTGCGGCGACCAGCAGATACGCGCCAACGACGCTCGCGAAGAACTTCCACGGGGCGAGCGGGGTCGCGCGGATCCGCCGGAGCACGCCTTCCGCGCGGTAGCGCGAGAGCGACGCGGCAAGGCTGATCGTCGCAAAGTTCATCAGCCCCATGCCGATGATGCCGGGTGCGAGGAACTCGAAGTAGGTGGTGCGGCGCACGTCGGATACACGGGCCTGCAGCTCGATCGCGCGCGGCGCGCGCGTGAGCACCAGGTTCACGCGGTCGACGACGGAGGAGATCGCCGCGACGGTGATTGAGCTGCCGATGGGGTCGTTGATCGCGGTGATGAGCTCGGCCGCGGCCGGCTGCCCGGTCGGGCCGGCCGTGACGAGCAGCGCCGCGTTGAACTTCCGCTGCGCGAGGATCCCGTTCGCCTCGGCCGATGACACCCCACTGCGCACCTCGACATTGAGGAACGGCACCTGCTGGAGCGCCTGCACCAGTGCCGCGCCCGTTTCCGTGCGCGTGTCCGCGCTCACCAGCAGATTCGTGGTGTTTGCCGTCCCGGGCGAGAACAGCCGGAACACGCCCAGCAGGATCAACGGGAAGAAGAAGGCCCAGAAGATGGACTGACGGTCGCGGATGACCATCTTCACGCTCGCTCCGAGCAGGGTGCGCATCAGCCGTCCAGTCCGCTGCCGGTGACCGAGAGGAAGACGTCCTCCAGCGTGGCAGGCTCGACGGCGAGATCGACCATCTCGATCCCCGCGCGCTCCACCATCGAGGTCAGCGCAGACACCACCGGGGGCGCGGTGTCGGCGCGCAGGCGGAGGACGTAGCCGTCCGGTGTGTGGTCTTGCTCGATCCCGCGCGTGCCCGGTATTGCGGCTGCGACGGCGGCATCGAGGGGAGCCGCGGTCGTGAAGGTGACGCGGTAGGGCGCGTGCAGGCTGCGGATGAGCCCCTGCGGCGTGTCGAGCGCCGCAATCTGGCCCCGATGCAGGAAGGCAACGCGGTCGCAGAGCGTCTCCGCCTCTTCCATGTAGTGCGTGGTCAGCACCACGGTCGCCCCGCTCGCGCGGACCTCGCGCACAATGTTCCAGAGGTCGCGGCGCGCGTCCGGATCGAGCCCGGACGTCGGCTCATCGAAGAAGACGACCTCCGGGTTGTTCACGAGCGCCGCGACGATGCTGAAGCGCTGCTGCATCCCACCGGAGAGGGTGCGCATCCGCGCGTTCGCGCGGTCCTCCAGGCGGACGCGGCGCAGCAGCTCGATCGGGTCGGCGTGCTGCGGGTAGAAGGAGCCGAAGAGCTCGAGGATCTCCTTCAGCGTCAGGTACTGATGGTAGGAGGACGCCTGCAGCTGCACGCCGATGCGGCGCTTCACCTCGGTCGGGGCGTCAGTCACCTCGAGACCCAGAACGGACGCCGAGCCCTGCGTGGGCGTCGTCAGGCCCTCAAGGACCTCGACGAGCGTGGTCTTGCCCGCGCCGTTGGGACCGAGGATGCCGAAGATCTCGCCACGGGCGACTTCGAACGAGACGCCATCGAGCGCAGTCAGGACGCCATAGCGTTTGACGAGGCCCCGAGCGGTGATGACCGTGCCGTCGGCCTGGGTCGGTGCGGTCATCAGATCGCGCGCCTAGCCCTGCACGTCCAGCACCTTGAAGGTGATGGGGCCTGACGGGGCGTTCACGGTGACCTCGTCGCCGGTCTTGTGGTTCATGACTGCGACGCCGACGGGCGAGGCGATCGAGATCTTGCCCTTCGAGGGGTCGACCTCGTTCGGGCTCACGAGCGTGAAGCTCTGTTCCTTGTTCGTGCTGTTGTTCAGGAGCTTCACGACCGAGCCGACGTTCGCGCGGCCCTTCTTGGCGTCCTCGTCGACGATGACGGCGAAGCGCAACCGCGTCTCGATGTCGCGGATGCGCGCTTCGAGGTGGGCCTGCTCGTCGCGCGCGGCGTCGAGCGGCGCGTTCTCGCGGAAGTCCTTGTCGGCCATCGCCTCGCGCAGCTTCTGCGCGATGTACGGACGGTTCGCCTTCGCCTCGTTCAGCTGCCGTTCGAGGAGCATCAGGCCCTCGAACGTGACCTGGTAGGCGTTCTCACCAAGGTCGGCGCTGGCGTTCAGGCGGGCGCGGCGCAGGGCGGCGCTCTCCCCGTCCGTGGGCTCGGCCGGCAGCAGCAGCTCGGACAGATCACCGACCGTGAAGTCGAGGCGCGCCGAGTGTGCGAGGAACGCGCGCACGGGGTCGATGGCGTCCGGCGTCTCGTCCGTCTCCGTCGTGATGTATTTCACGACGTCGTCGGGGGTGACGGTTTCCATCACCCGGTCGGTGCCCAGCCACGCCACGAAGCGAGCCACGGCAGGGGCTTCTTCTCGTTCTTTGTCGGGTTCGCTCTCGAGTGCCGCCTGGAAGTGCTCCAGGGCCTCGCTCGCGGTGACGCGCTCGGCCATACGGGCTCCCGCTGCTGTCTTCCGGTGCTTGCGTCAGTGGTCTGGCATGGGCGCGCCCGCCTGGCGTCGCCAGCCCCACCAGTCTAGAAGATGTGGGACGCTGGGTGTCAACGTGCAGCAGACACCTCCTCCCCCTCCCCTCACCGCCCTGCGCGAAGAAGCCGCGCGCCTCGGCCTGCCGCTCGACGGCGAGCTCGAGGCCCGCTTCGCGCGCTACCTGGCGCTGCTGACCGAGTGGAACGACCGCGCCGGGCTGACGGCCATCACGGACCTGGAGACGACGCAGCGACGCCACTTCGGCGAGTCGCTGGCGCTCCTGGCCGCCCTGCGCGGCGCAGGCGCGCTGTCGGCCGGGGTGTCGGCACGGATGGTGGACCTCGGGCCTGGCGGCGGCTTCCCCGGGGTCCCCATGGCGATGGCCGAGCCAGCCCTGCACCTGATCGCCATCGAGGCGCAGGAGCGCCGCTGCACCTTCCTCCGGACGCTCCTGGAGGCCGTTGACGTCGATGGGGAGGTCATCCACGCGCGCGCCGAGGAGGCCGGCCGGGCCCCCGCCCTGCGCGCCTCGTGCGACCTCGCCGTGGCCCGCGCGCTCGCCGCGCTCCCGGTGCTGGTGGAGTACGCGCTCCCGCTGCTCCGCGAGGGCGGCATCCTCGCCGCGCCGAAGGGCAGCCGGGTGGACGACGAGATCGCGGACGCCGCCGGCGCACTGGCCGCGCTCGGCGGGACAATCGTCGACGTAGTCCCCCTGCCGCTGGGCGCGGACGTCCCGGAGCAGCGGGTGGTGCTCGTTCGCCGCACCGGCCCGCTTGACGACCGTTATCCGCGGCGCGCCGGCGTGCCGTCCAAGCGGCCGCTCTAACCACCGCGTACGCGAGCGCGTGCGCTAGAATCGTCGCACTCCCCGACAGCATGGACGCGCGCACCACCGAGGGCTCACCTTGCCCTCTCGCGCGCCGGGGGGCCCGATGCCGCTGATCCTCATGCGCCTGCGCCGCATCGCCCTCTTCGACATGGACGTCCTCGACGATGTCCGCCTCGACCCCCGCGCCACGATGTCCGCGCTCGGCGTCGCCGTCGCGAGCATCGCGTTCCTCGGGCTGGGTGGCTGGCTCTGGTGGGTGCAGAGCGGGCTGGGCGACCGTACATTCGTGTTCGTGAAGAGCGTGCTCATCGGCGGCGCGTTCAGCGTGGCGGCCTGGCTTGTCTGGCTCCTGGTTGCCACGCTCGTCCTCCAGCGCATCGGGCACATGGCCGTCGACGTCGGCCAGCTTGTGCGCGCAGCGGGCTTCGCCTGCGCGCCGCTCACCCTCGCGCTGTTCATGGTGATCCGCCCGGTCGCGTTCGGCGTCGGCATGGTGGCGATCGCGGGCTGGGTCGCCTGCACCCAGATCGCGATCCAGCGCGTCTCCGGGCGCGCCGGACGCGAGACGCTGGCGGCCAACGTTGCCGGTTTCGCCGCGTGGGCGCTCCTGATGTCGCTGCTGACGACGGCGCGCAACCCGTTCGGACCGGGCCCATTCCTGGCGGACGCCATCTGGAAGGCCGTCGTCGGCCACGCCGTGTTCTTCGCCGGGTAGCGCATCGCGTGCCGCCCCTCGTCATCTCGCATCGCACCAACGCGGGCGACCAGCCGGAGAACACGCTGGCCGGGATCGCCGCCGCCGTTGCGGACGGCGCAGACGGCGTCGAGGTCGATGTCCGTGCGACGCGCGACGGCGCACTCGTGCTGATGCACGACGAGACGCTGCGCCGCGTCACCGGCGACGGTCGAGCGGTCGCCGACGTCAGCCTCGATGAGTTGCGATCGCTCCACGTCTACGACCCACGCCGTCTGCGCCCGTGGGAGCCGGTGCCGACGCTGGAACAGGCGATCGCGGCGGTCGGTGGGCGCTGCGCGATCGTGATCGACTTCCCGATGCGCGGCCTCGAGGAGCGCGTTGCGGCCACGGTGCGCGCGGCGGGTGCGGAGTCGTGGACGTGGTTCACAACCCACCCGCCAGAGGACGCTGGGCTCCTCGCACGCGAGTGCCAGCGATCGCGGGTGTTCCTCTCCGTCCTCGCACAGCCGGCGTGGGTCGCAAGCCTCGATGCCGCGATCGAGACGGCCGCGCAACTCGGCCTCGCCGGCGTGAACGCCGACCATGACTCCGTTCGAGCGGCGCACGTCGAGCACGCCCACGCGCTCGGCCTCGAGGTGGGCGTATGGACGGTGGACTATCCAGCCGAGATCGCGCACGCCCTCGACCTCGGCGTCGACGCGATCACGACGGACCTGCCGCGGCGCGTCATCAGCACGATCCTCACGCGCGAGCCGCGCTAGCGGGACTCAGGGGCGCGGGTCGGGCACGTTGACGACGATCGCCTCGGCGGTGTTGCGCGCGACGATGAACTCGACCTGCGCGTCGGGGCTCAGGTTCTCCTCGCTGTGCACCTCGTGCGGCGGCACGAAGACGAAGTCGCCGGCATCCGCGTCGATCTCATGCTCGAGGTGATCGCCCCAGCGAAAGCGGATGCGCCCGGACAGCACGTAGATGCCTGACTCCGAGTCGCCGTGGTGGTGCGCGCCGGATGCCGCGCCGGGCTCGTTCCGCCCGAGGCCCATCCAGAGTCCGCGCGCATCCGTCATCTCCGAGCAGATGGCCGCCTCGCGGCTCATGCCGGGTGTCTGGCCGGTCTGACGATCGCGATCCTCGGCGTGGATGACCTGCACCATCGCGATCTCCTTCATCCACGCGACGCTACGCGCGTCGCAACTCGAGGCGCACGAGGTTGCGCGCCCATCGGCCCGGCTTAAGGTCCCACGGCACGACGAGCCGCGCCGGCCCCTCGTCCGGTCCGAGCGGCTTCCCGTCCCGCAGCACAGCGACAATCGCCGTGCCATTCATGAAGCGCGGCTCGATCTCGCCGCCCGCGATCACGGACGACTGCCCGTCGGCGCCGGTCGCGACGACAATGTTCTGCAGGAAGTCCTCGTGCACCGCGGGGTCGAGTTGGATGCCAGCCTCGTCGAGGAGCCGGTACACCGGCACGCCGGCGTAGCGACGCGGTGGGAGCGGCTCTCCCTGATGCCCCGTGCCTGCGGCGGTCTCGACCTCGACGAGCGCGTCAGCGCCGAGCGCCGCCAGGTCGCACGCCCCCGACCGGTCGAGGAGCCCCGCGAGTGTGATCGCCGACGTCGGCTCCGCGCGGGTGCTCCGCTCGAAGTGGTGGAACTCGATACTCGCCACACCGAGGACGGAGCGACCGGCCAGCCCCGGGAACTCGGGCAGGACGAGGCGCGCGCCGACGTCGAGGGCAGAGCCGTCCTGCGTGGTCGCAAGGATCACCTGCTTGGTGCTGGTGCCCGGGACAACCTCCGCGAGCGAGACCGTGACACGCATCCCATCGGCCGCGGTCACGACGAAGTAGCCGTCGGAGATCGCACCATCGGCCGTCCGCTCGCGGATGAAGCCGGCCGCGACCGCATAGTCGGCGAGCAGCGGACCGGTGAACGTACGCTCGGCCTGCCCGCGCACGCTGCGCATCGTGAGCGACAGCGTCTCCGCGGGAAGGGCACGCAGCGTCTGGAGGAGCGACTCGGTGCGCGGATCCATCATCGGGTCCCTTCGCGTCAGACGACCGGCCAGTGGGCCTGCCGGTCGGCCTGATCCCAGAACATCCACTCGTACCGCAGGCTGCGCTGGAACCACCGCGTCATGCGCTCCCGCACGGCAGGCGTGGCGGCCGCTGCGAGCGTATCCACGAGGGCGAGTTGGCTGTCCACAGCGGCGCCAAACTCGGGCGCAGCGTACGCGCGAATCCAGTTCGCATACAGGTCGTGATCGGGCAGGCGGTCGATGAGCTGCAGGCCGACGTGGCGATACACCCAGTAGCACGGCAGCACCGCCGCAATGACCTCGGCCAGCGGCCCCGCCGCCGCAATCTTGAGCAGATGGTCGGTATACGCCACGGTCACCGCCGCCGGCTCCGTCGCGCGGACGACCTCGACCGAGATACCGAGCCGCGGCGCCAGCGTCCCGTGCAGCGCCACCTCGACACGCTCGACGTTCGCCGCACGGTCGCGAAGGAACGCACGAGTTGCACTGTCATCGGCCCAGGTTGCCGCGCGCAGCAGCACGTTCGCGAACGTGTCGAGGTAGTGGATGTCTTGCGTGATGAACCACGCGAAGCGCTCCTCCTCGAGCGAGCCATCCGCGAGCCGCGCGAGGAACGGCAGCGCGTCGATCGCGGCCCATGTCGGCGCGGACTCGCGCTGGAGCTGGAGGTGAAACGCCTCGTCGCTCACTTCGCCGCCTCCAGCGCGTCGCAGTACTCGATGACGGCGCGCTCGATGTCCGGCGCACCGAGGATACCCGAGATGACGGCGACGCCCGCAGCCCCGGCGGCGACACACCCTTCGATACGGTCCGCGGTGATGCCGCCGATCGCGAACACGGGCAGCGACGTTGCCATGGTGACGAGCCGCAGCGCATCGAGACCGGCAGGCATGCCAGGATGCGATCCCGGCTCGTAGACCGAGCCGAACGCCACGAGATCGGCACCCGCGCGCTCAGCGCGCCGCACCCCCTCGATGGTGTGCACCGCGGCGCTGAGCCAGCGTACGCCGGCGGGTCGCTGCTCCGGGATCAGGCCTTCCGGGGCGTGTACGCCGTCGAAGCCGAGCTCGGTCGCGAGGTCCGCGGGGCCGTTCAGCAGCAGCGGGACGCCCGTGGCTACCTCGGCACGGGCACGCGCGGCCAGTTCGCGAAATGCATCCGGCTCGAGGCCGTGCGCGCGGAGCTGCAGAAATACCGGTCGTCCTACGTCCGCACGCGCCACGACACGCAGCAACTCGAGGCACCGCGCATCGGAGCCCGCGTACTCAAGGTCGACCACGACCATCAGCCGCCCGGGGAGCGCCGCATCAGGCACTACGGCCACGCTGGCGCGTTGATGCGCCCCAGTGCCGGCGACGAAGCCTCCGCGTACCACTGGCGGGGCATGCGGCCCGCGAGGAACGCCTCGCGCCCTGCGATCGCGGCCGCCCGCATCGCGCGGGCCATCCGCACGGGGTCGTGCGCCTGCGCCACCGCTGTGTTCATCAGCACGCCGTCGCAGCCGAGTTCGAACGCCACCGCGACGTCCGAGGCCGTCCCGACACCTGCATCCACGATCACGGGGATCTTCGCGTGCTCCTTGATGAGCTGGATGTTGTGCGGGTTGCGGATGCCGAGACCAGATCCAATGGGGGCACCCAGGGGCATGACGGCGGCGCAGCCGATCTCCTCGAGCTTGCGCGCCGTGATCGGGTCGTCGTTCGTGTACGGCAGCACCTGGAAACCGCGCGCGACAAGCTCGCGGGCGGCGATGAGCAACTCCTCGGCATCCGGCAGCAGCGTCTCGTCGTCGGCGATGACCTCGAGCTTGATGACCGAGGTGCCGAGCGCCTCGCGTGCGAGCTCCGCCGTGAGCACGGCCTCTCGGGCCGTGAAGCAGCCGGCGGTGTTCGGCAGCAGCTGCAGGCCGCGCTCCGTGAGCAGGTCGTACAGGCTCTCCCCGGCCGAGGCGGCCTGCGGATCGACGCGCCGGATGGCGACCGTCACCAGCCCCGTGCCCGCCGCCTCCAGCGCATCGAGGAGCACCTGCGTGCTCGGGTAGCGCGACGTGCCAAGGATGACGCGCGAGTGCAGCGTCATCCCGGCGACCTCCCAGGTGTCTGGCACCGCGAGGCCTGCAGTCCCTGGCTGCTCTTCGCTCATCCTCAGCCTCCCTGCACCGGACGGACGATCTCGATGACATCGCCGTCGACCAGCGTCGTGTCGAACCATGCCGCCCGCGGCAGCACTTCGCCGTTGCGCGCGACCGCCACCCCGCGTGCGGCGGCGTCGCCCACGACCTGCCGCACGAGGTCGCCGATGGCGACACGCGGGTCGAGCAGGCGCGGCTCCGCGTTTACGTGCACCGCGATCGTGTCCGCACTCATGCCGATGCCACCGTCGCGAAACGTGCCGGCGTAAACGGCGCGATGAGCGGGTCGGTGCGGCCCTCGCACATGACGTCCGCGAGCAACTGCGCCGTGATCGGCGCGAGCTCGACGCCGTTGCGGAAGTGTCCCGTGGCCACGAAGAGCCCGGCGCCGTCGAGGCTACCGATGGCCGGCAGGTGGTCGCGCAGCGCCGGCCGGAAGCCCACGCCGCACTCGGTCAGCTCGAGCTCGGCGATGCCCGGCAGGACGCGCTGGGCCTCGCGGAGCAGGTGCTCCACCATGCCCGCCGTGGATCGGGCATCGAAGCCCATCTCCTCCATCGTCGCCCCGATGACGAGCTCTCCATCGGCCCGCGGGACGAGGTACACGTCCGGCGTACGCACGACGTGGCCGATCAGTCGCTCGCCGCGTACGCGCACAACCTGTCCCTTGACGGGCCGCATGGGAAGCGACGGGAGCCCGGCCGGCAGCGCAACCCTTGCGGACCACGCACCACCCGCGAGCACCACCTGCGAAGCGTGCACGGTCGCCTCGGACTCGCGGTGGCGCACCGTCAGCGCATATGTGTCCCCGTCGCGAACGAGCGCGCTCACCTCCGCGCCGTCTTCGAGGACACCCCCGGCAGCGGCGATGGCTGCGACCAGCGCGCGCATGGCGCGGCGCGGATCGACCTGGGTGTCGTCCGTGCGCAGCGCGCCGATGACGCCCGGCGCGAGGCATGGCTCGAGTTCGCGTGCTGAGGCGGCGCTGAGCCGCTCCGCGGTGAGACCGCGCTCGCGCTGGAACTCGTTCAGCCGCTCGAGCAGCGCCAGATGGTCGTGGTGCAGTGCCACGATGAGCGTGCCGGTCGGGTCGAACCCGGCATCGAGGCCACTCTCGCGCGCCAGTGCCGCACACCACTCCGGATACATGGCGTGCGCGGCGAGCGCGAACTCGGTCAACCGCGAGTCCGACAGGTCCACCTCGGACGCGGGTGCAAGCATTCCCGCGGCGACGTTCGCCGCGGATCGCTCGCCCACACGCCGCGATTCGAGGACCAGCACCGAGCGCCCACGCAGTGCGAGCTCGCGCCCGAGCGCGAGACCGACGATCCCGCCGCCCACGACACAGACATCGACGACGGCGCGCCCGGTCATGCCGGCCGGCTTCGAAGCGCGGCGTCCAGCGCCTCGCGGCAACGGGCGGTGGCGGCAGTCGGATCGTCAGCGAGCACGACAGTCGAGAGCACGGCGACGCCGTGCGCGCCGGCGTCCATGACCTCGGTGATGCGCTCCGGCGTGATGCTTCCGATCGCAATGATCGGGAGCGGCGAGTCCGCACAGATACGCGCCAGCGTCTCGAGTCCCATGTCCGGCGCGGGATTCGCCTTCGACTGTGTGCCGTAAATCGGCCCGACGCCGAGGTAGTCCACGCCGCTCGCCCACACGCGCGCGGCCTCCTCGTAGGAATTCGCGGTGCCGCCGATCATGACGTCCGGTCCGAGGATCGCGCGCGCGGTCTCCACATCGATGTCGTCACGCCCGAGGTGGATCGCCGGTGCGCCCATCGCGCGCGCAACATCCGCGCGGTCGTCGACGACGAGCATCGTGCCGTGCGGCTGGCAGGCCGCGAGAGCATCGCGGGCCGCCTCGATCAGCAGGCGCGCCGGCCATGCGCGCTTCTCGCGCAGTTGCACGGCGTCCGCACCGCCCTGCGCCGCGAGCACAGCCAGTACGGCGTGCGTGTGCCGTTCCTGCAGCGTGGTGTCGGTGATGACGTGGAGTCGCGGGATCGTGGTCATGCGCGGACCGCCGCAATCCCAACGCCGAGGCGTGCCATCCACGCCGCCGCATCCGGGCGTCGCAGGTAGAAGAAGTGGTCCGTCGGGCCTGCTCCGCCGCCCAGGCCGGGGGCCGACCGGATCGCCTCGGTGAGGTACGCCTTCGCGATCACGATCGCGTCCTCGAGCGAACGCCCGTGCGCGAGCTGCGACGCCAGCGCGGCGGAGAACGTGCAACCGGTGCCGTGCGTGCTGCGGCTCTCCACGAACTCGCCCTCGAAGAGTTGCGCGCACTCGGCCGTGACGAGGACGTCGGTCGCCGGCTGCTCTTCGAGGTGCCCGCCCTTCACGATGACCGCGCGCGGCCCGAGGTCGAGGATGCGCGCGCCGGCCTGCAGCGCTTCATCGACCGTGCGGATCTCCATGTCAGCGAGCAGTTGCGCCTCGTGCACGTTGGGCGTCACGACGTCCGCAAGCGGGAGCAGCTGCGTGCGCAACGCCTCGACGGCGTCCGGTTCGAGGAGGGGGAATCCAGACTTCGAGATCATCACCGGATCGAGGACGTAGTGGGGCGGCGCGTAGCGCCGCATCGCGGCGGCCACCACCTCGATACGCTCGCGGTCAGCGAGCATGCCGGTCTTCGCCGCGTCCGGCGCGAAGTCAGCGAAGATCGCGGCGAACTGCGCTTCGATGAGTTCGGGCGAGAGCGCCGCGGCCGCGGTCACGGCCTGCGTGTTCTGGGCCGTCACCGCGGTGAGGATGGAGAGGCCGTACGCACCGTGCGCGGCGATCGTCTTCAGGTCTGCCTGGATCCCCGCTCCCGCCCCGCTATCGGAGCCCGCGATCGTCAGGACCGTGCGCATATCCACCTCCTCATCCGAGGACGGCAGCGCGGGAGAGATCAGGACGGGCGAGTGGCTGGGCGCATGCCCCGAGCGCACATCCCTCCGCCGGCATTACCCGGTTCAGGTTCGCGGGTCTGATCTCAGGCCGGGCGCATCCCCGACCACCCCGTGTGCAGTGCTGCCAGCACTGTAGCACCGGAGGACCGGGGCGGGCGGCCGAGCTGGCCGGTCCGCGAATCCGACCGCTCCCCCGAGCAACGATTGCGATCGACGGCAATCCTTAATGTTGGGGGCCGATCGAGCGCCATACTGTCTCGAACGGCGACGGCGCCCCCGAGACCGGGACCGACCGGCAGCACGGCCACGGCGCGGATCGAGTCCCCATGCAGCCGACGCAACCATCCCCGACGGACGTCATCGAGATCGAATGGCAGTTCGACGCGCCAAGCCTGGCCGGCGTGCGGCGCTGGCTCCGAAGCGAGCCGGCGCTCGACGGCTGCGTGATCGTCCCCCTCGGGGGACACCTCCAGCGCGACACCTATTTCGACTCACCGGACTGGCGTGTGTACCGCGCGAACTACACGCTGCGCGTTCGCCGGCAACGCCGCGCTGCCGAGGTCACGCTGAAGGCGTTCGGCGTGGCCAGCCGCGGGCCACGCGCCCGACGGGAGATCACCGAATCGCTCCCGCTCGGCAGCTCGGACCCCCTGCGGGGTGAGGGCCTCGTCCGCGAACCACTCACAGCGCTGCTGGGAACGCAGCACCTCACGCCGTTGTTCGAGGTCGTGACACGCCGCGAGTCCTACGCGCTCGAGCGCGACGGGGTCCGGCTGGCCGCGGTCGACCTCGACCGCACGCGGGTCTCGGCGCCGGCGCGGACCGCGGAGGCCGCCCCTCCGGATCCGGACGAGGGCGGCGCAACCGTGCTCGCGGCACCCGTCCCCGCGCTGAACCGCATCGAAATCGAGCTGACGAAGGCGGGGGATGCTTCCGACGTCGAGGCGGTTGTGCGCACGTTCGCGGAGGCGTGCAACCTCGGGCCGGCCGTCCTCTCGAAGTTCCAGGCGGGCCTGCTCGCGCTGGAACTTTCGCCGCCGCCGGCCGATGCCCCGCGTCCCCCACGCGCGCTGCGCCGCATGCCGCTCCACGAGTTCGCGCTCGCGGCGGTCCGCCACGACTTCTCGCAGTTGCTGCGCCATGAACCCGGGACGCGGCTCGGCCTGGACGACGAGGCACTGCACCAGATGCGTGTCGCCACGCATCGGTCGCAGACCGCCCTCGGACTGTTCGAGCCGACACTGCCCGGCGCGCAATCGCTGCGCAACGACCTGGCCTGGGTGGGTGACGCACTCGGTCGAGTGCGCGACCTCGACGTCGAGCTCGGCGCGCTGGGCGACTACGCGACCGGACTCGAGGTTCCCGGTTCGCTTGGGCCGGTCGCCGACATCCTGCGGAGCGAACGCACCGCAGCACGTACCGCGCTGATTGCCGCACTCGACAGTGACCGGTACGCGAAGTGCGTCTCGCGCGTGACCGCGATGCTGGCGTCCACGAGCGCCGACCTGACGGACGCATCGTCCGAGGGCGAAACGCCGCGCGAAAGCACGCCCTCGACGCCCGAGTTCGCCGCCGAGCTGCTGCGCCAGCGCTTCCAGCGGCTGCGCCGCGATGCCTCTCGCCTGGATGCCGGTTCCCCGCCTGCGGAGTTCCACGCCCTGCGCACGCGGGTGAAGCGATTCCGCTACGCCGTCGACTTCTTCAGCCCGCTGACGCGCAAGGCGTCTGGACGCATGGCCGCCGCCGCGCAGCGTGTCCAGGACCTGCTGGGCGAACACCAGGACGCCGACGTCGCCATCGATCGGTTCGTCGCGTGGGCGCGCGACGAGGAGCGCGCGCTCCCCGTGGACACGGTCATCGCGATCGGCCAGATCGTCGAGCGGAACCGGGTGCGCATGCGCCAGCTGCGGCGGCGGTTCCCGCGCACGTTCCGGCGGATGCGGGCGGCGTGGCTGCCCCTGCGGCGCGCCGTCGAGCGTCGCGGCTGAGCGCCCCATCGGGCAGCCGGGCGACGCGCCCGGTAGACCTCGACGCGGAGGCCCACATACACTTGCTCCTCGACCGGTCACGCCGGTCCGGGGGCCCGTAGCTCAGTTGGT
>CAIXBH010000165.1 GCA_903917615.1 uncultured Chloroflexota bacterium | reverse complement strand
CGGATGCCGCACAGGCATCCGTGGTCGAGGGGGCGCTCGGCTCGGTGGTGACGCCGACCGAGGGGAAGTTCGTCGCCGCGAACAGCGCGCTGTGGACGGGCGGCGTCTTCGTGCGCGCGCCGCGCGGCAAGGTCTTCGACACCCCGGTCACCGTCGACGTGACGGGGGACGAGGGCGCGATCTTCCCGCGCCTGCTCGTCGTCGCGGAGCCCCGCTCCGAGGTCACGATCATCGTGCGCAATCGCTCCGGCGTGGCGCCGCTCCTCGTGTCCGGCGTCGTTGAGGTGATCGCGGAGGAGGAGGCGCACGTGCGCATCCTCTTCGACGGCGGCTGGGGCGATGCGACGCAGGAGTTCACGACGGTCCGTTCGCGCGTCGGTAAGAACGCCGACGTCCAACTGGCATCGCTCGCGCTCGGCGGCAAGCTGCTGAAGCAGCACCTCGAGGCGCTGGTCGAGGGCGAGGGCGCGAACTCGCTGATCCGCGGCGTCGCGCTCGGCGACGGCGACCAGCACTTCGACTTCGTGACGCTCCAGGACCACTCCGGGCCGAAGTCCACCTCGGACGTGGAGATCAAGAGCGCGCTCGCGGGCGCCTCGCGGTCGATCTACTACGGCGTGACACGCGTCGAGCCTTCCGCGGGCGGTGCGGCGGCGAATCAGCAGAACCGCAACCTGCTCCTCTCCGACCACGCGAAGGCGGACTCGGACCCGGTGCTGGAGATCCTGACGGCGGACGTCATTCGCTGCGGCCACGGCGCGACCGTGGGCCCGGTGGACGGCGAGGCGCTGTTTTACCTGCAGAGTCGTGGCATCGACTACCGCGGCGCGTTGCAGCTGCTGATCGGCGGCTTCTTCGCCTCGGTCCTCGACGACCCCGCGTACGCAGAGCTTGCCGAGGAGATGCACACGCGCGTCGAGCAGAAGCTTTCGACGGCCGCGCTCGAAGGACGGGACAGCTAGCGGATGGCCCTTGAGCGCCTGTCAGCTGCCTCGGACGTGCCTGCGGGCGAGGTGCGCGTGCTCGCATGCGGCGCTCGTTCGCTCGCGGTCAGCAACATCGACGGCGCGTTCTACGCGATTGATAACGTCTGCACGCACGACAACGGGCCGCTGGGCGAGGGCACGCTTCGCAACGGCCGCATTCTCTGCCCGAGGCATGGCGCGGCGTTCGATGCGAAGACGGGGCGCGTGCTCAGCCTGCCCGCCGTGCGGAGCGTGGGCGCCTATCCGGTCACCGTCGACGGCGACGATCTGTACGTCGACTGTGAGGCAGCTCAGTGACCCTGGTCCTGGACACGACGTCGACCCACCTGCCCTTCGACATCGCGCGGATCCGTCGCGACTTCCCGATCCTGAAGCGGGAAGTCGCACCGGGCGTGCCGCTGGTCTACCTCGACAACGCGGCCACGAGCCAGCGCCCGGTGCAGGTGATCGCGTCGATCACGCGCTACTACCGCGACCACAACGCGAACATCCATCGTGGCGTGCACACGCTGTCGGTGGAGTCCACCGACATGTACGAGGGCGAGCGCGCGAAGATCGCGCAGTTCATCAACGCGCCCGACGCGCGGGAGATCATCTTCACGCGCAACACCACCGAGTCGATCAACCTCGTCGCGCACGCGTGGGGACGCAAGTTCCTGCAGGCCGGCGACGAGGTGGTGCTGAGCGAAATCGAGCACCACTCGAACATCGTCCCGTGGCAGATGCTGCGCGACGAGCGCGGCATCGTGCTGCGCTTTATCCCGATGCTGCCTGACGGCACGCTCGACCTGGACGAGGCGCGGCGGCTGATCGGTCCGAAGACGAAGCTGCTCAGCGTCACCGCAATGTCGAACGCGCTCGGCAGCATCGTGCCGCTCACCGATCTCATCGCGATGGCGAAGGCAGAGGGCGCCACCGTGCTCGTGGACGGTGCGCAGTCGGTGCCGCACATGGCCGTCGATGTCCAGGCGCTGGGCATCGACTTCCTCGCGTTCTCCGGGCACAAGATGCTCGGGCCGAACGGCATCGGTGTGCTGTGGGGGCGCCTCGACCTGCTGGACGCGATGGACCCGTTCATGGGCGGCGGCGACATGATCCTGACGGTCACACTCGACCGCTCGACGTGGGCCGACGTCCCCGCGAAGTTCGAGGCGGGCACGCCGGACATCTCCGGCGCGATCGGGCTCGGCGTCGCCGTGGACTACCTCGCTGCGCTCGGCATGGACGCGATCCGCAAGCACGAGATCGAGATCACCGATTACGCGCTGCGCCGGCTGGCGGACGTGCCGGGGCTGTCGATCTTCGGCCGCCCGAACGCGCAGGAGCGCGGCGGCGTCATCTCCTTCGAGCTCGAGGGCATCCACCCGCATGACGTGGGGCAGGTGCTCGACACGCACGGCGTCGCGATCCGCACGGGGCACCATTGTGCGCAGCCGGTGATGGCGGCGCTGAACGTGCCCGCGACCGCGCGCGCCTCGTTCTACCTCTACAACACGACCGAGGAGGTCGACGCCCTCGTCGACGCGCTCGAACAGACGAACGCATTCTTCGGGACGGGCCGCTAATGCCGGAACCTTCGCTCCTCGACGACCTCTACCGCGACATCCTGATGGATCACTACCGTGCGCCGCGGAACCGCGGGGAGATCATCGCGCCCACGTGCTCCGCGGACGGCGCCAATCCGCTCTGCGGCGACACCGTCCGTGTCGAGGTGCAGCTCGGCGACGACCACATCACGGACATCTCGTTCTCCGGGAGCGGCTGCTCCATCTCGCAGGCATCGGCGAGCATGATGACCGAGTTCGCCAAGGGACGATCGGTTGCCGCGGCGCTCGAGGGCGTCGAGGCCTTCCAGCAGATGATGGTCACCGCGCAGGCTCCCGGCCTCGACGGGTTCGATGACATCGAGGCGCTGATTGGCGTGGCGAAGTTCCCGGCACGTGTGAAATGTGCCTCGCTCGCCTGGAAGACGCTGGCTCAGGCGCTCCTCGACGAGTCGTCTGCCCCCGCAACGACGGATGAGAGGACGGCAGCACATGGCTGATGCTGAGGTGAAGACGCTCCCGACCGACGACGAGATCCGCGACGTCCTGCGGACCGTCGAGGATCCCGAACTGCGGATGAGCATCCTCGAGCTCGGGCTGATCTACGGCTTCGAGATCGACGAGGACGGCCTCGTGACGGTGAACCTCACCCTGACCTCGCCGGCGTGCCCGGTCGGCCCGATGCTGCAGGGCATGATCTTCCACAAGCTCACGCAGCTGCCCGGCGTCGAGGATGTCGAGGTGAACCTCGTGTGGAACCCGCCCTGGGACCCGAAGACCATGGCCAGCGAAGACGTGAAGATGGCCCTCGGCATCTGGTAGCTCGTTCGGCCGCGGCTTGATGGGAAACACCCCGCTCGGCGAAGCGGGGTGTTTCGTTTCCGCTACCTCGGGAAGTCCGCCGGCAGCGCGTCCTGTGGCAGGTGGCGCGTGGCCGGACGATCCGGCGTCGAGCAGGGGCTCGCGCCCGTGTCGCGGCATCGGCCGAGGGTGACCTGCGTCACGTCGACATAAATCGCGGTCGCAGTGCGTCGTGTGGGAAACGCGTCGAGGTCACGCGCGGCGCCGCCCTCGATCACCGCGCCCGCGAGATCGAAACGCGCTGCGCTACAGCGGTCGACGTAGACGCCGGTCTGGTTGCCCGCCTGCGCCGTGGGCTCCCACTTCAGGTTGCACCTCGAGGCCGGGCCGAGCGACAGCAGGGCGATCGTCTGCCCCTGCGGGAGCGCGGTGACCCAGGCGCCGTACGTCAGGCCGTCCTTGTCGGCGCCGAACGTGGTCACGGCGACGAAACGCGGCAGTCCTACCGCGAGCTCGGGAATCGGGATCTTCAACTCGCGCTTCGGCGGATTCGCGAACGATCCGACGCAGATCCCCGCCAGCACCACGCTCGCGATGACAGTCGCGGCGAATGCCAGGAGGCGGGGCCACGGGTTTGCGGGGCGGCTCGAATCGGGCGTCCCGCCGAGGGCGTCCCCCGCTGGTCCGGCGTGCTCACGGTTTGGTGCTTCCCACATGACGCGATCGTAGTCGGGGCAGGGCCTGTAATCCCTCGTCGCGCCTCAGGAGCCCATACGCATGACGTTGCCGCCCCGGGCCGCCGCCGCCTAGGATCGGGATCCCACTGCACATGCCGTGACCACCCGGGAGCCGTCGAGGTCCATGCCACGCCATCGGCTGTCCTGCATTTCCCTCCGCTCACGGTCGCCTCGGGCCACCAGATGACTTCGACTTCGCGGTATACCCGTCGGCGGGTGATCGGCCTGGGTGCCGGTGCAGTCGCCGCACTCTCGCTGGCCGCGTGCACTGCCGGGAAGCCGTTTGCCAAGGGTGCGGCGCCCGCGGACCCGTCGAAGATCGTGCGGGCGCGGAGCCTGGCCGCGGGTAAGCGACCTGGTGACTCGAGCCTGCGGCTGGGGCGCGTGCGCCCGGTCGGGGCACCCGCGACGTGGGATGCCGACGACATCCTCCTCGTCTACTCGCGGTTGGTCGCGGTCGACGCGCGGGGCCCGTCGGTATCAGGCGACCTTGCGCGCAGCGTGGAACAGCCGGACCCGCTCGCCGTGCGCTTCTTCATGCGCGAACAGTTGCGGTTCCACCCGGACGCGGACGACGCCGTGCGTCCGCTGACGCCCGAGGCCATGCGCGCCGATTTCGCCAAGCGCGCCGCCGAGGGACACCCGCTGTTCAAGGACGTGGTCGATCGCGTCGAGGTCCCCGACAACCAGTCGATCACGCTGCGCCTGAAGGCTCCCTTCGGGCTGGTGTTCGACCTGCTTGCGGGGGCCGATGCGTCGATCCGCAGCGAGCGCACCTACAAGGGCAGCGACATCGCTGCCGGCAGCGGCTCCTTCATGCCGGTGCAGCACGATTCGCTGCAGAGCCGGTACATCGCGAACAACCTCGGCGGCGGTGCGATCGCGCCGCTGCTCGCGTCGCTCACGGTCGCCGCGTACCCGACGGCCGCGGAACTCGACGCCGCGTTCGCGGCAGGGGAGGTCGATGCGCGCGTGTACACGGCCGGTCTCGCCGTCGCGCCCGCGATTCCGGTCGGCGCAACGCTCCTGAAGCGGCCAGCACGCCGCCTGCGCGGCCTCGGCCTGTCGTTGCTGCCCTCCAAGAACGGCGTCACGGTCCGCGCGGTGCCGGCGTTCCAGGACCAGCGTGTGCGCAAGGCGGTCGCGCTCGCGCTCGACCGCGACGCACTGCGTGCCCTCGACGGGGCGTACACCGCGGGGCCCGTCGGCCCGGCGCACGCCGGCGACGCGCTCCCGACGAGGGAGCTCGAGGACAACCCGCTGTACCACCGCGACCCGGCCGCGGCGCGCG
>CAIXBH010000164.1 GCA_903917615.1 uncultured Chloroflexota bacterium | reverse complement strand
GCCGCGTGTACAAGGGCCAGAAGATGGCTGGCCACATGGGCGATGAGGTCGTGACCGTCCTCAACTGCCTCGTGGTCGCGACCGACCCGGAGCGCAACCTGCTGTTCGTGCAGGGCTCCGTGCCCGGCGCGCGCACGGCCATCGTCAGCGTGCGCAACGCCCGACGGCCCGCGCTGAAGGCCTACGTCCCGCCGGTGTTCCCGGAGGCCGAGGTCGAAGCAGTGATGGCGTCCGACGACGTCTCCGACGTGCCGGACGAAAGTGTCGAGAACGACGTCCCGGCGGACATGCCCGAGAACGAAAACCCGACCGACGACACCATGCCCGCGGAGACGCTGGCGATGGACGAGGCGGCGGACGACATTGAGGCCGCGTCTGATGTCGGCGAGAGCGAGGGGCAGGCATGAAGCTCCAGGTACTCGACGCCGCAGGACAGCCCGGCGAGTCGATTGACGTCGATGACGCGGTGTTCGGCCTCGTGCCGAACGAGGCCGTGGTGCACCAGACGCTGCTCGCGCAGCTCGCGGCGCGCCGTGCCGGCCTTGCCAACACGCGCAGCCGCGGCGAGGTCGCCGGTTCCACCAAGAAGACGCGCCGTCAGAAGGGCCTGGGCATGTCCCGTCAGGGCGGCGTCCGGTCTCCTACGCACCGCGGTGGTGGTGTGGTGTTCGGCCCGACGACGCGTGACTACACGCAGAAGCTCCCGAAACGCATGCGCCGCCTGGCGATCCGCTCCGTGCTCTCGTCGCGTGCCGCCGAGGAGCGCCTGACGGTCGTGAGCGACCTCGGCCTCAGCGGTCCCTCGACGAAGGCTGTGGTGGCGCTGCTCGAGGCGACCGGCGTCGGCCAGTCCGTGCTCATCGTCACCGGTGCGGCGGACCGCATCGCGCTGAAGTCGGCGCGCAACGTCGATGGCGCGCGCGTGGTGCCGGCGGACACGTTGAACGTCGCGGACATGCTCGCGCACAAGACCCTGGTGCTCACGGTGGATGCGGTGCGTCGCATCGAGGCGCTCTGGGGCGGCGACCGCGCGGCCAGCCGTCGCGCGCCGGTGGAGGCCTAACCGATGCCCAAGGAAATCCACCTGTACGAGGTGCTCCGGCGCCCGATCGTGACGGAGAAGAGCACGCTCCTCGCCGCGCACCGGCAGTACGTGTTCGAGGTGTCGGTCGCCTCGAACAAGCCGCAGATCAAGGCGGCGGTCGAGAAGGCGTTCAACGTCACCGTTGAGAGCGTCAATACGACGATGGCCCACGGGCGTCGTCGCAAGAACAAGTTCGGCAAGTCCTCCGGCGAGCCGCCGGTGTTCAAGAAGGCGATGGTCAAGTTGGCCCCCGGTCAGACCATCGAATTCTTCGAAGGCGTGTAGGAGACTCACATGCCGATTCGAAAGTTCAAGCCCACCTCTGACGGCCGCCGCAACGCGTCCGGCTTCACCTTCGAGGAACTCACGAAGAAGGAGCCGGAGAAGTCGCTGCTGGTCACGAAGACCCGCACCAGCGGCCGCGGCTGGGGCAAGATCTCGACCCGCCACCGCGGTGGTGGGGCGAAGCGCCGCATCCGCATCGTCGACTTCAAGCGCGACAAGCTCGGCGTGCCGGGTACCGTCCGCGCGATCGAGTACGACCCGGGCCGCTCGGCGCGCCTCGCGCTGGTGTTCTACGCGGACG
>CAIXBH010000163.1 GCA_903917615.1 uncultured Chloroflexota bacterium | reverse complement strand
TCGGCGGGCAGGAAGTCGCCCGCGAGCGCATCGCGGAGCTCCTGCTCGGTCCGCTGCTTCCGCGACAGGAGTTCGAGTCCCTCGCGCGTGGCGAGGAGGATCGCGCCGTTCGCGCGGATCTCCTCCCACTCGTCGGCAGGGAAGGAGGCGCCGCTGTGGATGCGGTGGAGGATCAGCGCCTCCAGCGGGAGCAGGTTGGCGCGGGTGTCGTCGTCACTTGTGGTGACCGCGACCACCCCGCGTGCCTTGCGCTCGATGCCCGTAACCGTGACGTCCACCGTGCGCTCCTGCCCCGAACCCATCCCGCCGCGCGGCCTGCGTGCGCGCCCGCTGCTTCTGCTCGACGCTACGCGTCGATCGAGAGCTCGAGGGCGGCCTCGGACTCCTCGGCCTCGGGGTCGCTCATCGTCGGCTCAGCGCCGCTGCTCTTCACGACCATCGCGACGGCGCGGACCTTCTGCTCGATCTCAGCGCCGAGGTCGAGGTGCTCGCGCAGGTAGGTCTGCGCGGCAGCACGGCCCTGGCCGATGCGCAGGTCGCCGTACGAGTAGAACGCACCGAGCTTCTTGACGATCTCGTGCTCGGCTGCGAGGTCGAGGACGTCGCCCCAGTGATTGATGCCGTGCATCTCGGAGGTGAACATGATGTCGAACTCGGCCTGACGGAACGGTGCCGCGACCTTGTTCTTCACGACCTTGCAGCGCACGCGGTTGCCGATGAACGTCTGACCGTCCTTCAGCGACTCCACGCGGCGGATGTCGATGCGGACCGACGAGTAGAACTTCAGCGCGCGGCCACCGGGCGTGGTCTCCGGGCTGCCGAAGATGACGCCGATCTTCTCGCGCAGCTGGTTGATGAAGACGAGCGCCGTGTTGGTGCGCGAGACGGTCGACGTGAGCTTGCGCATCGCCTGCGACATGAGGCGGGCCTGCAGGCCCGGCAGCGAGTCGCCCATGTCACCCTCGATCTCAGCGCGCGGCACGAGGGCAGCGACGGAGTCGACGACGACGATGTCGACGGCGCCCGAGCGAACGAGCGCCTCGCAGATCTCGAGGGCCTGCTCGCCGGTGTCCGGCTGGGAGATGAGCAGCTCGTTGATGTTGATGCCGCAGGCCGCGGCGTACTCCGGGTCGAGCGCGTGCTCGACGTCGATGTAGGCGGCGGTGCCGCCCTTCTTCTGCGCCTCGGCGATGATGTGCTGGGCGAGGGTGGACTTGCCCGCGGACTCCGGGCCGAAGATCTCGGTGATGCGTCCCTTCGGGACGCCGCCGATGCCGAGCGCGATGTCGAGCGAGAGGGCCCCGGTGGGGATGGCGTCCACGTTGATGGCGGCGCCGGCGTCGCCCAGGCGCATGATCGCGCCCTTGCCGAAGTCCTTGGTGATCTGGTCGATCGCCTTGGTCAGCTCATCGGTCTTGGTGTTGCCGCTGCTCTTCTTCTCGACCGCCATGGCGCGTTGCCTCTCGTACGTGTTCTGTTTGTCATGCGCCCCCGCCGACGTTCGGAACACTATAGAACGCGCGTTCTGATGTCAAGCGTCTCCAGAGAAAATCAGGTGCGCGTTCACGTTGTCAGTGTATCGACGCGGGTGGCCCGCCGGGGGAGGATGGGCGCATGACGCCGCCCGTTCGCCGGCCCTCGAGTTCCCGTGACGCGACGCGGATCTCCGTGCGCATCGTGGCGCGGGCGTCCCGGGAGACCGTAGTCGGGATGCGCGCCGGGTTTCTGCTGGTGCGGGTCACGGCGGCGCCCGTCGACGGTGCGGCGAACGCGGCGCTGATTCGCGTCGTGGCGAAGCACCTGCGCGTGGGGCACAGCGCAGTCCGGCTCGTCTCGGGCCATGGCTCGAAGGTGAAGGTGCTTGAGGTCGAAGGGCTGGACGAGGCCGAGGTGGCTCGCCGACTGGGCGCCGAGATCGATGCGACGGCGGACGCCGAGGCGTCCGCGGAGAGTGCGACGTAGCGCCCTAGCGCTGGCTCTGCAGGTAGTTGGACGCGAGGAAGAGGACGATCATCGCGATCGTCGGCGTGAGATCGATCATCCCGATCGGCGGGATGATCCGGCGCAGCGGCTCGATGACCGGCTCCGTGACCTGGTCGAGGATCCGCACGATCGGGCCGTCGCGGTCGATCGGGAACCACGAGACCATCGCCCGCGCGAAGATCGCGAACGCG
>CAIXBH010000162.1 GCA_903917615.1 uncultured Chloroflexota bacterium | reverse complement strand
TACGTGTGGCGGATGCGCTCGCTGCGGAACAGCAGCCCGCGCTCGCGCAGGTCCTGCGTGATCGGCTCGTCCGCGACCTTCGCGAACAGCCCGTCGCCCGGCCCGCCGACCAGCGTGCCGTCGAGGCGCACCGGCTGGAGGAACATCAGTCCCTCCGCGCGGCCCATCGCGTAGTCGTCTTCGCCGAACGCCGGAGCGACGTGCAGGATGCCCGTGCCCTCGTCGGTGGTGACGTGGTCCGAGGCGATCACGTGGCGTCTCGGCAGATCGTCGTTCGACTTCGGCCGCTGCGTGCGGCCCTCGACGAACATCAGTGGATCGACGCCCTCCCACCCGACGGACTCGTACAGCGGCTCGTACTCGAGGCCGAGGAGCGCCGTGCCGGGCAGCGTCTCGACGACGGTCGCCTCGTCGCCCGCGACCGCACGGACCAGCGCCTCCGCCACGACGATGCGCTCGCGGCCGTTGTGCGCATCTTCGCGCTCCACGAGCGCGTACGTCGCGTTGCGCGACACGGCGAGCGCCACGTTGCCCGACAGCGTCCACGGCGTTGTCGTCCACGCGAGCAGGCTCGTCGGCACGTCGTCATCGAGGTGCAGCGCGGCGGGCGCCTCGGAGCCCGCGGGCAGGCGGAAGCGCAGCGTCACGCCGGGGTCGGGGATGTCGTCCTTGTACCCCTGCGCGATCTCGTGCGACGACAGGCTGGTCTGGCACCTCGGGCAGTGGGGGGTCACTCGGAAGTCCCGGAACACGAGGTTCGTGTCCCACAGGCGCTTGAAGATCCACCAGCAGGACTCGACGTAGTTGGGCGAGTACGTGACGTACGCGTCCTGCATGTCGACCCAGAAGCCGATGCGGTCCGTCATGCGCTCCCACTCGGAGACGTACTTGAAGACGGACTCCCGGCACTGCCGGTTGAACTCCTCGACTCCGTACTCCTCGATCGCCTGCTTCGAGTTGAGGCCGAGGGCGCGCTCGACCTCGAGCTCCACGGGCAGTCCGTGCGTGTCCCACCCGCCCTTGCGGGGCACGCGGTAGCCGCGCATCGTGCGGTAGCGCGGGATCAGGTCCTTGAAGACGCGCGCGAGCACGTGGTGGATGCCGGGATTGCCGTTCGCGGTCGGCGGTCCCTCGAAGAACGAGAACACGTTGTCCTCGGGACGCTCCTCGACGGTGCGCTTGAAGATGTCGTGTTGCTTCCAGAACGCGAGGACGCGCTCCTCCTGCTCCGGGAACGACACCCGGCTGGAGACCGCTTCGAACTTCGGCGCTGCTGTGGCCATGACGTCCTCGATCCATTCGAGCGGGCAACGAAAAGCGCCCGCCCACACACCATGTCTGGTGCGGGACGAGCGCTCGAAGATCGAACACCCGCGGTACCACCCGCGTTGCACGCGCACCTCGACTGGTCGAGGCGCATCGCGCCGCTTACCGCGCGGCGAACACCGCGCTGCCCCTGGTAACGGTGGGCGCTCCGGCCGCGTCTACTGCCTCGACGTTCCTCTGTGAGGTGTCGAGGGTTCGGGCGGCAGCTCGGGAGTGATCTTCGTCCTGCGCGGCTCGTACCCGACTCCCACCGTCTCGGGTTCGCTCGCCGGTCGCTGCAGGACTACTCGTCTCCGTCGTCGCTGTTGTCTGTGTCTGCCTGTCTTCGAGTCTAGGCGGCGCACGCGCCGCCGATCAACGTCGCATTACTCCTCGGCGTCGGCCTCTTCCGGATCGGTCACCATCGTGCTGCCTGAGCTGACCTCGATGCGGTCGGCGTCGGTGTCCATGACCACGACACGCGGCGGTCCGTTGCCCTCGAGCGCCGCGGCGGCGTGGCCGGCGGCAGCCGAGATGCGGGCCGCGGCGGCCTCCGCCTCCACGGCCTCCTGCGCCTCGAGCTTCTGGCGGACGTCGTTGTAGCAGTTCGAGCAGTACACCGGGCGGTCGCCACGAGGCACGAACGGCACCTCGGTCGTCTGGCCACACT
>CAIXBH010000161.1 GCA_903917615.1 uncultured Chloroflexota bacterium | reverse complement strand
TCCTCTCCCACCTGTGGGAGAGGAGCACCTGCGAACGCGCATCTCAACCTGCGTCCGAGATTGAGGGCAGCAGACCTCCGGGAATCTCCAGCGGGCGCCGCCGTTTCACGGACTCTTCACTCCGTGTAGCCATTTCCCTCATTGAATTGCCGCAGCTCCCTGTTACGTTATGTCTCTGCTGAGGCGGCGGGGTAACTCCCGCCTCGCAGCGGAGACACGGACGTCGCGCTGGCTCGAGCCGGCGTCCGTGTCCTCCCCTCGCTCCCCTGGCCGCCGTGCTCACGCACGTCTCGGTCGCTTCGCCCCTCCCGTTGACGCCAGCCGACGCTGTTGCAACATGTGCGCGTCAACCTTCGTGCCCCGGCCGGATGGAGGTATCGCCGTGAGCCTGCAGGAATCGATCGCCGACGTTCAGCCCGCGTGGGACGCGTTCGTGAAACGCGCCCAGTCCGCCGCGAAGCCGCCCTCGGCGGACGATATGCGCGACCTGAAGATCCTCTACCACGATGTGCAGCGGGCCATGTTGAGCATTGGCACCGACCTGAACTGGCACCACCCGCTGACCTAGCGCGCAGGGGTGTATCCGGCCTCCCGAGAGGCCGGATACACTGGCATCCATGCTCGACGCGCTCTCCGACCGACTCCAGAACACCTTCCGACGCCTCGGCTCCAGCGGCCGCATCGGCGAGAAGGAACTCGACGAAGCGCTGCGCGAGGTGCGCGTCGCGCTGCTCGAGGCGGACGTCAACTTCAAGGTCGTGCGGGACTTCGTGGCGCGCGTGCGCGAGCAGGCGCTGGGCCAGGAAGTCCTGAAGTCGATCACGCCGGGCCAGCAGGTCATCGGCATCGTCCACCAGGAACTGATCAACACCCTCGGCGGCGAACAGGCGCAGCTCCTCAAGGCGGACGCCGGCCCGACGAAGATCCTCATCGTCGGCACGAAGGGCTCGGGCAAGACCACCCTCGCCGGACGCCTCGCCCTCCGCGCGAAGAACGAGGGCGGACGCCCCCTCCTCATCTCCACGGACTTCGAGCGCGTCGCCGCGAGCGAACAGCTGCAGGTGCTGGGCGCGTCGATCGAGGTGCCGGTCTACGCGGAGGAGAAGGAAGCGCCCGCCGTCGAGGTCGCGCGTCGCGGCATCGCGGAAGCGAAGCGCCAGAATGCGACGATGGTCATCGTCGACACCGTCGGCGCGGTCGCGCTGGACGACGACACGGCGGACGCCCTCGCGGCGCTCGCCGACGAGGTCGACCCCACCGAGGTCCTCATCGTCGTCGACTCGATGACCGGCCAGGAGGCCGTGACCCTCGCGAAGGAGTTCCACGAGGCGCTCGAGGGCACCGGCATCGTCGTCACGAAAGTGGACTCGGACAGCCGCGGCGGCGCCGTCCTCTCCGTGCGCGAGGTCACCGGCCTGCCGATCAAGCTCATCACCACGGGCGAGCGCCTCGAAGCACTCGAGGAGTTCCACCCCGACCGCTTCGCCTCGCGCGTCCTCGGCATGGGGGACGTCGTCACCCTCGTCGAGAAGGCACGCGCCTCGATGGGCGAGCGGGACGTCGAGACGGTCGCCAAGCGGATGCGGAGCGGCCAGTTCGACCTCGAGGACTTCCTCGCCCAGATGGAGCAGCTCAAGAGCATGGGGCCGCTGGGTGGCCTCCTGGACATGCTGCCAGGTGCTGGGGCGCTCAAGTCGCGCCTCGGCGGGGTGGACTTCAACGACGGATTCTTCCGCCAGAGCGAGGCCATCGTCCGCTCTATGACCCTGGCAGAGCGCCGAAATCCAGAACTTTTGAACGGATCCAGGCGCCGCCGGGTGGCAAAAGGCTCCGGAACCACCCCTGCAGACGTAAATCGCCTCTTGAATCAGTTCAAGGATGCCCGCAAACTGATGCAGGCGATGTCCACCGGCAAGGGCGCCGGTGGGTTCATGCGCATGCTCGGTATGTAGGGCTGGTTCCAGGGCGCATCCCCCGGTGGCGATGGGGCGCTCGACCGACACCTTACCGAACGACCAGCCCAATCAGACCGGCCCCACTCTTCGGAGGAAGCACTTGCTACGGATTCGTTTGCGCCGCACCGGCCAGAAGCACCAGCCGTCGTACCGCGTTGTCGTCGCGGACCAGAACGCGAAGCGCGATGGCGCGTTCGTCGAGATCGTCGGGAACTACAACCCCCGCACGGAGCCCTCGACCATCGTGTTCAACGACGACCGCATTCGCTACTGGATCGGCCAGGGTGCGCAGCCGTCCGAGACGGTGCACCGCCTGCTCTCGAAGCAGGGCCTGATCGCCGTCGAGCCGCCGAAGCGCGTCACGAAGCAGTCGAACGCCGAGAAGGCCGCTGCCGAGGCCGCCGCGAAGGCCGCCGCTGAGGCGCGTGCTGCAGCGCAGGCTGCCGTCGAAGCCGCGCAGGCCGCGGCTGACGCCGCCGCAGCCGCTGCTGCCGAGGCGAGCGCCGCGACCGAGGTCGCCGTCGACACTGAGAACGCGGCGAACGCGTCGGGCGAGTAACGCCATGAAGAAGCTCATCGAGTACCTGGCCCGCGCGTTGGCCGAGCACCCCGACGACGTGGTCGTCGAGGAGGAGCACGACGGCGACCGCGTCCTCCTGCACCTGTACGTCGCCGACGACGACAAGGGTCGCGTGATCGGCCGCGACGGCCGCTGCGCGAACGCGATGCGCTCGCTCCTGCATGTCGCCGCCGTCCGTGCCGGCGTGCGTGCCACGCTCAGCATCGACTAGGCACGCGTGACATCGAACGCCGGCGGCACGCCGCGCCCCTCGCCGGGGCGCCCGCCCTCGAAGAACGACCCGGAGACGAGCGCCCCGAACCGCGTGGCGGTGGGGCGCATCAATAGCCTCTGGGGCCTCAACGGCCACGTGAAGGTCACCCCGCTCACCTCGAACCCCGCGCGGCTCCAGCCCGGCGAGGTCGTGCTGGTCCGCGGCCGCCCGACGCGCATCATCGATGTCGTCACCCCGCAGGGCTATCCGATCATCCTGTTCGAGGGCTATCAGGACCGCACCTCCGCGGAACGTCTGCGCGAGACCCTCATCGAGATCGACGAGGCGGACCTCGCCCCGCTCGATGAGGACGAGTACTACGTCGACGACCTCGTGGGGCTGGACGTCGTGACCGCGGCAGGCGACCTCGTCGGCAAGCTGGCGGAGGTGCTGGGCACGGGCGCCAACGACGTCTACCTCGTCACCCGGGAGGGCAAGAAGGACGCGCTCATCCCCGTCATCGACGGCGTGGTGCTCTCCGTGGACCTCCAGGGGCACAAGGTCGTGATCGACCCGGTCCCGGGCCTCCTCGACTAACGTGCGATTGCCCGAGAGCCTCGGGCCTTCCTATACTCGAACTCCCGTGGGGGCGTAGCTCAGTTGGTAGAGCGTCGCGTTCGCAATGCGAAGGTCCGGGGTTCGAATCCCCGCGTCTCCACCAGAACAACCGCAACGAACGGCCTCCCGACGAGGCCGTTTTTTGTTGCCCGCGCGCCGGCCCCATGACCCTCGACCCCACCGAGCTCAACCCGATGTGGACGCCACGCCTCGAGGACGATGCGGTCGCATGCCGAATCGCGCTGACGACGGTCGACGCCGACGCGCTCATCGCGCACGCGGGAGTCGAGGTCACGCGCGTGCCGACATTCGACGCGCCGCTCGCGCTGCTCGCGGATGACGCTGGGCTTGCCACGCAGCTGTCCGAAGGGGGACTGCGCGTGCCTCGTGCCGCCGGGACGTACGCCGAGCGGCAATGGGACGCGCGCGAAGGCGCCGAGGAGTTCGCGCACCGCGTCTTCGACCACGCGGAATTCGGCACCGGCGTCACGGATCTCGGCGGACTGGACGCGCGCTACGCCGTCGTCACCGCTGCCGGGATCGATCGTGTGCGCCCGGCGATGATCGCCTTGCTTTCCGACGTCGCGGGATCCGGCGCGGTCATTGACGCCCGCGCGCCGCGGGATCTGCACGTATTCGTCCTCGCCACCGTCGAACGGGGACGTTGCATCGTCGTGCAGGCCGACAGGGTCGACGAGCGCACGCTCGCGACGGATGTGCCTGGACTGGTGGACGAGTTGCTACTAGACGCCAACTAGGCGTCGAGCAGGCCTTCGGCACGCGCCCGCGCGACCGCCTCGAGCTTCGTGCGAGCGCCCAGTTTCTCGAGGATCGCGCGGACGTGGCCGCGCACGGTGAAGTAGCTCACGGTCAGCGCCTCCGCGATCGCCGCGTTGTCCAGGCCGCGCCCCATGAGCGCCAGCACCTCGCGCTCGCGCGCGGTCAGCGAGTCCCGCATGCGCGCTCGGCCGCTCGTGGAGGCCTCCTGCTCGCGGCCGAACCGGAGCAGCCGCTGGACGGTCCCCGGCGGTACGAGCATCTCGCCCGCCGCGGCGCGGCGGATGGCCGACACGAGTTCCTCGGCGCGCATGGTCTTCAGGAGGAACCCGCTCGCGCCCGCCTCGAGCGCCGCAAGCATGGCGATGTCGCTGACCTCGCCGCTCATCATGACCACGGCCGTCTCGGGGCGACGCGCTCGGGCAGCGCCGGCCGCCTGCGCGCCGCTGTCCGGCCCCAGCCGGTAGTCCATCAGGATCACATCCGGGCGAAGAGCATCCACGGCATCCGGCACCTCGGCCGCGGACTCGCGGACGCCGACCACCTCGATGTCATCGTGGCGGCCCAGCACGAGGCCGATGCCTTCGGCGACGATGCAGTGATCGTCGACGATGAGCACCCGGATCGGAGCGTCGAACGCGCGCTGGATCGTGGCCGGCTCCTCCCGCGAACGCTGGCAGTGCTGGTACGAACATCGTTATGGCGCAGTGGATAACGTCGCACGAACGGGCGCGCGTGGCCTGACGGCCACCTGACGTCTCGCCTGTGTTGTCGCGATGATTCGATGCCCGCGAAGCCTCGCCCGGGACGGCGCGGTCGCGCTAACCCGCCGTCCAGCCGCCGTCGTCCGCGATGACCGCGCCGCTCACGTTCGATGCCTCGGCGGAGGCGAGCCATGACAACAGCGTCGCGATCTCGTCCGGCTCGGCCATGCGCGCGGCGGCGGCGTGGATCGGATGCAGCCGTTCCAGTCCCCACGCGCTCCGCGGCACCGCGGTCGTGCCGATGTTCGTGGCCACGCCGCCGGGACAGATCGCGTTGCAGCGAATCCCCTCGTCGCGGTACGTCCAGCCGATCGAACGGGTGAGGCCCACCACCGCATGCTTCGAGGCCGTGTACGCGACGCCTGCTGCGCCGCCGCGGAACCCGCCTACCGAAGCGATGTTCACGATGGCGCCCTGGTGGCGCTCGATCATGCCCGGCAGCACGCGGCGACAGAGCCGCATGACACCGTTCACGTTGACGTCCATGACGCGGGTCCACGTCTCGTCGTCCACCTCGTGCGCCGGGAGGAACCAGTCCATGATCCCGGCGATGTTGCCGAGGATGTCGATCTGCCCGTGGCGGCCGATCACCTCCGCAACGACGCGATCGACGTCCGCCTGCTTCGTGACATCGCCCGTCACGATGTCGACGTCCCGGCCCACCGCCCGGATGGCAGCCCGCGTCTCCTCGAGCGCGGCCGCGTTCACGTCGCAGCCGACAACGATCGCGCCCTCCTGCGCGAGCCGGAGCGCGCAGGCGCGGCCGATGCCGGAACCGGCTCCCGTCAGCAACGCGACCGCGCCCTCGTGGCGGTGTTCATCGATGTGCGGCATCTGGGTCCTCCTTGAGCCCACTCGAGGCTCATCGCAGCAGATCTCTCCACGATCGCAGTCTGGGCGCCGCCACGCCGCTCGCTCAGTGACGACCGACCCGTGCGGGGGGTGACGCTCGTCCCTTCGTCCGCGGCGGGCGCTCCCGCACGATCAGAGGGTTCGCCAGGGTTCCGGGCCCGGCGCGGTTCATAGCGACCGGGGACCTCGGTACCTGCGATGCTGAGAGCAGATTCTGGCCGGGCGTGCGAAGGGGTAGCGTGGAGATCACCGACGTCACCAGCGCGCTCGCCCGCATCGAAAGCGGTCAGCGCGTCTACCTGCACGGCGGGGCAGCCACGCCAACACCGCTCATCGAGGCGCTCGCGCTGCGCGCCATCGACCTGCACGACGTCGAGACCGTGTCGATGCATCTCGAGGGGCCGGCCCCGCACGTCGCCCCGGGGCTGGCAGGGCATCTGCGACACAACGCGCTGTTCATCGGCGCGAACGTGCGTCAGGCGGTCGCCGAGGGCCGGGCGGACTTCACGCCGGTCTTCCTCGCCGACGTGCCCGCCCTGTTCGCCGCCGGCGGCCTGCCGCTGGACGTCGCCCTCATCCAGGTTTCGCCCCCGGACGCCCACGGCTACTGCTCGCTCGGCGTCTCGGTCGATGTCGCCCGTACGGCGGCGCGCTACGCCCACCTCGTGATCGCGGAGATCAACGAGCAGATGCCACGCACGCTGGGGGACGCCTTCGTGCACTCCAGCGAGATCGACCTCGCCGTACGCACGGACCGCCCGATCATCGAGGTCGCCCGCCTCCCGCTCGACGCCCGTTCGACGGCGGTGGGGAAGCACGTCGCGTCACTGATCGAGGACGGCGCGACGCTCCAGCTGGGCATTGGCTCGACCGTGGACAGCATGCTGCTCGAGCTGTTCGACCACCACGACTTGGGCATCCACACGGAGATGTTCTCCGACGGCCTCGTCGACCTCGTTGAAGCGGGCGTCGTGACGGGCGCGCGCAAGCGCCCGCACCCCGGACAGATCGTCACGTCGTTCGTCATGGGCACGCGGCGGCTGTACGACTTCGTCGACAACAACCCGATGGTCGCGATGCACCCATCGCACTACACGAACGACGTGAACGTGATCGCGCAGCACGACCACATGGTGTCCGTGAACTCCGCGATCGAGATCGACCTCACCGGCCAGGTCTGTGCCGACTCGATCGGGCCGAGGTTCTACAGCGGCATCGGCGGGCAGTTGGATTTCATCCGCGGCGCGGCGCGGGCGCCGCACGGCCGCTCGATCATTGCGATGCCCTCGACTGCGGGCGGCGGCACCATCTCGCGCATCGTGTCCACGCTCAAGCCCGGCGCGGGCGTCGTCACCACCCGCGGCGACGTGCATTTCGTCGCGACGGAGCACGGGATCGCGGAACTGCACGGACACCACGTCCGCGACCGCGCGCAACAACTCCTGGGACTCGCGGCCCCAGAATTCCGCGAGCAACTCGCGCGCGAAGCGTTCGAGCTTTACGGCTTCCAGCTGCATACGTGAGGTGCATATGACCGCTCAGACATCAAGCCGAACGCCCGGACCTCGCCGCGTGGTGATCATGGGCGCGGCCGGGCGCGACTTCCACAATTTCAACGTCGTCTTCCGCGACGATCCGGAGGTACGCGTCGTCGCCTTCACGGCCACGCAGATCCCGGGGATCGCCGGGCGCCGCTATCCCGCCTCGCTCGCAGGCGACCGCTATCCCGACGGGATCGCGATCGTCGACGAAAGCGAGCTCGAATCGGTGTGCCGCCGCGAGCGCGCGGACGAGGTGGTCTTCGCGTACAGCGACGTGCCGCACGCAACGGTGATGCATGCCGCCTCGCGCGCACTCGCGCTGGGCGCCGACTTCACGCTGCTCGGACCACAGGCGACGATGCTGCAGGCGTCGGTGCCGGTCATCGCGGTCTCGGCCACCCGCACCGGCACGGGCAAGTCCCAGACCGCGCGCTGGCTCAGCCAGCATCTGCGCGACCGGGGCCTCCGCGTCGCGGTGATCCGCCACCCCATGCCGTACGGCGACCTCGAGCGCGAACGCGTGCAGCGCTTCGCGACACGCGCGGACATCGACGCCGCCGACTGCACCGTGGAGGAGCGTGAGGAGTACGAGCCGCACATCGCGTCCGGCACCGTGGTCTTCGCAGGCGTGGACTACGCGGAGATCCTCGACCTCGCGGCGGGCGAGGCAGACGTCATCGTCTGGGATGGCGGAAACAACGACTTCCCGTTCATCCGCCCGGACCTGCACATCGTCCTCACGGACGCGCTGCGCCCGGCGGACGCTGACCGCTACCACCCCGGCGAGACCACGCTGCGGATGGCGGATGTCATCGTGATCACGAAGACCAACGCGGCCTCCGCGGATCAGGTCGCGCTTGCCGAGCGCACCGCGCGCGCGCTCAATCCACAGGCCACCATGGTCCGCGGCGCCTCCCGCGTGACCCTGGAGCGCGCGGCGGAGGTCCGAGGTCGCCGGGTGCTCGTCGTGGACGATGGTCCCACCCTTACGCACGGCGGGATGGCCTACGGCGCTGGCTACGCTGCGGCGGTCGCCGCCGGCGCGGAGGTCGTGGATCCGCTGCCGTACGCAGACGACCTCATCCTCCAGGCGCTCGCGCGCTACCCCCACATCAAGTCCGTCCTGCCGGCACTGGGCTACGACGCCCGCCAGCTGGGGGCCCTCGAGGAGAGCATCGCGAGTGCGCCGGTCGAGTACGTGGTCTCGGGAACGCCGATCGACCTCTCGGCGCTCATCGACGTGCCGCAGCCGATCCTGCGCGCCACGTACGACTACGCGGATGGGGGCGAGCCGACGCTCGGCACGGTCCTCGACGCTGCGCTTCCGCGTCTGGGACTTTAGCGGGCGCGAGAAGCAGGACGTTCGGCACTCCCCGCGAGCCGCGAGGAGTCTGCACCATGCCGGAGCGCTTCGTCCGTCCGCCCGGACATTAGCGCGGGGGGCGCTATGCGGATCGTCGTCGCGGTCGGAGGAAACGCGCTGCTCCGTCGCGGAGAAGCGGTCGACACGGCCGTCCAGCGGCGGAACGTCGCCGCGGCCGCGCGTGCGCTCGCCCCACTCCTGCGGGCGCACGAGGTGATCCTCACGCATGGCAACGGCCCACAGATCGGGATGCTCGCGCTCGACCAGGCGCGGCTCGCTGACCACGCCCCTATCCCCCTCGACGTCCTCGGAGCGGAATCACAGGGGATGCTCGGCTATCTGATCGAGGAAGGACTGCAGGCTGAGCTCGGCGACCAGGCGATCGCCGCCCTCCTCACGCGCGTGATCGTCGACGCCTCGGATCCTGCATTCGAGGTACCGACCAAGCCGATCGGTCCGGTCTATGACGAACAGACCGCGCGCGACCTCGCGGCGGCGCACAACTGGGCCGTGGTGCGAGACGGCGACGCATTTCGTCGCGCCGTCCCGTCGCCGGAACCGCGACACATCGTCGAGGTGGACGCCATCCGGGCGCTGCTGCGCGAACGCACCGTGGTGATCTGCGCGGGTGGCGGTGGCATCCCGGTCGTCGCCGAAGGCTCGCTGCTGCGGGGCGTCGAGGCGGTGATCGACAAGGACCTCACCAGCGCGCTGCTCGCCCGCGAGTTGGATGCGGACCTGCTGCTCATGCTGACCGACGTCACCGCTGTCGAGCACGCGTGGCGGTCGCCCGCGGCCCAGCGCTACCGCGCCGCAACCCCGCTGTCGCTGCGCTCCGAGGACTTCGAGCGGGGCACCATGGCGCCAAAGGTGGAGGCGGCGTGCCGCTTCGTGGAGCAGACCGGCAAGCGCGCGGCCATCGGCCTCATCGACGACGCTGCCGCCCTCGTGCGCGGCACCGCGGGCACGTCCGTGGTGCCCGAAGGGATCACACCGGTCTCGTTCTGGGAGGCCTGAGCGCCGCGCCGCTAGGCCCCATCCCGACCCGATACGGCAGTTAGCCGACGAGCTTGCATGGGATCGATGCGTCCTCATCGAGCCAGTACGACGCGCAGATGCGGTGGTAGCCGTCCGCGATGATCAGCGGCATCGCAGCGGAGAGCACGCGGCCCCGAACCAGGAGCACCGGTGAAAGCGGCGTGCCCGCCGCTACCTTCGCGAGATCCGCCGCGACATGCACGTTGTCTCGAGGCAGCAGCTCGAGATCGCTCGCGCGCAGGATGTCCTTCGCCATGCGTCGGGTGATCGCGGCGCGGCGCAACTGCGCCACGAGGGTGCGCGCGCGCTTCTCCGGCAGCAGCAACGTGATGTAGTCGCGCGCCGACGGATAGTCGTGATCAGCGGGCGCTTCAGTCCAGTGTTCCGCAGGCGTGACCACACGGCGCTCCATCCACCCATACCGAGTGTAGGCCGCCGTCCGAACGGCACGTGCATGTGGGCCTCGACCTCCGCCTGCGATAGAGTCCATGCCACGCCCTCGTAGCTCAGGGGATAGAGCGCCGCCGTCCTAAGGCGGGCGTCGCAGGTTCGAATCCTGCCGAGGGCACCACGCCTCCCCTGCGCCCCCGTCGCGATGCCGGCGCGCGCGAACACCGAGGAGCCCGCATGCCGCGCATGACGCCGATCACGAAGCGCGAGCAGGTGCCCGCCGGGGGCGAGGATGCGTTCGATCGCGTGATCGCGTCTCGCGGCAGCATCAACGCCCCGCAGTCGATGCTGATGTACGTCCCCGAGGTCTCAGCGCTCGCGACGGCGATGAACGACGCATTGCGCTTCGGCTCGTCGATGTCGGATGCCGACGTGGAGCTCGCGATCTGCGTCGCCGCCCGCGAGTTCGACATCGCGTACGTGTGGTCATCGCACGCGAAGCGCGCGGTCGACCTCGGCGTCCCGCAGGCGATCATCGATGCCGTCGCCGCGGGCAGCGACATCCCCTCGAGCGCGACTACGCGCGAGTCGCTCATCGTGCGCTACGCGCGCGAACTCGTGGGACGACACCAGATGGACGACGCACTGTTCGCGGATACGCGCACCGAGCTCGGCGACCGTGGCGTCATCGAGCTCGCGGCGCTGCTCGGTTACTACCTGATGATCGGCTGCGCGCTGATCGCGACGGACTACCCCGTCTCGCCCACCGCGCCGCAGCTGCCCGCGCGCTAGACCGCCTGGCCCCCTCTCCCGCGAACGAGGGAGAGGGTTGGGGTGAGGGTCCGGCGGTACGAGAGTCGCGATCGGCGGCCTCGACTGCGCGCTGCGACGGAGCGCTAGGTTCCGCGAATCGCCGAGAACGCGAGCCGCGCGGCCACGAGGAGCAGCGCCAACCCCAGCGCGCGCAGGATCGCCTCGCCGCGCACGCGATGCGAGAAGTGCGCGCCCACCTGCGCCCCGACGATCGCGCCGAGCGCCATCGCCGCGGAGCGCGCGAGCGTGCGGTCCCAGCCGAGCGTGCCGTCGAGGAAGTGGACGCCGGTCGCCTCGGCCGCCATCAGCGCGAGCACGAAGTGACTCGTCGCCGTCGCGATGTGCACCGGGAACTGCAGCAACACGGCCATCACCGGCACGTGGATCACGCCGCCACCGATGCCCAGGAGCGTGGAGATGAAGCCGACCACCGCGCTGATCGCGACGCCCTGCCACATCTTGTAGCGGTAGACATAGGTGTCGCCCAGGATGTCCGTGATCTCGCGGCGCACGACGCCCCAGCCGGTCAGCGGCTCGCGCATCGTGGGACTGCGCTGCGGCAGTTGCAGCGAGAGGCCGATGAGGCCGATCGCCACCGCGAAGATCGCGTCGAACAGGCGGCGCGGAATGTACCCGACCACCATCGACCCCGCGATCGCCCCCGGCAGCATCGCGGCAGCGAAGATCCAGCCCGTCCGGAGATCGACGCGACGCTGCCGCAGGTAGGCGACTGAGCCGGAGCCGGCGTTCGCCATCACCACGAACAGCGACATCGCCGTGATCTTGTCCGGCGGAATCTCGGGGTAGATCAGCAGCAGGATCGGCACGAGGAGAAACCCGCCGCCCGCGCCCACGAGCGTCCCGAAGGCGCCCAGCCCCAGTCCCAGCAACGTCAGGAGGACCAACTCGAGCATCGAGGCTAAATACCCCCCTAAGAAGGTGGGATTCGACGTTACCGTACCGCGATGCACCACAGCGGGCGACCGCGCCCACCTCAACCCGCCAACGGACGCCTTCCGGTACGCTTAGTCAGCTTCGTAGGAGTGCCATGCCCGAGTTCGCCCAGCGCCGCGCCCGGCTCATGCGCCTCCTTGGCCGCGACAGCGCGGCCATCTTCGTCTCCGGCGGCGAGGCCAACCGCAACGGCGACGTCGACCACCCGTTCCGCCAGGACTCGACCTTCTACTACCTCACCGGCTTCGAGGAACCGGAGGCGGTCGCCATCCTGCGCCCCGGCCACGCCGAGCCGTTCGTGCTCTTCGTCCGCCCCTTCGACGCAGCCCAGGCCATCTGGGTCGGCCCACGCGCCGGCGTCGAGGGCGCCGTGGCGGACTTCGGCGCGGACGCGGCCTACCCGATCGGGGAGCTCGAGCAGCGCCTGCCGGGGCTGCTCTCCTCCGCGTCCACCCTCTACTTCCCTTTCGGGGCGCACCCCGAGACCGAAGCCCTCGTCTCCCGGGCGCTCGCCAGTCGGCGCGCCGCCGCGCCGCGCGGCATGCGGCCGATCGAGGCGGTGCGCGACCCCCTGCCGTTCGCGGACGCGCTCCGGCTGATCAAGAGCGCGGCCGAGGTACGTGACCTCCAGCGCGCCATCGACATCACCGGCGCGGGGCTCGTAGCCGCGATGGGCGCCACGCATCCCGGCATGCACGAGTACGAGGCCGAGGCCGTCCTCGAGGCGGAGTACCGGCGCCTCGGATCGCCGCGCAACGGCTTCCCGACGATTGCCGCGGCCGGCGTGCACTCCTGCACCCTCCACTACACCGCCAACCGCGCCGTCATCGAGGACGGCGACCTGCTGCTGCTCGATACGGGCGCGGAATGGGACTACTACGGCGCGGACGTGACCCGCACGTTCCCGGCGAACGGCCGCTTCACGCGGGCGCAGCGCGACGTGTACGACATCGTCTTCGCCGCGCAGGCGGCGGGCATCGCGCGCGTGCGGCCGGGCGTCGAGTTCCACTCGGTGCATAACGCCGCGCTGCGCGTCCTCGTCGAGGGGCTCATCGATCTCCGCATTCTGCGCGGCACGCCGGAGTCCAACATCGAGCGCGAGACCTACCGCCCCTACTTCATGCACGGCACGAGCCACTGGCTCGGCCTCGACGTCCACGACGCAGGCGTCTACCGGGCAAACGGCCGCTCGACGCGCCTGCAGCCCGGCATGGTGCTGACCGTTGAGCCGGGGCTCTACCTCGCGCCGGACGCGCCGCGCGTGCCGAAGCGCCTGCAGGGCATCGGCATCCGCATCGAGGACGACATCCTCGTCACGCCGAGCGGACGGCGAAACCTCTCCGGGCGCATCCCCTCCCGCCCGGAGGACCTCGAGGCGATCGTGGGACAGGGATGACCGCAGCAGCACGCGCACGAAGGAGCAAGGCCATGCGTCGATGGGGTATTGGATCGCTGGCGTTGCTCACGCTCCTGCTGGCCGGGTGCTTCCGCTACGACGCCGCGATCACGGTGAACGAGGACGGCACGGGCAACGTGGTCACGCTGATGGCCGCGCAGGACGCGGTCCTGAAGGACCTCGTCCCGCGCCTGATTCAGAACTTCGGCGGCAACCCCCTCACCGACCTGAAGGACAGCGACCTGCCGCCGGGCGGCACCGTGAAGCCCTACAAGCAGGACGGGTTCACGGGCATCACCGTGAACATCCCCTTCCCGGCCGAGGATGACCTGTCGCAGAACGCGCAGTTCGCCATGGGCACCGCGGCGGGCATCGTCCCCTCGCCGATCGACGAGTTCCTGCTGAAGCGCGAGAAGGACGGCTGGCACTTCCGGGCGTTCCTCGTCGACGGCTCGACCTTTGTCGGCCAGGACATCACGAACGGGCCCGGCAAGGACTCGATGGCCGGCGCCTCCTACAACCTGCGGCTCAAGCTCCCCGGCCACGTCGTGCGGAGCAACGCGGACGAGGTGAAGAACGGCCAGCTGGTGTGGCACATCGACCTGACGGCCAAGAAGGGCCGCACGATCGAGGCGATCTCCCAGCTCGACGGGATCCGCGGCGTCCCCTCGGTGGGCATCATCTGGCTCTTCTCGATCCTCGGCGGGGCAGTCCTGATGGTCGCCGGGACGGCCGTCCAGGTGTGGCGGATGCGCTAGCCGGGGGGCCCTCCAGCCCTGCGCAAGTTGACTGAGAACGGCCCCGGGAACGGGGCCGTTCCGTTATGCCCAGATCTGTGGAAAGTCGTGTTCACAGATCGATCTGTTTACCCGCTCGATCAGGTTGACAGGCCTCCCCGGCGCGCGCCATGATGCCGCTTGCGCGCTGGAGCAGGTGCTCAAGCGGGTAAGCAATTAGCACAACATGTAGGCCTTCGCCGCAAGCCCCACCCCAACATCTTGGGCTCCGATCACGAGCATTGTTGGGTCCCCGCTCCGCGACAGAGACCGCCACCCTCAGGCTCAACGCCGAGGCAGGAAGGTCCCCACCGATGCGCATTCCGCGCCGATTCACCACCGCCGACCAGGGCGCATACGGGGGCGTCGCGTTCGCCGCGCGCACCTCGCGCATCGTCAACCCGGACGGCTCCGTCGTCTTCGAGGCCGCCGACATCGACATGCCGGCCGGCTTCTCGCAGGTCGCCACCGACATCATGGCGCAGAAGTACTTCCGCCGCGCCGGCGTCCCGCAGGACGGCGCGACCGTCCCGGTCGCCGAGCCGGGCGTGCCCGAGTGGCTGCAGCGCCGCGTCCCCGCCCCCGGCGCCACCATGGGCGGCGAGGCCGACGCGCGCCAGACCTTCCACCGTCTCGCCGGCACCTGGACCTACTGGGGCTGGACGCACGGCTACTTCGACACCGAGGACGACGCGCACGCGTTCTACGACGAGCTCTGCTACATGATGGCGACGCAGAAGGCGGCGCCGAACTCCCCGCAGTGGTTCAACACCGGCCTGCACTGGGCCTACGGCATCACCGGCCCCGCCCAGGGCCACCACTACGTGGACCCGAAGACCAACAAGCTCACCCGCTCCACGAACGCGTACGAGCGCCCGCAGCCGCACGCCTGCTTCATCCAGGCCGTGTCCGACGACCTCGTGAACGAGGGCGGGATCATGGACCTGTGGACGCGCGAGGCGCGCATCTTCAAGTACGGCTCCGGCACCGGCTCGAACTTCTCGATGATCCGCGGCGAGGACGAGCCCCTGTCCGGCGGCGGCAAGTCGTCCGGCCTGATGTCCTTCCTCAAGATCGGTGACCGCGCCGCCGGCGCGATCAAGTCCGGCGGCACCACGCGCCGCGCCGCGAAGATGGTCATCGTCGACGCCGACCACCCGGATGTTGAGCAGTTCATCGAGTGGAAGGCCAACGAGGAGCAGAAGGTCGCCGCCATGGTGACCGGCGCGAAGGTCACGCGTCGCCACCTCT
>CAIXBH010000160.1 GCA_903917615.1 uncultured Chloroflexota bacterium | reverse complement strand
GCTCATCTACCCGATCGCCATCGAAGAGGGTCTCCGCTTCGCCATCCGCGAGGGCGGGCGCACCGTCGGCGCTGGCGTCGTCACCCAGATCATCGAGTAAGTTGAACCCGCGGCCCCGGGGGCCGCGAACCCACCTCCGCCCGCCCTCCCCCATCGTGGGGGAGGGGGCAGAGGGAGCCCTCCTCGGCGGGAGGGCGGCAGTCTGAGACAGAGGATCGAACGATGGCCAAGGCAGGCGACCGCGACCACATCACGCTGGCGTGCACGGAGTGCCGCGAGCGGAACTACGTCACAAAGAAGAACAAGCGGAACGACCCGGAGCGCATGGAGCTGAAGAAGTACTGCCCGCGCTGCCGCGTGTCCCGCACCCACCGCGAAACCCGCTAGGATCACCTGAGGGCGCCCCTCCGGCGAGGGGCTCCGTCCAGCGACGCCAGTACCGCCCGAGGGCGGGAGTCAGGACACTCACCATGGGACGAGAGATGCGCCGCGCGCAAGAGCGCGCGGAGCGCCGTCAGCAGTCGCAGCGCGCGTTGCAGCCGCCGCGTGCCGCGATGAGCGCCCCACCCACCCCGGCAGAGGCCGCTCAGCAGCGCGGCTCGCTCCTGAAGCCGCGCTGGGCGCTCGACATCATCAGCGAACTCCGCAAGGTGACCTGGCCCACCCGCCAGGAGACGGCCAACCTCACCGCGGTCGTCATCGTGGTCTCCATCGCGCTCGGCGTCGTGCTGGGCGGGGCAGACCTGCTGTTCGGCTGGATGATCCAGCACCTGCTGGTCCGCTAGGACCGGCGAGGAGATCCCCATGAACGACCTCAGCACCACCGACGCCTCGGCCACGACCGCAGCGGTCGACGAGGAGACGCCGGACGACGGGCGCGCTTGGTACATCGTCCAGACCTACTCGGGCTACGAGAACAAGGTGAAGACCTCGCTTGAGCAGCGCGTCAAGACGATGGACATGAGCAACCGGATCTTCCAGGTGATCATCCCCACCGAGGACGAGATCGAGATCAAGGACGGGCAGCGCAAGACTGTCTCCCGGAAGCTCTTCCCGGGCTACGTCTTCGTGCAGATGGTGATGACGGACGACTCCTGGTACGTCGTCCGCAACACCCCCGCCGTCACCGGCTTCGCCGGCTCCAACGAGGCTGACCGCTCGCGCCCGCAGGCGCTCGGCGATGCCGAGGTGGAGAAGATCCTCAAGCAGATGACCTCCGCGGCGCCGCGCATCAACGTCGGCTTCCAGATCGGGGAGTCGGTCACCGTCACGGACGGTCCGTTCAGCGACATGATCGGTGTGGTCGATGCGATCGACGTGGAGAAGGGGCGCGTACGCGTCCTCGTTTCCATGTTCGGCCGCGAGACCCCCGTGGAACTGGACTTCCTGCAGGTCCAGAAACAGTAGGCACACACCTCCACCCCCTCGGCATTCGAGGGACGGAGGGAGCGAGGCGAGGCCGGCACGGTGCCGGCGAGGCCTGGCGAAAGGAAGCATCGGATGGCGAAGAAGGTCCGCACCGTCGTGACCCTGCAGATCCCCGCCGGAGCGGCGAACCCCGCTCCCCCGGTCGGTACTGCACTGGGCCCGCACGGCATCAACATCATGGACTTCGTCAAGGCGTACAACGAGCAGACGAAGAACCAGACCGGGCAGATCATCCCCGCGAAGATCACCATCTTCGAGGACCGCTCGTTCACCTTCGTGACCAAGACGCCGCCGGCGTCTGACCTGCTGCGACGCGCGGCGGGCATCACGAAGGGCTCCGCGAAGAACCTGCAGGTCAAGGCCGGCAAGATCACCGCGAAGCAGGTCCGCGAGATCGCGGAGCTCAAGCTCCCCGACCTCAACACGGGCAACATCGAGGACGCAGTGCGGATCATCGAGGGCTCTGCGCGCTCGATGGGGATCGAGGTCGAGTAATGGCCAAGGAACCGAAGCGCATCGGCGCGCTCCGCGCGCAGGTGGACAAGGACAAGGCGTACTCGCTGGACGAGGCGATCGCCCTCGTGAAGCAGTGCGCGACCGCGAAGTTCGACGAGACCGTCGAGCTCCACATGAAGACGGGCCTCGACGGCCGGCACGCGGACCAGGTGCTCCGCGGCTCGGTCATCCTCCCGCACGGCGTGGGCAAGGACGTGCGCGTCCTGGTCTTCGCCGAGGGTGAGGCTGCCGCCATCGCCGAGCGCGCGGGGGCGGACATCGTCGGCAGCGACGACCTGATCCGGCGCGTGCAGGGTGGCTTCTTCGACTTCGACGTCGCCATCGCCCAGCGCGAGCTGATGGGCAAGGTCGGTGGCCTCGGCCGCGTCCTGGGGCCCCGCGGTCTCATGCCGAACCCGCGTAACAACACCGTCCTCAACGTGGAGGACCTGGCGCGCGGCATCAACGAGGCGAAGTCCGGCCGTGTGGACTTCCGCATCGACCGCACCAACGTGCTGCACGTCATCCTCGGTAAGGCGTCCTTCCAGGCCGACCAGATCCGGGATAACCTCAACGCGATGGTGGACGAGATCTACCGGCAGCGCCCGACGGGCGCCAAGGGCGACCTCATTCGTGCCGCATCGATCACCTCGACGATGGGCCCGGGTGTCCACCTCGACCTGAACGAGCTGAAGACGCGCTCCGCCGTCCCGGCGTAGCGCGGAGCTCTGGGCGCCCGGCACCTCGCTGGACGAGGACCGCGGCGCCAGGCATACTGACTGAGCGCCTCCGTAGGGAGGCAGCCGCCGAAGAACACGGGCCCCCAGCGGGGGATAACGGCCGAGACCGGCCACCCGTCGAGGCGAGGGAATACGCACCACCCCGACGCGCCCAGCGCCGTCGCGTGTCGCGCCCTCACCGAATCGACGGTGCAGGGCGCATTTCGATCTCGGGCCCGAAGACGGGCACGGGGTCCGAGACGCACGACGAAGGGGGTGGGTTTGCCCACACAGAAGAAGGTTGAGCAGGTCGCCGAGATCAAGCAATTGATCGAGCGCGCCGAGATCGCGATCTCGACCGCGTACCAGGGCGTCCCGATGGCGAAGCAGATCGAGCTCCGCCAGCAGCTGCGCGCCGTCGGCGCGGAGATGATGGTGGTCAAGAACACGCTGCTCAAGATCGCTGCCGAGAGCATCGGCAAGCCGCAGTTCGGCGACCTCGCCGACGGGCCGACGGCGATCGTGGTCGGCTTCGACGAGCCGGTCTCCGCGGCGAAGGCCCTCACGGCCTTCCTCCGCGCGAACGACCAGTCGGCGGTGGCCATTCGGCGCGCGATCGTCGGAGGCACGCTCGTCGACGAGGCGTACGTGCGGGACCTCGCGACGGTGCCGTCGCGCGACGAGTTGGCGGCCAAGCTGGCCGGCAACGTCATCGGCAAGATCTCGGAGTTCGCCGGGCTGCTCCTCGCAACCCAGCGGAAGTTCGCGGGCCTCATCGAGGCGCGCGCCAAGCAGCTCGAAACCGCGTAATCGCGGTACCGGTCGGCATTCAAACAGGGAACAACCGCCGACGGCGGTGAGGAGGACACAATGGCCAAGGTTGAAGACGCGCTGGAGATCATCAAGGGCATGACCCTGATCGAGCTCCGCGACCTGAACAAGGCGATCGAGGAAGAGTTCGGCGTCACCGCCGCTGCCCCGATGGCCATGATGGCGATGCCCGCGGGCGGCGACGCCGGTGCGGCCGCGGCCGAGGAGCAGGACGAGTTCACCGTCATCCTCACCGACTTCGGTGACAACAAGATCAACGTCATCAAGGCGGTCCGCGAGCTCACGAGCCTGGGCCTCAAGGAGGCCAAGGACCTCGTCGAGGCCGCGCCGAAGCCCATCAAGGAGTCGGTCGCCAAGGACGAGGCGATGGCTGCCAAGGCGAAGCTCGAAGAGGCCGGCGCCAAGGTCGAGCTCAAGTAGTCCGTGTCGGCCGGCCGCGGACGCCGCTGGCGTCTGTGGCCCGACCGATCTTCCTGACGCATCTCCCAGAAGCGGAGCACCGGGCTGCGGCGGCCGGTGCTCCGTTTCTGTGTTCGGGGTGCCTCGAACGTTCCGCTCCGTACCTGACGGTCGCCCGCCGCAGGCGGCTTCGCGGCTCTGCCCGGAGCGGTGATAGGCTTTGAACATGCAGTGTTTCCGGTGCGATCAGGAGGCCGTGCAGGAGTGCCCGCGGTGCGGCGCGCTCTACTGCGACGACCACGGCGACGCCCTCTGCGCGCGGTGCGCCGACCCCGTACTGGCCGTGCCGTCCTACCGGGTCTTCCGCGGCTCGCTCCTCGCGCTTCTCGTGGGCTCGCTGGTCGCCGTGTGGCTGCTCGTCCTGCCGCCCTCAGGCGCGGACCAGGATCGCCCGCCGTCCTCCATCGCCGGGATCGTGCCGACGGCGGCCGCGCCGAAGACGACCGCAACGGCCGCCGCGAGCGGCGCACCCGCGGCCACCGCAGCGGCTTCCTCCGGCACGACTGGCGCCTCCGGCGCGTCGGGCGCGGCCGCGACCCCGACGCCGACCGCCAGCGCGACCGCGACGCCCCGTCCCACGCCCGCGAACAACACCTACACCGTGAAGCCGGGCGACACGCTGACCGGCATCGCCGACCAGGCGGGGGTCACCGTGGACGCAATTCAGCGTGCCAACAACATCACGAACCCCACAGCGATCCAGGTTGGCGATACGCTCACCATCCCGCGGTAGCCCCTCGAGGTGACGGCCCGATGTCCAACGCAGAACTCGACTACCTGGAGCAGCGCGCCAACCACCGCACGGCGCTCGTCCGCCGGGCGATCCTGCTCACGCCGACCGCCATCGTGATCACCGGCCTCGTCGCGTACTCCGCGCAGTACCTGCCGGCGTCGCTCATGCCGGCGATCATCCTCGCGATCTGCGCGATCGCCGTGGACTTCGAGGCGATCTCGACGCTGCGCGACCTGCGCGCCGAGCCCACGACGACGCGCGGCCAGATCGCGCGGCTGTGGAAGAAGTCGAAGTACCTGTTCATCGGGCGCGTCGACTACATGCTGGTCGACCGGCTGCTCTTCGAGATCGGTCCGATCGCGGCAGCCGAGCTTCGACCGGGCGACGAGGTGGTCGTCGAGCACTGGCCCCACACGACGATGGTCATCAGCCTCGCCCGCGATCGCGGGCAGCGGGCCACTCGCTAGGCCCGCCCCCGCCGATGCAGCACGGTGGCGACGGCCCCGCACGCGACGCATCGAGCCCTGAGGAGCCCGCACCGTATCGCGTCCGCGTGGCCGAGATGCCGGACGCCGAGCGCCCACGCGAGCGGCTTGAACGCCTCGGCCCCGGCGCGCTGAAGACCGAGGAACTGCTGGCGATCCTGCTGCGCACCGGCACCGCACGCGAGGACGTTCTGGCCGTCGCGGCGCAGCTGCTGCATGAACGCGGCGGCCTGCGCGGCGTCGCCGCGACAGACCTCGCGACCCTCGGCGGCGCGCACGGCATCGGGCCGGCAAAGGCGACGACGATCGCGGCCGCGTTCGAGCTGGGCAGACGCGTGGCGCTCGAGGACGGCGCGTCGCGCCCCACGGTGACCAGCCCGGCAGACATCGCGCGTCTGCTACACGCCGAGATGGAGCTGCTTCCGCAGGAGGAACTGCGGGTGGTGGTGCTCGATACGAAGCACCACGTCCTCGCGGCACCGGTGCTCTACCGCGGCACCGTGAGCGCGGCGGGGGGACGGGTGGCCGAGGTCTTCCGCGAGGCGGTCCGCCTGAACGCGAGCAAGATCGCGCTCGCGCACAACCATCCCAGCGGCGACCCCGCACCGAGCGCAGACGACATTGAGTTCACGCGATCAGCCATCGAGGCCGGCACGCTCCTCGACATTCCGGTGCTGGACCACCTCGTCCTCGGGCAGGGTCGCGACCGCTGGGTGTCGATGCGGGAGCGCCACCTCGGCTTCGAGTAGCGTTCTGCTAACATCCCTGCGGGCGGGCGGATCGGTCGAGGTGTCATGAACTGGGTCGACCTGCTGATCGCCGGCGTACTCGCCTGGATGACGTTCCGCGCGTTCTCCAACGGCCTGATCCGCGAGGCGATTTCGCTGCTCTCGCTGGTCGCCGGCCTGATGCTCTCCGGACTCTTCTACGACAACCTCTCGACGAACCTCGAGTTTCTCGTGCCTGATCCGAACACGCGCCGCCTGGCTGCGTTCGCGGCGATCTTCGTCGGAACCGCCGTGGCCGGACAGGTGATCGGCATGTTCCTCAGGTCGGTCGCGGCCGTCCTGATGCTCGGGCCTATCGACCACCTGGGAGGCGCCGTCTTCGGGTTCGTGAAGGGCCTGCTCCTCGTCGAGGTGTTCCTCATCGTGGTGTCGGTGTTTCCGGCCCAGACGACGGTGGCCCGCGCGGTGCACGAGTCCAGGCTGGCCCCTGTCTTCCTCGACCGGCTGCCGTTCGTGGAGCTCGTCCTTCCGGCGGAGTTCCGTAACCCCCTTCAGCAGCTCAGCCAGTGGCAGGGACTCCTCGGCCCGAGTGCAGTGCCGCCCGTCCTGCCGGGAGCGACGCCCACGGCGAAGCCCGCCCCGAAGCCCTAGCCGCTCGGGGCCTGGCGCTCGGGGGCTTCCCGAATCCGGTACACTCCGAACGTCCTCCCCACCAGAGACGGACGCCGCCGGTCACGGCCGGCGCGGGGATTGAGGGCGCGGTGGCGATCCAGCGACGCGCGCTGGTGCTCAACCAGAACTACGAGCCCCTCAACGTGTGCTCGGTAGGTCGCGCGTTCGTTCTCGTCTTCCACGGCAAGGCCGAAGTCCTCGAAAGCGGGGACGAGCCGATCCTCGGTGCCAGCGACCGCTACGCCACCCCCTCCGTCATCCGCCTGCGCCACTTCGTGCGCCGCCCCCACCCACGTCCACGCCTGACCCGGCGCGAGGTGTTCGCGCGCGATCAGGAGCGGTGCCAGTACTGCGGACGCCGTGGGGGAGACCTGACACTCGACCACGTCATGCCAAAGCATCGCGGCGGGCCGCACGTGTGGGAGAACCTCGTCACCGCGTGCCGCGCATGCAATCACCACAAGGGCGGCCGCACGCCTCAGGAGGCGCGCATGGAACTCCTCACGGAGCCGCGCCGCCCCTCGACGCACCCAGCGGTAATGTTCGCGCCTTATCTGGAGCGCTACCGCGAGTGGAGCCCCTTCGTCACGTCATGGGTGGGGCGCGGTGCGCCGCCCGGCGCGACCGATGTGCCCGAGGCAGCTGCATCTTAGCAGGTCAATCGGCGCTCTACAGCACCGTGCCGTTGCGCAGGTCCTCGATCGCGACGTAGTCGCCGATGCCGAGTTCCTCGCGCGCGGCCACGAGGGATTCGAGGCATGCGCCGGCGCTCGCCCAGCCGTGTTCGCGCACGCGTGCGACGACGGCCTCACCGCGCTCGGCGGCAACCGGCAGGTGCTCGGTGAAGGGGCCCTTCAGCGCAGCCCAAAGGTCAGCGGGGTGTTCGATGGCGAAGCGCGCGTACTGCAGCGCGGCGAAGGCCATGCCCGGCGTGCCGGCCTCGTTCCAGTCGGGAGGCGCGTTCTGCAGCAGGTCCTTCAGGCCGGCGTGACGCTGCTGCACCTCCCATGTGGTGTCGAGGTTCAGCGGCGCAAGCTGCACCTCGGCCTCCGGCGCCATGACCAGCTCACGCAGGGTGACGCGGACGAGGTCGCCGCCATACACGTCGGTCGCCGCCTCGCGTACCTCGGGGTAGTGGTCGAGGCGCTGGCGGACGTGCTGGAGCGCAACGCCGAAGACATGGGCAAGCGCGCGGCGCTGCACGCCGTTGTGCAGGGCGATGGTCACCACGCCCGGCTCCCAGTCCACGCTGGAGAACGAGCCACCGTCCAGGGGCACCACGCGGAGGTCGCACTGCGCCTCCACCTTCACACGCTGCTCGATCTCGGCGTACATCGCGTCCAGCGCGTCGCCGATGTCCTTGCCGATGACCTTCATGCCCGCTCCCTCTGCGTGCCGCTATTCGAAGAGCGGCTGGCAGACGACACAGTAGTTGGTCTCGCTCCCGCTACGCACCTGCCCTTTGATCTCCGAGCCGCAGCGCGGACACGGCTCGCCGAGGCGGCGGTGCACCTTCAGGTGCTGGCGCCATTCCTCCTTCTTGCCGAGCCCTTCCTCCTGCACCGTGGCGTCCACGATCTGGATGCTCTCCTCGAGCACCTTGCGCATGGCGGCATACAGCCCACGGAGGTCGTCCTCGCTCATCGTGGCGCGACGGCGATGGGGATGCAGGCCGGCCTCCCAGAGGATCTCGTCGGAGTAGGCGTTACCAATGCCGGCCATGAACTCCTGGTTCGTCAGCGTGGCCTTGATCTGGCCGCGGCGAGCCTTGAGCCGCCCGAGGAACTCCTCCTCGGTGATCGCCATTGCGTCCGGCCCCAGCGTGGCCCACTGCGGGATCTCGGCGAGCCCGTCCTGCGGCACCAGGTACCACCGGCCCATCCGGCGCATATCGGAGAAGCGCATCTCCATGCCGTTGTCGAAGCCAACGACCACGCCCAGCCGGCCCGGCTTCTTCGCGGTCGCCTCGATCCAGTGGAAGCGCCCGGTGAGCATCGGGTTGATGACCAGCAGACGGGTATCGTCCACGAAAACGATCAGGAACTTGCCGAGGCGGTGTATCTCGCCGAACGCACGACCCTCCAGGCTGGCAAGCGCATCGGCACCGGTGCGGACGAGCCAGGGAATGGGAGCGTCGGTGTTGGTGACCTTCAGGCCCGCGAGGCGGGGCATAAGGTAGTGGCGCACAGCCTCCAGGTCGGGAATCTCAGGCATCGGGGTACCCTCGCGCGGACGATCTCAGGCAGGCCCGCAGCCTACCCCTGCGTCCACCGAGGATACGACCCCAGCACCCGCAGCCAGACGGTGATGGCCCGGGTGGCATCCAGCGCCTCGATCACGACCGGGTCGTCGTGGTGCCCCTGCACATCGAGGAAGAACACGTAGGTCCCGAGCTGCCGACGCGTCGGGCGCGACTCGATGCGCGTCAGGTTCAGACCACGCTGCGCGAAGAGCCCCAGGACCTCGACCAGCGAGCCCGGGCGATCGTGCTGCGTGGTGAACGCAAGCGACGTCTTGTCGTCACCCGTGCGGGCGGCGTCCTCCTTCGCGAGGACGACGAAGCGCGTCGTGTTGTCGTGCTCATCGCCGATGTTCTGCGCGTACACCGTGGCGCCGTAGAGCGCGGCGGCGTATTCGTTCCCGACGGCGAGAGTGCCCGGCTCCTTCATCGCGGCCTCGATGGCGCCCGCAGTGGAGAGCGCCGCCCGCGGCTGGGCGAGCGGGGCAAGGGTGCCCAGCGTGCGGCGCGACTGCGCCAGCGCCTGCGGGTGCGAGTAGACGACGGTGGCTGCGGCGAGGTCGATGCCCGGGGCGCCGACGAGCGCGTGCTGGATCGGCAGCGTCACCTCACCCGAGATGCGGAGATCGAAGTCGGGCTGGATGAGCAGGTCGAGCGTCTCGATCGATACGGAGCCCTCCAGCGAGTTCTCCATCGCGCAGACGGCCGCGTCGGCCTCGCCGTGACGCACCGCGTCGATAGCCGCGATGACCGTGGGCACAGGCAGGAGATCCGCGCCCGGGCGGAAGCGCAGCGCGGCTGCCTCGGTGTACGTACCGCGCGGCCCGAGGTGGGAGAGACGCACGACGGCTACGCCCCCTCGGACGGGCTGGCGATCATCGCGCGCACCACGGCGTCGGAGTCGCTCGGGATCACAGCGATGACTTCGTCGCCCGGCTGCAGCACAGTGTCGCCGTCCGGGACGCGCGCACCGCCCGCGCCGATGATGACGGACACGAGCACCTGCGGCGGGAACTCGAGATCGCGGAGCGCGTGACCTGCCGCAGGGGACCGCTCGTGCACGCGCATGTCGACGATGTGCAGCCCAGAGCCCTCGAGCGCCATGAGCGGGATGATCGTGTGCTCCGGGAGCGTCGCCTCGATTTGCGCGAGGACCGCGCCAGCGGCCGAGACGATGGAGTCCACGCCGAGGCGCAGGAACAGCGCCTCGTTGCGCGGGTCGTTCACGCGGGCGATGGTGCGCTTCACGTGGAACCAGTGCTTCGCCACCTGCGAGGCGACCAGGTTTGCGCCGTCATCCGCCGTGCACGCGATGACGAGGTCCGCACGACCGGCGCCGACGCGTTCGAGGAACGCGATCTCGCTGCCGTCGCCGTGCACGACCATCTCGCCAAGCTCGGCGTGCAGCTGGCCCGCGCGGCGGCCACCCAGCTCCACAATCGTGACCTCATGGTCCGGCATCTGCTGGAGCTCAAGCGCGAGCCCGTACCCAACGTTTCCGCCACCCACGACGATGATGTACATCGGTTACGCCCCCACCCCGAACACCGCGTCGTGCGCCAGTTCCACGCCCACCTTGGTGGGGCTGAAGGTGCGCAACCCGAGGCGTCCGAACAGCTCGCTGCGGAGCGGATCCTTCACGCGGGTGACGACCTGCTTCACGCCGTACATCTCCTTGGCCTTCTGTGAGGCGAGGATGTTGCGATTGTCGCCGGTGGCGACCGCCACGAAGCAATCCGCCTCGCGGATGCCGGCCTCGAGGAGCGTGCGGTCGTCGGTGCCGGACCCGATCAGCCGCGTGCCGGAGAACTCGGGGAGGAGGCGCTGGAACGCGAAGGCATCGATGTCGATGACGGTGACCTGGTGGCCTTCGTCGGCGAGCTGTGTGGCGAGGCCGGCGCCGACGCGCCCGCACCCCATGATTAGCACGCGCACCGGGCGCCTCCTCTGCTAGCGGGCCGACTTGCCGGACGGCTCCGCGACGGGATAGCGGATCAACCACACCTGCTCCGACGGAGCATGTTCGAGGACATAGGACGGCAACCGCCCCAGCGAGAACTCGCCGAGCGGGCGGTGGTACTCCACGCCGATGACGATCGCATTCACGCCGCGCTCCACGGCCTCGTCCACGACGGCGTGACCTGCCTGTCGTGCCTGGAGCAGGTCGCCGACGGCGGTGATGCCGTGCTCGGACGCCACGCGCTCGGCCCGGTCGAGGATCTCCTCGCCGCGCTGCACCTCGGCATCGAGGTCGGCGTCGAGCGCCACGGAGCGCGGCACTTCGATCACGTGCAGGATGTGGACGGTGCACTTGCCGCGCTTCGCGAGGTCGCAGACGAAGCCAAGCGCATGGAATGAAGCCTCGCTGCCGTCGACCGGCACGAGGTAGGAGTGGACGTCGGAGAGTTCTTCGTTGTGCGCCATGCCGGTCGCCCCCTAGACGACCCTGCGGATGACCGTCTGCTCAGGAGTCGCGTCGCGCCATCTCGAAGCGCACGGCCGCGTTTGCGGCCAGCACCACGACGAGGACGCTGTAGAGGCTGACCGCGTCATTGAGAGCGACCGCGATGGCCAGGGAGGCCACCGCACCGAGCGCGGACAGGACCGCGATCACCAGGTTCCCTCGACGCATGGCGTCCTCACGCGCTGCACTGGAGCACGAGGGAACACGCTAGGCGGCCCCCCGGTGGGTGTCAACGCGAGTGTGGCGGTGCGGGCGGAGACGCGAACCCCTGTAAATATGCGCGAAAGATCGCGTGGTCTCGTCGACCAGAACGCCCCCGGGGGCGGGCCCGCGGTGGGGTCGCGGGGTACAATGAGGCACGACCCCCTACCGGCACGGTACGGCCGAAGACCACACCTCCACAGCGGCGCAGGAGCACCATGACCACGACCAACGGCAACGCAAACGGCAGCCACGGTGGCACGGCCACCTGGACCCTGAAGGCGGGCCTCGCCCAGATGCTCAAGGGTGGGGTGATCATGGACGTCATGACCGCCGAGCAGGCCGTGGTCGCCCAGGAGGCCGGCGCGTGCGCCGTCATGGCGCTCGAGCGCATCCCCTCTCAGATTCGGGCGGCGGGCGGCGTCGCCCGCATGAGCCACGTCAGCAAGATCAAGGAGATCCAGGCCGCCGTCTCCATCCCGGTGATGGCCAAGGCCCGCATCGGCCACTTCGTCGAGGCGCAGATCCTCGAGGCCCTTGGCGTCGACTACGTCGACGAGTCCGAGGTACTGACCCCGGCGGACGACGTCCACCACATCGACAAGCACAACTTCAAGGTCCCGTTCGTCTGCGGCTGCCGGAACCTGGGTGAAGCGCTTCGCCGCATCTCCGAGGGCGCCGCGATGATCCGCACCAAGGGCGAGGCGGGCACGGGCGACATCGTCGAGGCCGTCCGCCACATGCGCGCCGTCTGGGCGGACATCCGCCGCATCGAGGGCATGCGCGACGACGAACTCTACGTGGTCGCGAAGGACATGCAGGTCCCGCTGACCCTCGTGCAGGAAGTGAAGAAGCTCGGGAAGCTGCCGGTGGTGAACTTCTCCGCGGGCGGCGTGGCCTCCCCGGCAGACGCCGCGCTGATGATGCAGCTGGGCGCGGAGGGCGTGTTCGTGGGCTCCGGCATCTTCGAGTCCGGCAAGGAATTCCCGGAGGGCTCGCGGGAGCGGCTGGACGAGCAGCGCTCGATGGCAAGCGCGATCGTGAAGGCCGTGACCCACTTCGACGACCCGCAGATCCTCGCCGAGGTCTCGATGGACATCCCGGACTCGATGCGCGGCATCTCGGTGGCCCAGATGGCGCCGGCGGAGCTGCTCGCCGGTCGGGGGAACTAGCCGCAAGCGGATGACCTCCTCCTCGCCGTCCGACACCGCGCCTCGGGCGCTCCTCGGCGTACTCGCGCTGCAGGGGGACTTCGCCGAGCACATCGCGGCGCTCGAAGCCTGCGGTGCGCGCGCGGTCGAGGTGCGGACGCTCGCGCAGCTCCACGCGGTCGAGGGCCTGATCATCCCGGGCGGCGAGAGCACGACCATCGCCCGGCTGCTCATCGCCTTCGACCTCATGGAGCCGCTGCGGCAGCGGATCCGCGAAGGCCTCCCGGTCTGGGGCACCTGCGCGGGCGCCATCATGCTGGCCAGCGAGGTCACGAACCTCGACCGACCGCCCATCGCGGCCATGGACATCACCGTCGAGCGCAACGCGTTCGGCCGCCAGATCGACTCCTTCGAAGCAGACCTCGAGATCAGGGGACTCGACGAGCCCTTCCACGCCGTGTTCATCCGGGCACCGGTCATCATCCGGGCGGGCGCGGGGGTCGAGGTGCTATCTCGCCTCCCGGACGGACGCATCGTCGCGGCGCGCGAGGGACGCCTCCTGGCGACGGCCTTCCACCCGGAACTGACCGCCGACCGCCGCATGCACGCCCTCTTTGTGCGTATGGTGCAGGAGTCGGCGCCCGTCCCCGCGGAGCGCCGTTGAGATGACCCGATGAACGCAGCGCGCGCGCCCCGTCCGACGGACCTCGTGGCACTCGTCACGTTCGACGGCGAGGTGCGCGAGAACCTCGCCGTGACGCGCGAGCGCCTCGCGGAACCGTCCGCAGCACCGACTCCCCTCGCCGCAGCCATCGCAGGCTGGCTGCACCTCGGCCGCCGCACGTGGGTGAGCATGGCCGGCCGCCAGATCAGCGGCATCGCCACCGCACGCGAGCTCAGCGCGAAGAGCGCATGGGAGATCGACACGCTCATCGACGCGGACGAGGTGCGTCCGGGCGGCGCAGTCCTGGGCGACCTCCTCCATCAGATCGCCCTCGCCGCCGAGCAGGCGGAGGTCACCCACGTCGTGCTGCGCACGGGCATCGACAGCCCGGCACACGAGGCCGCGCTGCGCTGCGGCTTCGCCGTTGTGGTCACCGAGCGCCTGTGGGCGGGGCGCCTGGCCCGCGGCCCCGTGGCTGGAGGGGCAATCCGCGAGTGGACCGAGGCGGACGAGTTCCCCGCGTTCCAGGTCTACTCCCGATCGCTCCCCGTAACAGCGCGGCAATCTCTGGCGATGACACTGGACGAGTGGAACGCTGTGCGTGACCGTCACTGGCAGGAACGTGGTGACGGGACGCTCGTCGCCGAGCGCGCTGGCCGCATCGAGGCCACGGCGCGCTACGCCCGCGGCACGGGCCAGTTCACGCTGGTCGCGGAGCCGGACGCCGCCTCCACGAGCACGCTCGTCGCGGCGCTCGCCATCCGCCTGGACGAGGCGGCGGAGCACGTCGCGCTCATTTCGACTTGTGGCGCGACGGAAGAGGCCGCGCTGCGAGCCGCCGGCCTGGTCCCCCAGCAGGAGTTCGTGTTGCTGTGCCGGCGCGTCGCGCGTCCGGTTCGCGAAGAAGGGTACGCACGCGCCGGCATCCCCATCATCGGGGGGTAACACCGGGCGTGCGGGTGGGCGGCAGAGGCCGCCGGAGGAGGTCGGGCACCTGAACATCAACCGCCACGACGACCCATTGGACACCGAGGAGTTCCTCGACGACGAGCTCGACATCGACGACTTCGACGACGAGAGCGACGAGATAGACGACCCGCACCTCGCTCCCGGCGACGAGGACGCGCCGCCCCCGATCAGCGAGGAGGAGATCCTCGAGATCGGCCTCCTCGTCGGCATCCTCCCCACACGCATCGCGGAGGCCGTCGAGCGCGAGGGCTACCGCGGTCTCATCGAAGTCGTGCTCGACCTCGGCCGCGTGCCGACCGCGCGCTACCGCTCTGGCGACGTGGTGCTCTCCCAGGAGGAGGTCACGGAGCAGGAGCTGACCGCCGTGGTCTCGCAGGTCTCCGAATTCGGCGAGGACAACCGCGCCGGCATCCCGCGCACCCTCCACCGGATCTCCGCGATCCGGAACCGCCGCGGACACATCGTGGGGCTGACGTGCCGCGTCGGCCGCTCGGTGTCAGGCTCCGGAGCGATCATGCGCGACCTCGTGGAGTCCGGACGCAGCATCCTGCTGCTCGGCCGTCCCGGCGTCGGCAAGACGACGATGCTGCGGGACGTCGCGCGCATGCTGGCCGACGAGATCGGCAAGCGCGTCGTGATCGTGGACACCTCGAACGAGATCGGCGGCGACGGCGACATCCCGCACCAGGGCATCGGCCGTTCGCGCCGGATGCAGGTGCAGCGGCCGCACCTCCAGCACGAGGTGATGATCGAAGCGGTCGAGAACCACACGCCCGAGGTCATCGTCATCGACGAGATCGGCACCGCCCTCGAGGCGGACGCCGCGCGCACGATCGCCGAGCGCGGTGTCCAGCTGGTGGGTACCGCCCACGGCACGACGCTCTCCAACCTCATGCAGAACCCGACCCTGTCCGACCTCATTGGCGGCATCGAGTCGGTAACCCTGGGTGACGAGGAAGCGCGCCGGCGCGGCACGCAGAAGACGATCCTCGAGCGTCGGTCGCCACCGACATTCGAGGTGCTCATCGAGATCCAGTCGTTCGCGCGCCTCGCGATCCACGAGGACGTGGCCGCCACCGTGGACGCGCTCCTGCGCGGCTTCGACGCCGAGGCGGAGATCCGCGTGATCGGCCGGGGCGGCGAGATCGAGACCGTGGAGCGGATGCCGCTGCGCAGCAACCGTGACGAGCCGCTGGTCGCCCGGGAGGAACCGGAACGACGCCAGACGATCAACGCCGCGCCCACGGGGCCGTCGCTGCGACTCCTGCCGTTCGGCGTCTCACGCGGCCGCCTCGAATCGGCGATCGCGAACGCGCGGTCCGGCTCCACGATCGTCGACAGCGTGCGCGACGCGGACGCAGTGTTCACCCTCCGTCCGTACTACCGCCAGCGCAGCGGCCCGTTGAAGCAGGCCGAGGAGCGCGGGATCCCGATCTACGTGCTGCGCAACAACACGACGGAGCAGATCGAGCGCCAGCTGCTGGCGCTTCGCGGCGAGGGCGACACCTCGGACCCGACGACTGCGGCCCTGCGGGAGACGGAGGAAGCGATCGCGGACGTCTCCATGCGCGGCGCATCCAGCGTGGAGCTGACCCCGCAGAGTGCGTACATCCGACGGCTGCAGCATGAGCTCGCGACGCGCCACGGCCTGCGCACAATCTCGAAGGGGAACGAGCCCTTCCGCCGCGTGACGGTGCTGCAGGAGATGGCGCCCCCGGGCCGAGACCTGCCCTGGAGCACCGGCACCTCGCGCCGATGACCGGCGTGGACGGGGAGCAGAACCACCCTCCCCCCTCACGAGCGGGGACAGGCAGACCGGGCGTCTTCGTGACCCTGGAGGGTGGCGAGGGCGCCGGCAAGTCGACGCAGCTCGCGGCCCTCGCACGCCTCCTGACCGAGGCCGGGCGAGAGGTGGTGACCTGCCGGGAGCCCGGGGGGACTGCCCTCGGGGAACGGCTACGTGCAGCGCTCTTCGCCGCCACGCCCGACGAGCCGGCGCCGGCACCCGAAGCGGAGCTTCTGGTCTTTACCGCGGCGCGCGCGCAACTCGTCGCAGAGGTCATCCGCCCGGCGCTCGCGCGGGGCGCCGTGGTGATCTGCGACCGCTTCGCGGACTCCACGATCGCGTATCAGCAGTACGGGCGCGGACTCGACGCCGGCGTGGTCGAGGCTGCAAACCGGGCGGCCACAGGTGGCCTAACGCCTGACCTCACCATCCTCCTGGACCTTGCCCCGGAAGAGGCCTTCACCCGCGGCGAGCGCGGGCTGGACTACCTGGAGCGGCTGGGCATCGACTTCCATCGGCGCGTCCGCCTGGGCTTTATCAAGCTCGCCGCTGCCGAGCCAGAGCGCTGGCTCGCCCTCGACGCGACGCACCCCGCGCAGCAGGTGACATACGCGGCGTGGGAACGGCTGCGAGCGCTCATCGAGGCCTAGAACACGCCTCAACGCGGGAGTCCGTTACGTTCGGCGCATGTAGACTGAGCGCATGCCTGAACACAGCGTCACCGTGCGGGTCCCCGCCACTTCAGCCAACCTGGGGCCGGGCTTCGATAGCCTGGGCGTCGCCCTCGACTGGACCGCGCAGATCACCGTGACCGTGGTCGATGGCGCGCCGTTCGAGCCCGAGCACCCGATGGAGCGAATGATCGTCGCCGCCGCCGCTGCGGTGTACGAGCACGCCGGCGTCGCTCGACCGGCGCTCCGCGCCTCGTACGAGGGCGACATGCCGGTCGGCCGCGGCCTCGGCATGTCTGCGGCCGCGCGCGTCGCCGGCGTCGTCGCCGCCAACCGCCTGCTGGGCGACCCGGTCTCGTTCGAGGACCTGCTGCCGATCGCCTCGCGGCTCGAGGGGCACGCCGACAACGCCGCGCCCGCGCTGCTCGGGGGCCTGCAGGTGGTCGTCGAGGACGACGACACGCCCGTGCACGCGACGATCCTGCCGCCGGACGACCTGAAGGTCGCGCTCCTCATCCCGGACTTCGACATGCCTACGCACGAGTCGCGGAAGCGCCTGCCGGACCGGCTGACCCGCAACCAGGCGGTGCACAACATCGGCCGCGCGGCACTGCTCGTCGCCGCGATCACCCAGCACCGCTACGACCTCCTCAACGTCGCGACGGAGGATGTCCTCCACCAGCCCGCGCGGAGCACGCTGTTCCCCGCGATGTACCCGATCTTCGAAGCCGCCCGGGCTGCGGGCGCCCACGGCGTGTATCTCTCCGGCGGTGGCTCGACCGTCGCCGCGTTCGCGAGCAAGGACGCCGAGGGCGTCGCGCAGGCCATGCGCGAAGTCGCCGCGGCGCACGGCCTCGAGGCCGTCGCGCGCGTGGTGGCGATGAGCGCGACGGGGGCGGAGGTGGTGGCATGAGCCGCATCGTCCAGAAGTACGGCGGATCCTCCGTGGCGTCCGCGGAGAAGATCAAGCACGTCGCGGGCCGCATCGCCGCGCGCCGCCGCGCGGGCGACGACGTGGTGGCTGTCGTCTCCGCGATGGGCGACACAACGGACGACCTCATCGAGCTCGCGCAGCAGATCACCTCGCACCCGGTCGCGCGCGAGATGGACGTGCTGCTGTCCACCGGCGAGATCGTCTCAAGCACGCTGCTCTCGATGGCGCTCAACGAAGAGGGCCTCGACGCGATCAGCCTCACCGGCGCGCAGGCGGGCATCCACACGGACGAGGTCTACGGGCGCGCCCGCATCGCGGAGATCGAGACCGGACGCATGGAGCGCGAGCTCGCAGCCGGTCGCGTGGTGATCGTCGCGGGCTTCCAGGGCATCTCCGAAAACTTCGACGTGACCACCCTGGGACGCGGCGGCAGCGACACGACAGCCGTGGCCCTTGCGGCGGCGCTGCACGCGGACGCGTGCGAGATCTACACGGACGTCCCGGGCATCTTCACCGCGGACCCGCGCGTCGTCCCACAGGCGCGACCGCTCAAGGACATCGGCTACGAGGAGATGCTGGAGCTGGCCACTACCGGCGCGCGCGTGATGCACGCGCGTGCGGTGGAGGTTGGCGCGATCTATGGCGTCGACATCCTCGTCGCCAGCACGTTCGACGCATCAGCGCCCGGTACGCTGATCCACAAGGAGACGACGATGGAGCAGGGAAACAAGGTCCGCGGGATCGCCCACCAGGACCGCATCGCGAAGGTCACCGTCCGCGGCGTGCCCGACCAGCCGGGCATCGCGGCGCGCATCTTCGAGCCGCTCGCGGCGGCGAACGTCTCCGTCGACACGATCGTCCAGAACGCGAGCGTCGAGAACCTCACCGACCTGACCTTCACGGTCGCCCCGGGCGACCTCGAGGGCGCCCTCGACGTGGTGAACAAGATGCTCCCCGTCATCGGCGGCAGCAGCGTCGTGTCCGCGCCCGACCTCGGCACCGTCTCGGTCGTCGGCACCGGCATGGCGAGCGCGCCCGGCTACGCCGCGCGGATGTTCAAGACACTCTTCGACAACAAGATCAACATCGAGATGATCAGCACCAGCGACATCCGCATCACCTGCGTCGTGGACGCCGACAAGGTCGGCGACGCGGTACGGGCGCTGCACGCGGCGTTCGAGCTCGACCGAGGATAAGACGATGGCGACCGAGTCCTTCGACATCACGACCGGCTGCGACCTCCAGGAGGTCGACAACGCGGTGAACCAGGCGCTGCGCGAGATCACGGGACGCTTCGACTTCAAGAACGTCCTCGCCGAGATCGAGTTCGACCGCGCGAAGAACACGATCGCGATCCACACCACGGACGAGTACAAGCTGGACGCGATCTGGGACGTGCTCATCGGCCGCCTCGTCGCTCGCAAGGTGCCGACGCAGAACCTGAAGCGGAAGGACCTCGAGCAGTCCGGCGGAAACACCGTCCGCCAGACGATCGAGCTCGTGCAGGCGATCGACGCCGAGACCGCGAAGAAGATGACGAAGTTCATCCGCGACCAGAAGTTCAAGAAGGTGACCGCCCAGATTCAGGGCGACGCCGTCCGCGTCTCCGGCCCGAGCCGGGACGACCTCCAGGCCGCCATGGCCGGCCTCCGCGGTGAGGACTGGGGCGTCGAGATCACCTTCGGCAACTACCGCTAGGGGACGTCGATGCCTCTCCTCGAATGCTTCATGGCCCCGGACGGGCGGCATTGGTGGGGACCCGCCTGCCGATACCCTAAGTCTGATCCACCACGATGTCGTAATTGCGGCGAGATGGACGTGAATGTCCACTCGGTTCCGGATCCAGAAGGAACGTCCGACAACCACTTCCGAGCGGGAGGTCCCCACGACCGGTACGCAGATCCGCTGACGGGGCTGTGCCCAGACGACCTTCGCGAGCCGACTTGGCGAAAGGCCCTGCGCGCACAGCGGGGTGTCTGAGCCGGCTCGATCGTGTTATCTTGCAGACCCGCACGGGTAGTACGCCCGTTCGCGTAATTGCGTACGCGTATCAGCCGAATCGCGCCGATGTTCACCCACCTCCACACCCACACCGAGTACTCACTCCTCGACGGTCTCTCGAAGATCGAGCCGCTGGTGCAGCGCGCGCAGGATCTCGGTCAGAAGGCGCTCGCGATCACGGATCACGGGGCGCTCTACGGCGCGCTGGAGTTCTACCAGACCGCCAAGAAGCACGACATCAAGCCCATCATCGGCATGGAGGCGTACGTCGCCCCCGGGTCGAGGTTCGACCGTGACCCGAAGGTGCGCTGGCCGTACCACCTCACCCTCCTCGCGCAGAACGAGACCGGCTACCGCAACCTCCTCAAGCTGACCTCCGCGTCCCACCTCGAGGGCTTCTACTACCGGCCGCGACTCGACCGCGAGCTGCTGGAGAAGCACAACGAGGGGATCATCGCGCTCTCGGGTTGCCCGTCGGGCGAGTTCATGACGGCGCTGCGCAGCGACGATGAGGAGAAGGCGCGCCAGGTCGCGGGGTACTACAGCGACCTGTTCAAGGGGCGCTACTACCTCGAGGTCATGGAACACGGGATGGATCAGTTCACGAAGCTGATGCCGGACGTCTTCCGCCTCGCGAAGTCCCTCGACCTGCCAACGGTGCTCACGAACGACTCGCACTACACGACGCCGGAGCAGCACCACGCGCACGACGTCCTGCTCTGCATCGGCTCCAACAGCACGATGCTGGACGCCAACCGCTTCAAGCTCGACAGCGACAAGTTCTACCTCCGCTCCGAGGCGGAGATGCGCGCGCTGTTCCCCGACCACCCGGAAGCCGCCGACAACACGTGGGCGATCGCGGAGTCGGTCGACATCAAGTTGCAGTTCGACCGCGCTCAGCTCCCCGACCCGGGCATCCCGGCCGGCACAAGCTCTCGCGACTATCTCCGCAAGCTCACCGAGGAGGGCCTCCGCCGCCGCTACGGTCCGCCGACCCAGGCGCTCATGGACCGGCTCAACTACGAGCTCGAGGTCGTGAATGTCACCGGCTTCAACGAGTACATGCTGATCGTCCGCGACATCGCGCAGTTCGCGAAGTCGCACGGCATCCCGATGGGCGTGCGCGGCTCGGCGGCGTCCTCGATCATCCTGTACACGCTCGACGTGACGGACATCGAGCCGTTGCAGTACGGCCTCGTCTTCGAGCGCTTCCTCAACCCGGAACGCATCGGCATGCCCGATGTGGACTTCGACTTCGCCGACGACCGCCGCGAGGAGGTCATCCGCTACACCGCGGAGAAGTACGGCCGCGAGCACGTCGCGCAGATCTGCACCTTCGGGACGCTGGGTGCGAAGGCCGCGATCCGCGACAGCGGGCGCGCGCTCGGCCTCGACTTCGGCGCAGCGGACCGCATCGCGCGCATGATCCCGGAGACGCTGAACATCAGCATCGACGAGGCACTCAACCAGTCCTCCGACCTCAAGAACGCCTACGCGGACGAGTCCACCACGCGCGACTTGCTGGACACCGCGCGCAGCCTCGAGGGCGTCGCGCGGCACGCGAGCACGCATGCCGCCGGCATCGTCATCTCGCGCGAGCCGCTGACGGACGTCGTGCCGCTGCAGCGCGCGACGAAGAAGGACGCCGACGAGGAGACCGCGCTCCCGACCACGCAGTACGCGATGGCCGAGATCGACAAGATCGGCCTCCTGAAGATCGACTACCTCGGCCTCACGAACCTCACGATCCTCGGCCACGCGGTTGAGCTCATCGAACGGCAGCGCGGCGAGCGGGTCGACCTGCTGAAGATCCCGGATGGCGATCCGGACACCGCCGCGATCCTCAGCGCCGGCGAAACGTTCGGCGTGTTCCAGATGGAATCCGCAGGCATGCGCCGCTACGTCGTGGAACTGAAGCCGCAGAACATCCGCGAGCTCTCCGCGATGGTCGCGCTCTTCCGGCCGGGCCCGCTGGAGCACATCCCGACGTACATCGACACGAAGCACGGCCGCGCGAAGGTGCACTACCTGCACCCGGACCTCGAGCCGATCCTCGCCGAGACCTACGGCGTCATCACCTACCAGGAGCAGGTGCTCCAGATCGCCCGCAAGTTCGCGGGCTACTCGCTCGGCCAGGCCGACGTCATGCGCAAGGCAATGGGCAAGAAGATCGCGAGCGTCATGCTCGAGGAGCGCACGGGCTTCCTCGAGGGTGCCGCAAAGCTCGGCTACGAGCAGCGCCTCGCCGAGCAGATCTTCGACCAGATCGAGCCGTTCGCCGGCTACGCGTTCAACAAGGCGCACGCGGTCTGCTACGGCACCATCGCCTACCAGACCGCCTACCTGAAGGCGCACTACCCCGTCGAGTACATGGCTGCGGTGCTGCAGGCGGCCAACGGCAACTCCGAGCGCGTGGCTGCCGGCATCGCCGAGTGCACGCGCCTCGGTGTCCCGGTGCTGCCGCCCGACGTGAACCGCAGCGAGGCGAACTTCTCCATCGAGCAGACGGAGGACGGCGTCGCCGCCATCCGCTTCGGGCTCGCGCAGATCAAGAACGTCGGTCTCGGCGGCGTCGAGGGACTCATCGCCGACCGCGACGCGAAGGGCGACTTCGCGACGGTCGAGGACTTCGCGCGGCGCATCAACGCGCGCGACCTCAACAAGCGCGTGCTGGACTCGCTGGCGAAGGCCGGCGCGCTCGACTCCATGGCGCCGCGCGCCGCGGTCATCGGCGGCGTCGACCGAATCCTCTCGCTCGCACAGCAGGAGCAGCGCCTCCGCGAGACCGGCCAGACCTCGATGTTCGACCTCTTCGGCGACGAGGTGAACACGCCGCTGCCGGGCCTTGAGCTGACCGACGAGTCGATCCCGCAGCCGCAGATCCTCGCATGGGAGAAGGAGGTCCTCGGGACCTACGTCTCCGGGCACCCGTTCCAGACGGCAGCACAGCGCCTTGCGCAGTGGGTGACGCACCAGAGCTCCGAGCTCACCGAGGAACTCGGCGGGCAGGAGGCGGTGATCGCCGGGACCGTCGTCTCCGTGCGGTCGCTCAGCACCAAGAACGGGAAGCCATTCGCCGCCCTCACGCTCGAGGATCTCAGCGGGCAGGTGGAACTGACCGTCTGGAACACCGAGTACGAGACCGCCCGCTCGCGCGGCCTGCTCTTCGAGGGCGTCGTCCTCCTCGCCAAGGTCGGCGTGCGCCCGCGCGGCGACCGCCTGACCGTCGCCGCCGTCGAACTCTGCGCCTATGACTACGACGCGGGTCAGCTCGCCGCTGACTTCGCGCCGGCTCGTTTCGTGATGCGCACCGGGGTCGCCGCCACCCGCGTCAACGGACCTGCGGGTCCCCGGCCGCTCCCCACCCCGCCTGGGACGTCGCCTACCGGCCCCGGAGGCGTCCCAGGCGGGCCAAGGGGAGCGCGTCCCGACCTGCGCATCGTCCCCTCCGGCGCGCCCGACGAGACCTTCGCCGGCGTCGCGGAGAACGAAGCGACGTACGAGCCACGTGCCGTCGAGCCCCGCCCCCAGGAGGCAGGCCCGCGCCGCCTCGTGGTGGCCATGGACGAGACCACGGACGAGGGCGCCGACCGGCGCCGCATTGGCCGCGTCTGCGCCGCGCTGGACGAGTACCCGGGCGACCTGCCCGTCGAACTGCACCTCCGCCTGCGGGCGGAGGGCGAGGCTCACCTCGCACGAGGCGGCGTCGACCCGGCACGCCTCGACATCCTCCTCCCGCGGCTCAAGGCGCTTCTGGGCGTCCTCGGCGAGGCCCACGAGATCGGCGTCGTCGAGCCTGCCCCGACGCTCGCGGCGGTGGGCGCGGTCTAACCCGCCCGGCGTGAGTCCGATTCCCCTGGCTGGACGTTCCTTCGGTAACACGGCGCGAATGGCGCTCGGCTAGACTTGTGCCATTCGGGGGACTCGTCCCGCCACGCCGGTCCCGGCACGACCGCGGACCAGGGGGAGGATCGGATGGCGCAATACGCGGAGCAGCCCGGCGGAGACGTCCCGGCGCATCGCCTCCAGCAGGTCGAGGCGGTCCGCACCGAGATCGCCCGCGTCATCGTCGGCCAGACGGACCTGATCGACCGCCTCCTCGTGGCGCTCCTGACGAACAACCATGCGCTGATCGAGGGCGTCCCGGGGCTCGCGAAGACGCTCACCGTCTCGACCCTCGCACACGCCATCGAGTGCTCGTTCGCCCGGATCCAGTTCACACCGGACCTCCTGCCCGCGGACATCACGGGCACGCTCGTGTTCAGCCCACAGGACGGTGATTTCCACACGCGCCGCGGCCCGCTCTTCGCGAACGTGATCCTCGCCGACGAGATCAACCGCGCCCCCGCGAAAGTCCAGTCCGCGCTCCTCGAGGCGATGCAGGAACGCACGGTGACGATCGGCGGGGAGTCGCTGCCGCTGCCCGACCCGTTCCTGGTCCTCGCGACGCAGAACCCGATCGAGCAGGAGGGCACCTACCCGCTGCCCGAGGCGCAGCTCGACCGGTTCATGCTGAAGATCATCGTGGACTACCCGGAGCGCGCGGAGGAACGCACCATCCTCCAGCGTGCGCTCGATGATGAGATGCCGCCCGCGCACGCCGTCGTCACCACGGCAGACGTACTCGCGCTCCGCGAGGCCGTGCGCCACGTCGACGTGAACGAGCGCCTGCGCGAGTACGTGGTGCGCCTGGTAGAAGCGACGCGCGATCCCGCGCGTTACGGGCTCGCCGACCTTGCCCCGATGATCGAGTTCGGCGTGTCGCCACGCGCCTCGATCTTCCTCGCACGCGGCGTACAGGCATACGCGTTCATCCACGGACGCACGTACGCGACGCCCGAGGACGTGAAGGCACTCGCTCCCGACGTGCTCCGGCACCGACTGGTGTTGACGTACGAAGCGGAGGCCCGTTCGCTGACCGCGGACGCCGTCGTGACGCGCATCCTTGAAGGCGTCGGGCTTCCGTAGGCCGCGCGATGGCCACCACCGCTTCCTCGCAATCCTCGGATGCGCCCATCGGACTGAGCTCCGAGTTGCTCGCGCGCATCCGCACGATCGAGATCCGCACGCGCCGCCTCACCGCATCGCTCGTCGGCGGCGAGTACCGTTCAATCTTCCGCGGCTCGGGCATCGAATTCGCCGAGGCGCGTGAATACATCGACGGCGACGATGTCCGCCTCATCGACTGGAACGTCACCGCGCGCATGGGCACGCCGTGGGTGAAGCAGTTCGTCGAGGAACGCGACCTCACGGTGATCTGCGCCGTCGACAGCTCTGCGTCGTCCCTCGTCGGCCGGCCGGTCGCGGGCCGCCTGGGCGCCGCCGGCGAGTTAACCGCGCTGCTCTCCTTCGCCGCGACGCAGAGCAACGACCGCGCTGGCCTCCTGCTGTTCAGCGATGGCATCGATGCGTACGTCCCGCCGAAGCGGACCACACGCCATGCACTGCGCCTCGTGCGCGACGTCCTCACCGCGGCGCCCGCGATCGGGCGCGGCACGAACATCGGCGCGGCCGCGGACTACCTCGCGCAGGTGCTCGGGCGCCGGTCGATGGTGTTCGTGATCTCGGACTTCCTCGCGGACGGCTACGTCGAATCGCTGCGCGGCCTCGCACAGCGGCACGAGATGATCGCCCTCACGCTGAACGACGCGAACGACCTCGCGCTGCCCGACATGGGCATGGTCGCGATCGCGGACGCGGAGACCGGTGAGCGGCTCTGGGTGGACACAAGCAACGCCTCCGTCCGCGCGGACTACGCCGCCGCCGGCGCCGCGCGCGCGGAGCGACGCCGCCAGACCCTGTTGCAGGCAGGCGTCGAAGAGATCGCAATCGACATCGAGGGCGATGCGATCACTCCGGTCGCCGCGTACTTCCGCCGCCGGGCACAGTCTCGATGACACGCGTCGCGCTTCCGCTGTTCGCGCTGCTCGCACTCCTGTGCGCGGTGGGCCTGCCGGCGGCGGCAATGGCGCAGCGCCCCCCTGTCGGCGCGCCCAGCATCGAGGTCACCGTCGCCTTCACGCCGCCGCAGGTCAGCATCGGCGACCGCGTGACGATGACGGTCACCGCGCGTCACGCCGCGGACGTGATCGTCGACGCGCCGGCGCCGCAAATCGACCATCTCGACGTGCGGGACACGGGTACGCCGGTCACACGAGATGACCCGGCCGGCGGGGGGCAGATCACGACCTTCACCTGGACCGTGCAGCCGTTCCTCCTTGAACCGATCGCGACCGGTCCCGTCCGTCTTTCCTGGTTGCGCGCCGACGGCAGCAACGGCGATCTCGCCGGTCCGGCGACAACGCTGATCGTGACGCCAACCCGCAGCGAGAAGGACGAACAACTGCGCCCGCTCAAGCCGCAGCTCGGCGTGGCGGGCGCGCCGCCCGCGTGGGTGCGACCGGCCATCTACGGTGCCGCGACCCTCGCCGTCGTGATCATTGCCGCCCTCGTGACGCTCTGGGTGCGCCGCCGCCGCGCCCGTCACGTGGAGGCGCCGGTGATCGATGTGTCACCCGAACGGACCGCACGCGAGGCGCTCGACATGCTCGTCGCCGGCGCGCACGACGACGAGAGCTTCCAGCACTACTACGGCGGCATCGCGCTCGCGGTGCGCCAGTACCTGAGCGCGCGCTTCGGATTCAACGCGCATGCGCTCACCACCACCGAGCTCGAGCAGCGAATGATCGCGCACGGTGTCGACCGCTGGCAGGCGCGTCTCGTGGGCGGCCTCCTCGAACGCTGCGACGCCGCGATCTTCGCGCGGCAGTACCCAAACCCCGCATCCGCGGACCACGACCTGACGGTGGCGTACGAGATCGTCGAGCTCTCGCGCCCGCAGGCCGCAGCGACGCCTGCGCCCGAGGCGGTGCCCGCATGACGCTCGCCTCGCCGTGGGTGCTGCTGCTCCTGCCGGTCGTCGCCGTGCTCGTGCTGCGCGAGTGGGCGCGCGCCGCGCGGCCAGCGCCGGCGCTCGTCGTCGCCGAGATCGCGCCGCTCCGCGCCGCTGCACGTCGCACGTGGCGGCTGCGCCTGCGTCGGCTGCCGCTTGTCCTGCGTGCGCTGGCGATCGTCCTCGTCGTCATCGCGCTCTCGCGTCCCCGCGCCGGCCTCGCGATCACGGTGCTCCCCGAGCAGGGCATCGACGTCGTCGTCACCGTCGACGTCTCCAGTTCGATGACATCGAGCGTCCCCGGCGGGGGCACGCGCATCTCAGCCGCACAAACGGTCGTGAGCAACTTCGTGGACACGCTGAAGGGCGACCGCGTCGGCATCGTCATCTTCCAGCAGCGCGCACTGACGCTCTCACCGCTGACGAACGACATGGATGCGGTACACGCGCGCGTGCGATCCCTCGCACCCGGACTGCTCCCCGACGGCACCGCGATCGGCCTCGGCCTCGCGCAGGCGACCTCACTGCTGCAGGACTCGCCCGCGAAGAGCCGCGTCGTCGTGCTCCTCACGGACGGCGAGAACAACGCCGGACAGATCACCCCGCTCGATGCCGCACGCGTCGCGCAGGCACTCGGCGTCCGCGTCTACACGATCGGGTTCCTCAGCAACGAGGCGGGCGGCGTCGACCGCCAGTTGCTCCGCAACATGGCGGAATCCACGGGCGGTCGTTCCTTCGATGCTCGCACGCAGAGCGACCTGCAGGCGGCGTACAGCGAGATCAGCAACCTCGAGACGTCGAAGCTGGGCGAACGACAGTTCACGTCGTTCCAGGAATACGCGCCGTGGATCGCGGGTGCAGCGGTGTCGCTGCTCCTGCTCGAGGCAGCGCTGCGTGCCACATGGCTCCGGAGCCAGCCGTGACCGCCGCACTGCAACAGTGGATCTCCGTCACCGGCGTCGGGTTCGCGCAGCCCCTCGGCCTCATCGCGCTGCTCGCACTGCCGCTGCTCGCCCTCGCTGAGCGACATTTGCGCCGACGGCAGGCGGAGGCGGACGCGCGCTACGGCGGTGCGCCCGCTCTGCGGCTGGGACGTTCGCCCGCACGAGGTCGCGCGCGCACGATGCTCCTGCTCGCCGCAATCACACTGCTCGCGCTCGCCATTGCGCGGCCACGCTGGGGTCGCGCCCCCGCGCCGGTGGAGCAGCGCGGCATCGACGTCGTCATCGTGCTCGACGTCTCGCGTTCGATGACCGCGACGGACATCGCGCCCTCACGCGCGGGTGCCGCGGCGCGGGGCCTGCGCGACATGATCGCGCACATGCAGGGCAACCGCGTCGGCCTCGTCACGTTCGCCGGCAGCGCGTTCGAGCGCGCACCGCTCACGCTCGACATCCCGGCGTTGTCCACGCTCATCGACCGCGCGCAGCTCGAGGCGCCCCTCGTGCAGCCGGGCACCGACCTGCGGCTCGCAATCGAGACGGCGATGAACCTCCTGACGGTGCAGGACGCTGCGCGCACGCAGGCGATCGTCCTCGTGTCCGACGGCGAAGACCTCGGGGCGGGCGCCGCCTCCGCGATCCAGCGCGCGCAGGACAAACACGTCCCCGTCTACACCGTCTTCGCCGGCACGGACGCGGACGTCACGCTGCCCGCGAGCAGCGGGGGTACGGATGTGACCCACGCATCCCGCGCACCGCTCGAACGCATCGCGCAGGGGACAGGCGGGCAGTTCCGCGAGGTCGCAACGACGCCTGGACTCGCCGTCGAGTTCCGCCGCCTGCGCACCACGCAATTCGCGAGCGCCGATCAGCCCGCACCCATCGAGCGCTTCCAGTGGTTCCTCGGCGCCGCGCTCGCGCTGCTGCTGCTCCACGCGCTCCTCACGGCATCCAGCGGGGCGACACCGCCGGCAGAGCGCGGACATCGAAGCCGCCGCGCGGGCACGCAGGCCGCGGTTGCTGGCGCAGTCGCGCTGCTGCTCGCCGGCTGCGCCGGGACCGAGGCCTGGCGTCAGGTGGAGCAGGGCAATCGCGACTACGCGGCACGGCGCTACGACGCCGCGCTTGCCGCGTATCGCGCTGCGAATCAGCCCGGCGACGCCGCCATCAACTACGACATCGCGAACGCGCTGTTCCAACTCAAGCGGCTCGAGGAAGCAGGCGTCACCGCGGCGGCAGCGTTCGCCGCAACCAAAGACACGGACGTCGCCGCGCGCCTGACGTACACGAGCGGCAACATCGCGGTGGAACGCGGAGAACTCGCCCAAGCGCGCGCCGCGTACGAGGCGGTGCTGCGCGCCGACCCCACCGACCGCGACGCGAAAGCCAACCTCGAGCTGGTGCTCCGCAGGATCGCGCCGCCGCCCCCGGCTCCGCAGCAACAGCCACAGCAGCAGCCGGGTCAGCAGGGGACACCGCAACCCGGCCAGCAAGGTCAGCAGCCCGGGCAGCAGGGACAGCAGCCGGCCCCGCAAGGCACACCCCAGCCCGGGCAACAGCCGGGGCAGCAGTCAGGGCAGCCGGGACAGGGCTCAGGTCAGCCGAACGGCGCGACCGGCCCCGCCACCGCGGCGGCGGCCGCTGCCGCGCTCGACGCGGCGCTCGCGCAACTCGGGCCCGAGGTCACCGCCGACGAAGCCCGCCGCATCCTGGAGCTGGCGGGACGGGCGAACGACCTGCAGCAGCTAACGCCGCGCAGCGGCGGGCGTGGTGTACCGCCGCGCTAGCGCGCGCTGCTCGACCCGACCCAGACGCAGCACGCGCCGCGTGATGAGGTGCCGTAGCCGTGCGCGAACGTGCGCGTACTCGGCGTCGCGCGCCTTCGCCTCCTGCTCCGGCTCGATGGCCGCCTCGAGGTGCGCCGCGCTGTACCGGTCGCGGGTGAACGCGCGGGCGAGGCCCGAGAGCGCCGACAACTCGCCGACCGACTGCGAGAGCGCCTGCGCCGCCTCGGCGGGGGTCAGGTAGTCGGCCGGCGCGATACCGGCCCACGCCGCCAGCTGCTGCACCTTCGCCCAGCGCGCCGCTGCCGGACGTAGCCCGGCGAAGCGCCGCGCCCACAGCACCCGGGCGACGATCGCGACCACGAGCGCGACCACGGACACGACGAGCAGCACGGAGACGACCTGCACGACGATCGCGCCCAGACGGCCAAGCGGCGACTGCGTCAGCGTCACGCCCGCGCCGCCCGCGTCCGCAAACGGGTCATCGTCGAAGAGCAGACCGTCGAGGTTATCGTTGGTCGCCGGAGCAGCCAGCGCCGCCGCCTGCGCGGCCAGCGCCTCGGTGTCGTCACCTGCGCGCTGCACGAGTGCACGGGAGGGTGTCGGGTTGAACTCGACCCAGCCGAGGTTCGGGAAGTACACCTCGGGCCACGCCCACGCGCGCAGCTCGGAGACCTTGTACGCCTTCGTCTGCGCGTCGACGTCCGCCGGGTCGAGCGCGAAGCCGGTCGACACGCGCGTCGGCACGCCGGCGGTGCGCAGCATGACGGCCATCGCCGAGGCGAACTGGTCGAAGTACCCCGCCTTCTGGTCGAAGAGGAACGCAGCCACCGCATCCTTCCGCGGCGGCGCCGGCGGCGGCTCAAGCGTGAACGTGTACGTCGTGCGCAGGTAGTTCTCGACCCGGCGGGCCGCCTCGTACGGCGTGCGCGCGGGGCCGATGACCTGCGTGGCCAGCGCGCGGATCTCCGACGGGAAGTCCGCCGGGAGCTTCGTGTACTCGGCGAGGATCTGCGGCGGGTACTGCGTGCCCGCGGCCTGCAGCGTCGGCACGGCCGCCGCCGAGACCGTCCCAACCGTCGTGTACCCCTTCGGCACTGCCTTCGAGTCGTTCGGCACGAGCGCGAGCGGCGCCTGGTTGGGGTCCAGGACTTCCTTCGCCGCCATGTCCGCAGCGAGCGGATCACCGACAGCGAGCAGGCGCTTGTCCGGCGCGTCCGTGACCAGCGGCTTCACCTGCGCCGTGATCGGCTTGCGCACCTGCGCGCGCGTCTGGGCGGTACCAAACTCGGCAGCCTGTACGGTCGTCCCCGGGAGCGGCGCCGACGCACCTGAGGAGAGCTTCCAACCACCGCCGGTGTACTCGTCGTACACGGCGCCGCGGAGGTTGCCGGGTTCCGACGCGGTGACCTCGAGGATCGGCGTCGCGTCCAGCGTCATCTTCCCCTGCAGCGGCAGCGAGGGACCGAACGCGTGGGCCGGCACGCGCTTCTTCGAGTTGATCCCGACGAACAGCTCGCCGAGGGATGCGACGCGCTCGTTGATCGGCTCCATCACCTTCTCCCAGGCCGAAGCGACCGGGCCCCAGTGATTCGCCGTTGGCACCACCCATGCGGCCGTGACCAACGCGACCGCGACAACCGCGCCCGCGATCAGCACCTCGACGGACATCAGATCGGGCGGCTGGACGCGATCGCGGCGCCAGCGAATGACCGCGCGCAGGAACTCCATCCGCGTGATGAGCATGACCGCGGCGAGCAGATACACGATGAACGCGAGCGAGGGCTGTCCGGGCAGGTAGGAGATGTTCGTCAGCAGCACGATCCCGCCGGGGATCAGCGCCACCCACGCATTCCGCCAGCGCACGACGGACCACGCGGAGAGATACGCCACGAGGAACACGAGCATCACGAGCAGCAACACGAACGGCAGCGGGTCGGCGGAGATGCCGTGATTGACCAGTGCGTCGCCCCACGCCTTCAGCCGCAGGACGAACTCCGTCCACTTCGCCTGCCACCCCGTGCCGAGGTCGAACTCGGTCGGCACCATGCGCTGCAAGACGAGGCCGGCAGGGAACGCGACCGTGGCGATCGCGCCGAGCACGGTTGCGATCGCACCGGGAACGGGCGACTGCGCCAGGAGCCAGCCCACGACGAGTCCGAGCATCGCCGCTGCGAGCAGCGACGGCATCTCCTGCACCCAGTTCGCCGTCTCCAGCGAGCCGACGACGGGCAGCTGCGCCATCAGCAGCAGCGCGAGGGTGACCCACGATTCCATCGAGGCGAACCAGCGTGAGGAACGCACGACCTGCTCGGGATGCTTCGCGAGCGTGTCCATGAACAGGTCATCGAACGTGGGCTCCTGGTGAGCCATCGCTACCGCCTGACCGGCGCGATGCGCCCGAGGCTCGGGTCGCTGCCCTCCGAGAGGGCACGCTCGAGGTCATCGTTGTGTTTCACCGTGTATGCGTAGATGCCGCCGGCGGCGAGCGTCCCGTACACGTCGAGCGAACTCGTCGTGCCCCCGAACGTGTCCGCTTCGATGATCACCGCCGCGACCTTGACGCCGCGGCTCCCGAGCGACATCAGCGTCAGCGCCCACTCCTGCCGGGGTGAAGGTGTGACCACCACGACTGTCGTGTGCCGGCCGAACCGCCGCGACTCCTCGACGAGGAGGTTCGTCAACGGCACATCGCCTGTGGCGCGCGCGAGCGCGAGCGACTCGAGGATGCGCGTGTAGTGGTTCTGACCGCGATCCGGCTCGTTGATACGAAGGTCGTCGCCGAACGCGATCAGCCCAACGGAGCGGTTCGCGCCGATGAAGTAGCGCGCCACGGAGGCGCACACCGAGACGGCGGTCTCCTCGGTGTTCTCCTCGTCCTCGCCAGCGTGATGCTGCCGCTCGAGGTCGAGCACGATCCAGATGTCGGATGCCGGGTCGAGCTCGAACAGCTTCACCATCGGCTCGCCGCGGTTCGCCGTCGCCGGCCAGTGCACGCGGTTGAAGGAGTCCCCGGGCTCGTACTGGCGCAGGCCGGAGACGTTTGGCGTGACGTTGTGCGTGCGACGGCGGAGTCGTCCCTCGCCCGGCAGGTTCGCGGGCGGGATGTAGAAGTTCGGCAGCTCCGGGGCGTTCGGATACACGAGCAGCGTCGACTGCTCACCGAAGCTCCGCGTGATGTGGAAGAACCCGAACGGGTCCGAGGCGGTGACGCGCACAGGCCCCAGCGTGTAGAGCCCACGGACACGCGTACGTGTGCGATAGGCCCAGGACGCGAGCCCGCGCGGCCCGAGGGTCAGCACGCGCTTCGCGGCGTGCCCCGGAACGGAAGAGGGGTCTTCGACCTCGAGCCACATCGCCGGCACGAGCGATCGCGAACGGACAATGATGCGGCCCTCGATCGCCTGGCCCTGCGTGACCCGCTGCGTGGTGCGCTCCACCTCCACCTGCAGGCCGCGCGCCATCGCGCGCGTCCACAGGTACAGCAGCGGGATCGCAAAGAGCGCGAGATAGGACAGTCGGAAGAGCAGCCAGAAGCCCGTGGCGAATCCGACCACGGCGCACAGCACCGCGAGGAACGCGGCAAGCGAGACGTTCTGGTGACGACGGATGGCGCCGATGAACCGCGTCACTCCGTCCCCCCTTGCTCCGCGGGCGACCCGCGGCTTCCTCGGCGTGGTGCCGCTATGCGCCGCCGCGTGCGCGCACACCCGGCACCGGCACACGCTCGATCGCCTCGTCGACGATCTGCGCGCTGTCGATGTCGCGGACGCGGGCGCTCGGGCTGACGATGACGCGGTGGCCCAGGGTGGGGTAGGCCAGCAGCTTCACGTCGTCCGGCTGCACGAAGTCACGGCCGTCGAGCATCGCGTGCGCCTGCGTCGCGCGCATGAGCGCGAGCGATCCGCGGGGCGACGCGCCCAGGTACACGGACTCGTGATCGCGCGTCGCGTTGACGAGGGCGACGACGTACTGCTTGATGAGCGGGTCGACGTAGATCCGCCCCACCGCTTCCTGCATCTCG
>CAIXBH010000159.1 GCA_903917615.1 uncultured Chloroflexota bacterium | reverse complement strand
TCATTCATGCGATGCGGAGAAGTTACTTCTTCTTCGCGGTCTTGCTGGCCGGCTTCGCGGCGGGCTTCGCAGCCGGCTTCTTCGCGGGCATCTGGCGTTCCTTTTCCTAGCCGAGCGCCAGGTTGCGCCCGGTACCCATGGGTAAGCGGTGTAGCGGCCGCTGCACCACTTCTACGAACGATCAGCATTGTAGAAAAGTTGCCCGTTCCGTCGAGGTACCGCGCGGCATCCGCGAAGGAAAATTTCCGTCGTTCGTCGATCAACTCGGTGTCTCGATACGCGGTCGGGCGCTACTCCGCCTGTAAGCGCGCGGCGAGGTCGACGAGGTCGGTAACGCGCTCCACGCGCGCATCGAAGTTAAGGTCGCGGTTGCCCGGCCAGTCGCACACGTAGACATGCATGCCGCCGGCCTGCGCCAGCAGTTGGATTGTGCGGGGGTCGTCGTCGGCATGCTCCGTCGCACCGAGCGCACGCAGCGTCTCCAACTTGAAGTGCGCGCTCCGCAGCGGGGTGCGGTTCACGATCACGTCGTCGACGAGGCGGTCGAGCCGGTGCCGGCGCAGCCATCCGGTCGGCATCGTGCGCCGTCCGGTGACGATGACGAGGCGCCGCACGTGACCGAGTCGCACCAGCGCGTCGCGCACGCCGGGCATGGGGCGGCGGAGGTCGAACCGCAGGTGGTCGAGCGGCGTGCGGAGCCACGCGGGATATACCCGCGCCGGCTCCGGTGGCGCGTCCGGATCGAGGAAGTCGCGATGGATGCCGACGTCCTGCCCGAGGATGGGCTCGCAGATGACGCCGTCGAGGTCGAGGGTGAGCAGCGGGCGTTCCACTGGCGTCCGGGGCTAGCCGAGGCCGATAGGCGGCGCGGGGGGCGGCGCGGGGGGGATGCCAGGCGGAGGCGTCGGGTGCGTCTGCGGGGGCATCGGTACGTGCGCCTGGACCGCGGCAACGCTGGCTGTCGGCTTCTCCTCGAGCTCCCGGGCGAACCTGGCGAGGCGATCCTCCACCATGCGGAAGATCGTGCCCTCGGGGTAGTGCCCGTCCTCGCCGCGTGTCCCGCCGGCGGGGACGCCGGTGAGGAGCTCGATGCCCTCTTCGATGGTCTCGATGGCCCAGATGTGGAACTGGCCGTCGCGGATCGCCTGTGCCACGTCGGGCCGGAGCACGAGGTTCGGGACGTTCGTCTTCGGAAGCATCACGCCCTGGAAGCCATCCAGCCCGCGTGCCTTGCAGACCTCGAAGAAGCCCTCGATCTTCGCGATCGCGCCGCCGATCGGCTGGATGCGCCCGTGCTGGTCCACCGAGCCCGTGACCGCGACGCGCTGGTCGATGCCCTGGCCCGACAGCGCGGAGAGCAGTGCGTAGGTCTCGGACGAGGACGCCGAGTCTCCGTCGATGTCTCCGTAGAGCTGCTCGAACGTCATGCTCGCGTGCAGCGCGCTCGCGTGGTCCTGGCCAAACCGGTCGGCGAGGAAGCCGCGCAGGATCAGGAAGCCCTTGTTGTGGATGCGGCCCGCCATCTCACTGTCGCGCTCGACCATGACGAAGGTGCCGCGGCCTGCGGAGACGATGCAGGTGATGCGTGACGGGCGGCCGAACTCGATGTCGCCGAGGTCGTAGACGGAGAGCGCGTTGATCTGACCGACGGCGGAGCCCTCGGTCGGCACGTAGATCGTGCCGTCCTCCATTGCGTCGAGGATGCGCTCGCCGACGAGCGAGGAGCGGTAGAAGCGCTCGTCCAGTGCGCGGTCGACGTGCGTCGCCTCGACGAGACGCGCCGAGTCCTGGCGCGCCCAGAAGTCCGCCTGCCGGACGATGTCGAGGAACGCCGCCATGTTGGCGGAGAGCCGGCGCTGATCCTCCACCATGCGCGAGGAGTGCTCCACCAGCCGCGCGACGGCGCCGCGCGAGAACGGGAGGAGCGCCGCGCGATCGCACTCGGCGCGGATCACGCTGGCGAGGCCGTTCGCGTTCTCAAGCGAGCGCGGGAAGTCCGTCTCGAAGTCCGCCTTCACGCGGAACAGCTCCCGGAAGTCCGGGTCGTACTGGTACATCAGGCTGTAGAGGTACGGGTCGCCAACGATGACGACCTTCACGCTCAGGGGCAGCGGCTCGGGACGCAGGCCGGAGGTCGGGACGAGCCCGTACGCCTCGGCGATGTTCTCGATCGCGAGACGCCCCGACGAGAGGGCGCGCTTCAGCCCATCGAGCGCCTGCGTGTTCTGGAGCAGGTCGCGGATGTGGACCACGAGGTAGCCGCCGTTGGCGCGCGCGAGCGACCCCGGACGGATCATCGTGTGGTCGGTGACCGCGGTGCCGAACTGGCCCTGATATTCGATCCGACCGAGCAGGTTGTAGTAGGTCGGGTGTGTCTCCAGGATCACGGGGGCGCCGTGCTGCGGGTCGTTGGTGACGACCACGTTCACCTCGTACCGGTGGGAGGCGACGGCGTTCTGCGCGAGCATCTGCGGGATCTGGGGCACCGCGGCCTGCGGCTGTCCCTCAGCGCGAATGCGGTCACGCTGACTCCGGATGTCCTCGTCCACGGCCTCGAGGAACTCGCGGATCTCCGCGTCGCCGCCGTAGGTGCTGAGCAGTGGCTCGAACAGGTGGCTGGTGGCGAACGCCGCCACCTCTGCGTCGAGCTTCGCGACGCGCTCGGCGGTCATCCGGTCCAGGCCGCGGATCTTCAGCAGCATCTCCTGGATGACGCCGTCCAGGCCGCGGCGGGACTCGAGGATCTGGTTGCGCTGCTCCTGTGGGAGCGCGGCGAACACCTCGTCCGAGGCGGGGCGGCCGTTCAGGATCGGCGCGGAGACGATGCCGGTCGGTCCGAACTGGAGCGCGAAGCCCATGCCCTCGGCCTGCTTCTGCAGGTCCTCGATCAGGCCCTGGCGCTGCAGGTCCACCTCTTCGCCGAGTTGCTGCCGCTGCCGTGCGTACGAGTCCGACTCGAAGGCGCCGCGGATCTCACGCTCCGCTGCGTCGACGGCCACGCGGACCCCATCGGCGAAGTTGCGGCCCTGCCCCGGGGGGAGGGAGATCGCCACGGGCCGGTCAGGATCCTGGAAGTTGTGGACGTACACCCAGTCCAGCGGCGCGGGGCGCTGTGCCGCCCGGCGTCGAAGGAAGGAGTTCACGATGGTGGTCTTGCCGAAGCCATCCGGGCCGGAGGCAAAGAGGTTGTAGCCCGGGGCGTCCATGCCCAACGCGAACTCGATCGAGCGGACCGCGCGTTCCTGCCCGAAGATCGCGTCCATCACCGGGATGTCGTCGGTGGTCGTGAAGGAGAGCCAGGTGGGGTCGGCCGGTGCGGTCACCTGTTCAACGGTGAGTTGCTGTGTCTCCCGCAGGTCCGGCATGGTGCGACCTCTCGATGCTGTCCCGTGGCGCGTCGCGTCGCGTCCGCACGACCTCGATCGTAGCACCGGGCCACGGGGCGCCCGCCTGGCTGCCGCGCCACCAGCAAGGTGCGGCGCTAGGATCGAGCCGTCCGCACGGAGCGGACCATCGGTGGGTGCGAGGAACGGGGATGCGATGCGCGCTGTTGTGATTACCGAGCCCGGTGGCCCCGAGGTCCTGCAGGTGCAGGAGCTCCCGGATCCAACCTTCGGTCCGGACGAGGTGCTCGTCGATGTGCACGCGACGGCGCTGAACCGCCTCGACCTGCTGCAGCGGCGTGGGAACTACCCGGTGCCCGCAGGCGTGCGGCGCGACATCCCCGGCGTCGAGATGGCGGGGGTCGTGGCCCAGGTCGGGGAGCGGGTCACGTCGTGGAAGCCGGGCGACCGTGTGATGGCGCTGCTCAGCGGCGCGGGCTACGCGACGCAGGTGGCGGTGCACGAGCGGATGCTCATGCCCGTCCCCGCGAACATCGATCTCACGCAGGCGGCCGGCATCCCCGAGGTCTTCCTGACCGCGTACGACGCGCTCTTCCTGCAGTGCGGGCTTGCGATGGGCGAGTCCGTGCTGATCCACGCCGCTGGCTCCGGTGTCGGCACGGCGGGCGTCCAGATGGCCGCGGCGCAGGGCTGCCGCGTCTTCGGCACCGCCGGCAGCGCGGAGAAGCTCGCGCGTGCGGCCCAGCTCGGCCTCGACGTCGGCATCAACTACCACGACCAGGACTTCGCGGAGGTGGTCGCTGCGGAGACGGGCGGTCGAGGCGTGAACGTCATCCTCGATGTCATCGGCGCGCCGTACTGGGACCAGAACATCAAGTCGCTCGCGCTGCTCGGACGCATGGTCGTGGTCGGCACGATGGGCGGCGGCACGCTCGAGAAGTTCAACATCGGTGCGCTCTCCGCGAAGCGCGCGCAGGTGCGTGGCACGCAGCTGCGCAGCCGGCAGCTCGAGGAGAAGGCGACGCTGGTGCAGACCTTCGTGAACCGCGTGGTGCCCCTGTTCGCGCGCGGCAAGATCGCGCCGGTCATCGACCGCGTGTTCGCCCTCGACGACGTCGTCGAGGCGACGCAGCTGATGGAGGCGAACGCCAACTTCGGCAAGATCGTCCTCGAGATCGCCTGATGCCCCGTCCGCCGGAATCAGGAACATGCCGCGCGATCTGAGCCCTGCCGGCCGCGCACGCATCGAGGAGATTGCGCGCACGCACCTCGAGCGTGGCTGGCACGATGGCGCGCAACTCGCGGTCTACCGCGACGGCGGGCTGCTCCTCGACCTGCGCGTGGGGAGCGCCGCCAGCGACGATCGCAGCGATGCGCGGCTGCTCTGGTTCTCTGCGACGAAGCCGCTGACCGCGGTCGCCACGATGATCCTCGTCGAGCGCGGGGTGATCGGCCTCGACACCCCACTCGTCGAGGTCTGGCCGGAGTTCGACGCGCACGGGAAGGCCGCGTGCACGGTTCGCCACGTGCTGACGCATCAAGGTGGCTTTCCCGTCTTCCCGCACGACTTCGACTGGGCGCACATCGACGACTGGGACGCGGTGACCGCCGCGACGGCGGCGCTGCCCGCGCAGTGGGAGCCGGGCACGGACGTTGGCTATCACCCGGTCACCTACGGCTTCGCGCTGGGCGAGGCGATCCGTCGCGTCGACGGGCGCACGCCGCGTGAGTTCCTGGCCGAGGAGGTCTTCGGGCCGCTGGGGATGAACGCGTCGCTGGGCCTCGACGAGGCGGCGCTGGCGAGCGCCCGTTTCGTTGCGCCGCGCGCGATGTCCGAGGTCACGTTCGACGACCCGTTGGGCACCGAGGCGCGCACGAGCGACATCGTGCGGCGCTTCACGCTGCCCGCGACGCTGCGCGGACAGCTGCCGGCGGCGAACGCGATCGGCACCGCGGAGGCGCTCGCGCGGTTCATGGCGATGCTCGCGGGTGGGGGAGCGCTGGGCGGGACGCGCATCCTGCGTCCCGAGACCGTCGAGGCGATGACCACGGCCCAGGTGATGGCGGACCTCGACCGGACGACCGGCCTGCCCGCGTCCTACGGCCTCGGCCTGTTTGTGGGGGGGATCTTCGCGCCGTTCGATCGGCCAGGTGTGTTCGGGCACAGCGGGCAGCAGTGCACGATCGCCTTCGGCGACGCTGCGCACGGCCTCGGCGCGGCGTACGTGACGAACGGGCTCCACGATCCGCTGGTGGTGCAGCTTCGCACCGAGGAATTCGCGCAGGCGGTGTTCGAGGCCTGCGAGTAGGCGCGCCGCGTCGGTCTGGCTAGCGCGGGAGCGTCAGCACCTTGCCGACGAGGATCGGGCTGTCCTGCGTCATGCCGTTGATCGCGCACAGCATGTCGAGGTAGGTCCCGAGCGGCGTCCCGGCCGCGTGGAACTGCTCGGCGATCGACGACAGCGTGTCGCCGGGGCTGACCGTGTACGTCGAGGGCGAACCGGGGGCGACGGCCCGCGCCGTCGAGGCGGGCGCACTCGATGCAGGCGCGCTACCCGTGACGCCCGGCAGGCGAAGGACCTGGCCCACCATGATCGAGCTCGCGTCCGTCAGGCCGTTCGCGAACCGCAGCAGGTCGAGGTAGATGCCGAAGGAGACGCTCGCGCCGTGGAACTGCTCCGCGATGGACGAGAGCGTGTCGCCCGGGGCGACCGTGTACGTGGAGCCCGAGGTCGACGGCGTGCTCGGTGCCGCCGGCGCGCTCGGGGCCGGCGCGGGCGCGATGGTGCCGGTCGGGAGGCGCAGTGACTGGCCTGCCGTGATGACGCTGGTCTCTGAGAGCCCGTTGGCCGCGTAGAGGGCCGCGAGGAACGCGCTGGTCGAGGTGCCCGGGCCGCTCAGGCGGTCGGCGATGGCGTAGAGCGAGTCACCCGGCACAACGGTGTACGTCGAACCTGCGCTGCTCGAGCCCGCGCTCGTCGCGACGGCGCTGCTCGTGGCGGGCCGCGGCGCGGGTGTGGGGACGGCGGCGAGCGTCTGCGCGCCGCTGGTCGCTGCGGAGGGAAAGCCGGGGAAGGGGGCCGCGCTGAGGCCGGTCTCGGGACGGCAGCTCGCCATCAGCGCGAGGTTCGCGGGGATATCGCCCGGGAAGGCGGTGTGCCACGCGGCGTTCACGACGGGGACCGAGACCCCCGGCAGCAGCTGCACCCAGTTGCCGGCGCTGGTGGCCCAGAACGAGGCCGTGTCGGCCGGGCAGCCGGAGGCCGCGAGCAGCTGCGCCTCGGTGCCGCCGCCCCAGACGACGAGGCCCATGCCGGTGGTGGGAATGACCCCGCTCACGATGCGGCCACGCGCCGACGGCGGCGTGGGGTTCGACACCGTCTGCGGGATGGCGGGGCCGGGGCCCGAGGCCGCGCGGAGGTAGCGTTCGGACGCCCACCCGGTGATGACACCATTCGTGATCGTCACCCAGTGGTAGCCATCGACGTCCGGGCCGGGCTGCGTGACCGTCACGCGCGCGCCGGTCGGCAGGCAGCCCATCACGGCGCCGGAGAGGCCGGCGATGCTGCGCACGCGCAGGCAGTCGCCGTCTGCGGCGATCTCGGCGGCGGAGCCGATCGGCAGGATGCCCGGCGTGTTCACGAGGCTCGCCGGCGGCGTGATGACGGGGCCGCCGGGGGTGCTGCCGGGCAGGCGGTAGATGTGGAACGACAGGCCGGGGTAAGCGGCGGCGCGCTCCGCGGGGTTGTAGCCGGTGCGCACGCGCACGATGCCGTCGTAGTTCGAGTTCGCGTCCACGACGCGGAAGTTCCCACCACCCTCGGGCTCGAGGATGAAGGCGGTGTGCAGGCCGGCGTAGTCGGCCGTCGGCACGGTGTTGGCGTCGTTGGCGACCTGGATGATGTCGCCGTTGCGGGCCTGCGCGAGCGGCACCTCGGTCAGGCCGGCGTTGAGGTAGCCCAGGCGGTAGTCGGTGCCGACGACGATGCCGGTGGCCGCCTGTACGACGCGGCGCATCCACGGGAAACACTCGCCCTGCTGGGTCCGGAGCGCGGTCATCGCGAGGCGGGTGAGGGCGTTGTACTCGGGCTTGGGCGTCGCGTTCACGACCTCGGTCGCGTAGGCGTCGACGCGCCCCGGCCAGGCCGTCAGCGCGAGCGCGACGACCGCCGTGAGGAAGATGACGACGAACTGGCCTCGGAACCCACGGAACACAGTCTCACGCCCATCGCCCCCGCCCGGAGTCGATGTTGCCTTGGATCAGGGTACGCGCCCGGGCCCTAATTGGTCACCCCCGGGCGAGGATCGTGCCCTCGCAGGTAGAACGAGGCTACCGGTCGGCGCGTTTGCGCAGCCCTCGGCGCTGGCGGCGGGCCTCCGCCTGTCGGCGGCGCTGGGCGTGCTCGGGCCGCTCGGTCGAGGGCGCCAGCGGGGCCCTCGGCGGGGGGGCGTTGAGGGCGGCGCGCGCCGCAGCGCGGCGGGCGATGGCGTCGCCGATGCGGTTGGTGAGCCGCATCGTGAAGAAGAGGACGGCGAAGAAGAACGGCGCGAGGAACAGCGCGGTCTTCACCGGCATGTCCTGCGTCTGGATGGAGACCACACCCCAGATCGCCGTAGCGAGGAACGCCCAGATGAGGGTGCTGCGGAGGCTCTGGCTGCGGTTCATCGTTCCGGCAGTCTAGCGGCGAGGCGTCCGACACGTAAGAGCGGGCCAGCGCGCCCGCGTCGGGCCGGCGCTACCAGCCGTCCGTGTCGCCCTCGACCGGCGCGAGCGCCCAGCCGAGGAACGTCGAGATCGCGTCGATGAACCCCATGCGGCGCCCGATGTCGTCCCCGGCGAAGTCCACGAGGAGGCGCGCCGCCACGACGATCGCGTCTTCGTCGCCCTGCACGTGGACGATCTCCTCGGGCACGCCGGCGGGGCGCTGGTCGACGCCCGCGACGAAGTCGCCGTTCGCGGGCGCGCCGAAGTGCTTTGCGCCCTCGGGCCAGGTCGCGTCCATCGTGGTCCAGTCGTCGGCGACGGGGTCGGTGCGCACGCGCAGGAAGGTGATGACGTCGCGGATGGGCGCGCGCTTCAGCTCATCGACGATGTGGGGCGGCAGCCAGGCTGCGCTCTCCGCGGTGTGCTGCGTGGTCGCGACGATCGGCGCGACGTCGTACCCGAGCTCTTCGAGGAGCAGCGCCAGGACGTCGTGCTTCGTGTCGGAGAGCCCGCGCCACTCCGCGATCACGGTCTCCGGCCGGTTGTCCGAGGGCTGCCCGAACGCCATGTCCCGCACGAGCCGGTACGCCCGGTCGAGCGTCACCGCCTCGTCAGCGCCGAGGAGCCCTCGGCGTCGCGCCTCGTCGCGGAAGTTGGGGAGTATCGGCATGGGTGCAGGGTACCGCGCGGGAGGGCGGGGTTTCTAGAAGGCGCAGTACGGCTGTCGGAGTCGCGACTAGGAAGTACTCGTCGGAATGATTATGAGTCCTCGATCTCGCGCACGCGATCCCGAATCTTCACGTAGCTCTCTTCTGGCTTGATCGGTGCCGGCAGGTCGCTGTCCTGAGCGCGAAGAGTTACTACCTCTTCACGTGGGGGCTGATAATTCATTTGCAGCATGTCGCGGACGCTCAGGAACCCTCCGAAGGGGTTGACGCCTCGTTCGGGGATGATGTGGCGCTCATACGTTCGGCAAATCGTGTAGCTCTCAAAGACCTCTGACGCTTCGACGCGAACCTTTTCCCGATCAATGGCACCAAGTTGTTTACCGGTCACGGGATCGACGATGTCGAGCGGCGTCGCAGCAAGGACGGCGAACCTCATCCCGGCGCGCACGCCGGCCGTGCTGCCAACGTTGATCGCGATTTCGCGTGTGTTCAGAACCTGCGCGACTACTCCCTCAATGGGCATCCGCGTACTCCTCTGCATGTCGGTAAAGAACGGCCCGTGTGTCGGGAGGTGCGCCTAGATTGCCAACCATCGCTCGCTCGTGGACTAAGCCCCACCAGATCGGGGCGAGGATGTTGAGTTCCTCAGCAACGCAGCGATCGTCGGCAATCTCGATCACATTGAAGATTCCTAAAGGTTCTCCGCCATCCTCCGAGTAGCAGAAGAGCGCGACGCCGACGCGTGTTGAGTTCGTCCGCTCAGTAGCTAAACAGAGCCTGCCATTCCGCATGATTACACCGGTCAGTGTGATCTCCGGAAATGATTGCTGTAACACCAGTTCCTTCAGCACAGCTTGGTTCGTAAGTGCGGTACGGAGGGTGCCCTCTAGGCCTTGGCTGAATCTGAAGAGATCGTCATAGCCAGCGGATCGCCGTGCGAATGCGGCCGCGACCTGGTACGCGGGCACTGTCAACGGGATCAATGCGGCCACGAGGCGCAAGTGTCCCGCGTACGACAACCAATGATCGGGCAATCCGAAAGCTAGCGAGACCCCGAATACGGTCGCCTCCAGCCCCAGTGCAGCGCCAAGAACCCGAGCAAGCCGCTGCCAGCTCGGGTAGTTGATTGCTCGGGGCTGGAACGCGAGATCGGCCAATGTTGACCTAGTCCCTATCCCCTCGCCTCAATCGGCACGTAGTCGCGCGGGGCGGGGCCGTTGTAGACGGTCAGCGGGCGGATGAGGATGTTGTTCCTGAACTGCTCGAGGACCTGCACGGCCCAGCCGGGGGTGCGGCCGATCGCGAACATCGGCACGAACATGTCCTCGGGGATGCCGAGCAGGTAGTAGACGACGCCTGCGTAGAAGTCGACGTTCACGGCGACGCCGAGGCGGCTGTACGGGCGCATCGCCTCCAGCACGCCCTCGAGGATCGCGAACCACTTCGGCTCGCCCATCTCGCGCGAGAGGCGCTCGACGCCCGCGCGCATGTGACGCGCACGCGGGTCCTCGACGCGGTAGACGCGGTGGCCGAAGCCCATCACCGGCTCGCGCGCGTCGCGCGTGCGCTTCACGAAGTCGGCGGCGTGCTCCGGCTCGCCGATCTCCTGCGCCATCTGCATCACCATCTCGGCCGCACCGCCGTGCGCCGGGCCGGAGAGCGCCGCGATCGCGGCGGTGACGGCCGCGTGCAGGTTCGCGTTCGTCCCCGCGACCACCCGCGCCGTGAACGCCGAGGCGTTCGTGCCGTGCTCCGCATGCAGCACCAGGTCGAGGTCGATCAGGCCGACGGCCTCCTGCGACGGCCTCGTGCCCTTCAGCTGCCACAGGAAGTTCGCCGCGAGCGAGAGGCTCGCGTCCGGCGCGACCACGTCGAGGCCCTGCCGGATGCGGTGGTGCGCGGCGATGATCGCGGGCACCTGGCTCGTGAGGCGGATGCCCTTGCGCAGCGTCGCCTCGCGCGAGTTGTCGGCCACCTCGGGGTCGGTCGCGGAGAGCGCGCTGACGGCGGTGCGCAGCACGTCCATCGGGTGCGCGGTCGCCGTTGCGCGGATCACGTCGAGGATGGGTGCGGGCAGATCGCGCGCGGCGCGCAACTCGCCCTGGAACGCCGCGAGCTGCGCGCGCGTCGGCAGCTCGCCGTAGAGCAGGAGGCAGATGACCTCCTCGAACGAGGAGTGTTCGGCGAGGTCGTGGATCGAGTAGCCGCGGTAGTAGAGCGTCCCCGCGCGCCCGTCGATGTCGGAGACGTCGCTGCGATCGAAGTAGACGCCGTTCAGGCCTCGATGGATCTCGGGTTCGGGTGCGGACTCAGGGGCGGGGGTCGTCACAGTGTTGCTCCTCGCGGCGGGTACACTCGCAGTATGAAGCAGCGCGTCCAAACGGGCGCGCGAAGGAGCGCCGCATGGACCTCGACCGCCTGCGCGAGGAGCGCGTCATCCGTCTGACGACGTATCGGCGCGACGGCACACCCGTCGGTACGCCGATGAATATCGCCTTCGACGACAACGGACATGCCTACTTCCGCACCTCCGAGGACGCCGCGAAGGTCGCGCGCCTGCGCCGCAACGCGGGCGTCGAGGTTGCGGCCTCGACCTGGCGGGGCACGCCGACCGGCCCCTCGTCGAGCGCCACCGCGCGCCGCCTCGAGGGCGCGGAGGCAGAGCAGGCCCGGCGCACGCTGGTGGCGAAGTACCGCGTGATGCACGGGATCATCGTGCCGCTGCGCTCGCGCCTCACTGGCCACGCCGGCGTCTACTACGAGCTGACCGAGCGGTAGGCGGTCGTCGAGGGGCGCGCGGCAGCGCGGAACCCCTCCACCCTCACCCTCCCCCACCAGGGGGGAGGGGATCAGAATGCCAGTTCTCGCCCTGCTCATGAGCAGCGTGTCCGGCCCCCTCTCCTGCGATGCGGGAGAGGGCGGGGGATGAGGGTTGTTCTGTATTGGGAGAGCCCCCTCTCCCTCACCCTCCCCCTCGAGGGGGGGAGGGGATCAGAGCCCGAGTCACCCGCTCACTTCTGCGTCCAGCGGGCACGATCCCTCAGAGGGTTGGAGGGCTCTGCCGCTAGTCGTCCTCGAGGGTGGAGGTGTCGCCCTCGGGCAGGCCGAGTTCGCGGGCCTTCAGGACGCGGCGCATGATCTTGCCGGAGCGCGTCTTCGGCAGGCGGTCGATGATCTCGATCTCGCGAGGCGCCACCGCGGTGCCGAGGCGGGCACGGGCGTGGCGGTTCAGATCGCGCACCAGCGCGTCGCTCGCCTCGAAGCCGTCGTTGAGGGTGACGAAGGCCTTCACGACCTCCATCGCGAGGTCGTCCGGCTTGCCGATGACGCCGGCCTCGGCGACCGCCTCGTGCTCGATCATCACGGACTCGACCTCGAACGGGCTGACGAGGTGGCCGGCCGTGTTGATGACGTCGTCATCGCGGCCGACGAACCAGATGTAGCCGTCCTCGTCCTTCTTCGCCTTGTCGCCGGTGTAGTACCAGCCGTTCTTGAAGCGCGAGTCGTACCGCTCCTGGTCGTTCCAGTACGTGCGGAACATCGAGGGCCACCCGGGCCGGACGGCGAGCTGGCCCTCGACCATCGGCTCGGCGATCTCGCCGCCCTGCTCGTCGATGATCGTGACGGTGACACCGGGGAACGGGCGGCCCATGGAGCCGGGGCGGATCGCCATCGAGGGGTAGTTCGCGACCATGATCGCGCCGGTCTCCGTCTGCCACCAGTTGTCGTGGATCGGCAGGTCGAACGCCTCCCGCCCCCACACGACGCCCTCGGGGTTGAGGGGCTCACCGACGGACATCACGTACCGGAGCGAAGTGAGGTCGTGCTG
>CAIXBH010000158.1 GCA_903917615.1 uncultured Chloroflexota bacterium | reverse complement strand
CGCACGTTCGGCGTCACGACCCAGCGCGCGCCCTTGAACAGGTCGATGTCCGCCGCCTGCGGGCCGGTCTGCGTCTTCCCCGCCATCGGGTGGCCGCCAACAAAGCCGACGTGCTCCGGCAGCAGCTCGTCCGCCCAGCGCATCACCGACTTCTTCGTCGAGCCCGTGTCGATGATCACCGCGTGCGGACCGACAACCGGCGCGATCTCCTCGATCAGCTTGCGGATGGCGAGCAGCGGCGTGGCGAGGATCACCATGTCGGCGCCCTCGACTGCCTCCTGCGGCGTGTACGCGGTGCTGGTGACGGCGCCAATCTTCTGCGCCTGCCGCGCGGTGTCGACCGAGCGGTCGTAGCCGATGACCTCGACGGCCGTCTTGTCGCTGGCGTTACGGAGACGCAGACCGATCGAGGACCCGATGAGCCCGGTGCCGAGGATCGCGACGCGCAAGACTCGCTCCTTCGTGACCGGTGGTGAGGACCGGGCTGCGATCGTATCAATCCCGCCGCGCCCCGTGTTCGGCCGCCCTCTCCCACTTCGTGGGCGAGGGCTGGAGGTGGGGCCTCCGCGCCTACAGCCGGTCGTCGAGGGCGATGAACCGCGCCAGCGCGGGGTCGTCCTCGGCCGCTCCGTCCGAGAGTGCGTCGGTGTGGCGGCGCACCAGCTGGACCACCCGCGCGTCACTGCCCGCCGCCTCGAGGAGCGTCGCGCCGAGCGCGGCGTGGTGGCGCAGCCGCCACAGCGCCTGCCGCCAGCCGTCCTGACCCGCGGCGCCTTCCGCCTCAAGGCGCACCCCGGCGGCGTTCAGGAGTACGAACGCGACGCGATGCCACGTCTGGAGGCGTCCCTTGCCGACATCGTGCAGCAGCGCGGCGACCAGCTCCGACTCACTCGCCCCCACCTCGCGCAGCGCCTCGAACAGGTCGACGGAGTGGCGGCGGTCGCGCGCCTCGGCCCCGAGGAACAGCGCCAGCTCGGCGGGGGCCAGGTGCGCGCGAGCGGCCTCGATCTCCACGGGGGCGAGCGTCGAGCGCACGCCGCGCGTGAACTGGCGGACGCGGTAGCGCGCGCGGGCGGGGACACCTCGCAGGCGGCTAGACGAAGACAACCGATTCACCGGTGAGGAGCTGCACGATCACGCTGACCACGGGGCCGGTCACCCGGAACAGGCTGATCGCCCCGTTCGTCAGGAACGGCGCGAAGACGAGCAGCATGAGGATGCCCATCCCCCACGGCTCGAGACGCGCGTACTGCCGTGCGAGCGATTCGGGCAGCAGTCCCATGAGCACCTTCGACCCGTCGAGCGGCGGGATCGGCAGCAGGTTGAACACGCCCAGCAGCACGTTCAGGAACAGCACAGTCCCGAAGAACAGCCCGGCCAGCTCGATCGGGTCGTGGAAGTCGAACAGGCCGCCATCGAACAGCGTGCGAAACGGGATCAGCCCCAGGCGGATCGGGATCGCCGCGAGCGTCGCGACGACGAGGTTCGAGGCCGGCCCGGCGAGCGAGATCAGGAAGAGTGAGCGCCTCGGATTCGACGTGTTGTTCGGGTTGATCGGGACTGGCTTCGCCCAGCCGAACCCCGCGAGGAAGATCATCGTCG
>CAIXBH010000157.1 GCA_903917615.1 uncultured Chloroflexota bacterium | reverse complement strand
GTCCGCCACGCGTCGGCGACACCGTGACCTACGAGCGCATCGTGCTCCAGGTCACGCGCATCGACGGCCGCGGCGTGGGCGAGGCGGTCGTGCTGTACGCCCCCGCCGAGGGCGAAGACGAGCGCGAGTAGCCGGCGGTCGAGCCTCGAGCTAGGTCGCGGAGCCGATCAGCGTGACGGCGGTCGGGCCGGAGAACCCGCTGAACGTCGAGCGGAACGCGTCGAGCATGAACGTCGGCCCGCCGATGATCAGCAGCTGGAACCCGCCCTTCGAGTCCTGTAGCCACACGCCGGAGGCCTTCGCATCGGTCGCCGCGCCGATCAGCTGATCGGGCGACCCGCCGAGAAACACCGCGGACGCCTGTCTGCTGTCCTTGCCGAAGGTCGGCGCGCTCGCGAACGTGCCTCGAGGCGGCGGGGGCGGGGCCGTCACGACCGGCGTCGCCGGGACGCTCGACGAGGCGGCCGTCGTCGAAGACGCAGCGGTAGTTGTCTGCGTGACGGCGGCATTACCGGCAACGATGTAGTTGGCGGCGACCCAGCCGTTCAGCCCGCTGGACGATACCTGCACCCATTTGTAGCCGTCGGCGGTCGGCCCAACCTGCGTCACGGTCGCCGCGACGCCGGTCGGCAGGCAGCCGAGCACGGAGCCGGACAGCCCGGCGACGCTGCGCATCCGCAGGCAGTCACCATCGGCGGCGATCGTGACCGTCGCGCCCGGCGCCGGCATCACGCCGGTCGTCGCGATCGTGGGGCCCGCGACCGTGGTCGTCGTGGTGGCGGCGGGCGGGGCACTCGAGGCGACCGGCGTGACGCCGGCAGGGGCAGTGAGGCTGTTCGCGCCCTCGAAGCGGTACGCGCGCACGACGACGCCGGGGTTGCGCGCGACGAGCTCCGCGGGCTTGTAGTTCTCGCGGACGTGGACGATGCCGTCGTAGTTCTCGTTCGCGTCGATCGCGCGGAATACGCCGTTGCCAAGGTTGTCCATGATGATCGCCGTGTGCAGCCCCGGATAGTCCGCCGTGGGAATCGTGATCGCCGGGTTCGCGATCTGGATCACGTCTCCGTCACGCGCCGTGGCGAGGGGCACCTCGACGGCGCCGGCCGAGAGGTAGCCGAGGTTGTAGTCCGTGCCGATAGTGCGCCCGAGCGCGGCGGCCACGATCGTCTTCACCCACGGGAAGCACTCGCCGCGGTACTGCCCGACAGCAGGGAGCGCGGTGCGTACGACCACACCGTAGCTGGCGGGGTTCACGACGGGGTCGGCGGCCTCGGCGGGCGCGGGCCTCATCAGCGTCAAGGAGAGCGCCGCGAGCACAAGCAGCCCGGCGAGCGAGTGGAGCGTCCATCGCATCATTGCGTGCAGTCCCATCACCCGCCCATTCGAGGTTACCGGTTACAACGCGCGCGTGCATCATCGCGTTGCACTCGCATTCACGAGCGTGTGCTCGACCGAGCGTGCGCGACCTGGATGAATACGAACAACCTGGGTGATATCGACGGCACAGAGCGCACCATCAGTCGCGCCTCGAGCGAGTTGTCCACGTCCCGACGCACGGGAGGCGCGAGCCACTTCACGCTCGGCGATTTGCGCGGCGTAACAGGCGGAATGACGGCGCAATGCCTAATACACGCGTCGATCGTTT
>CAIXBH010000156.1 GCA_903917615.1 uncultured Chloroflexota bacterium | reverse complement strand
GGCGTCCCGAACCACGTGGCGGGCGTCTCGCTGAGCTGCCACGCCGGCCCGCTGCTGAACACCGGGCCCCAGCCCGCGGTCTCCACCTCAAGGATGTAGTTGTTCTCGACCACCTGCCGGTGGTTGCGGAGCACGTCCCACGTCATCTGGTAGCCGCACGGCACCCCGGCCTTGCCGAGGTAGAGCGTCCAGTAGCTCAGCGGTCGCGTCGCGAAGATCCCCTCGAGGATCGCGGAGAGCTCCTTGCGGTGGTCGACCCGGTCGGGGTTCGTGAGGAAGCGCGGGTCCTCGGTCAGCTCGGCGTGGCCGATGGCGTCGCACAGCGCGCGCCACTCGCCCTGCGAGGTGGCTGAGACCGCGATCCATTCGCCGTCCTGGCAGAGCAGCGCCTGGTCGGGCGCGGTCGCCGCGCCGTAGTGGCCCAGGCGCTCCGCGTTCTTGCCGCTCATGAGGTATTCCTCGATGCGGCCGGACTGCAGCGCCGTCGTCGCCCGCAGCATCGAGAGGTCGATGAGCTGCCCCTTGCCGGTGCGCTCGCGCGCCAGCAGGCCCATCGTGATCGCCTGCGCGGCGTAGTTGCCGGTGCTGCCGTCCATCTGCGTGTAGGAGCGGTAGATCTCGGGGACCCCGCCCTCCTTGCCGGTGGCGGCGGAGAAGCCGGAGATGTACTGCACCTGCGTGTCCGCGCCGGGCAGGTCCACCCACGGGCCTGTCGTGCCGAAGCCGGTGACGTTCACGTAGACGATGCGCGGGTTCAGCGCCGACACCGCCTCGTACCCGAGGCCGAGGCGATCCGCGACGCCCGGGCGCATGTTCACGAGGAACACGTCGCACGTCTTCACGAGCGCCAGCGCCTGCTGGATGTACACGGGGTCCTTCATGTCGAGCGAGAAGGCTCGCTTGTTCATGTTCCAGGCGATGTAGCCGATCGAGGTGCCGTTGATCGTCGGCGGGACGCCGGCGCCCAGCGTCGACCAGTCGATGTCGGGCTGCTCGATGTGGATCACGTCGGCGCCCAGCGCGCCGAGTTGCATGGAGGCCCACGGGCCCACCATGAACAGCGTGAAGTCGAAGATGCGGACGCCGTCCAGCGGTCCAGCCATGAGCGACTGCCTCTCGGTCTCCAGCCCACCGCGGCGCGCGAGCGTCGAGGCGGAGCCGGGCTCTGCGGGTTCTCGGTTCAACGTGGATGGATCGTCGAGGGCCACGGCTGCGCGGCGGCGCTCGGCGCCCCTCCCGACCGCAGACGCGAGGCGTCGACGGCGCGGGCGGCTCCCTCAGCGCGCGGAGAATATCAGACCGCCCCAGTGTGGGCACCGCTTCGGAGGTCTGCTCCCTCCCCGCCGAGGGGGAGCATTGGGGTGGCCGCTCTCTTACCCCACCACATCGACGGCGGAGGGTTGAGTAGTTGGTCTCTGACGCCCTTCCCCTTGAGGGGAAGGGTTGGGGTGGTTGGTCTCTTACCCCCTCCCCCTTGAGGGGGGAGGGTTGGGGTGGTCGGTCGCTTACCCCCTCCCCCTTGAGGGGGGAGGGGCGGGGTGGGGGGGGGGAGCGCGCGCATCGAACTCGGGATCCGTTCCAGCACCCCCTCCCCCTCGACGGGGAAGTTTGTGGGACTGGTC
>CAIXBH010000155.1 GCA_903917615.1 uncultured Chloroflexota bacterium | reverse complement strand
GGCATGGTCGCCGGCGTCATCTACCAAAAAGGCTTCGCGTGGCCCGCTATCGTCGGTGCGGTGGCCTTCGCGGCGATCGGCGCCTTCGGTGGCGCGAACGGATCGCTGGGGCAGGCCGGGATGAAGCCGATCGAGCTCCCGACGGGCGATCTCAAGAGCTCGCCGCTGGCGCTCCTCCTCGCGCTGGTCGCCTTCGCAATGGTCGCGTCGCCCGGCTGCACCTGGGCGGCGTTCAAGGCTGACCTGTCGGTCGCGAACCAGCATTGCGGTGCGAAGGTCGAGAGCGACATTGTCAACGGGATCGTCCTCGGCGGGAGTGGGGTCGTCGATGACATCGTCAACGGAGTCTCCGACGTCGCCTGCATCTGGGCGGCGATCGGCGCCGCGCAGCAAGCGGCCGGCGGCGTCCTGACGCCCGCGCAGACGCAGCGCGCCGGGCAGATGCTCACCGCCTACGAGCGCGTCGCCGCGAAGCGCGTGAAGCAGGCGAGGACTCTCTGCGAGCCCCCGATCGGCTTCCTCGCGCCCGATGGCTGGCACGATGGTCCCTTCCCCGGCGCGGGGTGGGTCCGGGTGGACGTGGGGCAGTAAGCCGTGCTTGCCGAGATGAAGCTCGGGCGCAAGGGACCGCGCCCGGCGCACTACATCGCGGGGAGGCACTACCTCGCCCTCGATCCGTCGAAGCACCTCCTCGAGCTCCCGCCGGCGCCGCCCGATGTCGACCTGACGCCGGGGGCGCCGATCTACATGGGGCACAATGACGACCACGGCACCTGCGGCGTCGTCGCGCTGACGAACCTGATCAGCACGCAGTGCGCGCGCGAGGGGCGCACGCCGGCCTTCGTGACGCTGAAGAGCATCGACGATTCGATCCTCGACTACTACTTTCGCTACACGGGTGGCGTCGACGAGGGAGTCGTGATGCTCGACTTCCTGTTCTACGCCCAGAAGAACGGGTTCATGGGCGAGCAGATCGGCACGCCGATCGCGATCGATCCGAAGAATTGGGAGCACGTCAAGATCGCCCGCGCCCTCGACTTCGGATTGATGGTCGGCGCCGAGCTCCCGCTCTCGTCGCAGGACTCCGACTTCTGGCGCGACGGGACCGAGACGCGCGACCTGAAGCCCTGGGGCGGGCACGCGATGATGTCGGCCGGCTCGAAAGAATCGGGCAGCTACGGCGAGCCGAACGCCGAGCTCGACTCCTGGCGGAGCCGCTTCTACTGCACGCGGTCGTGGTGGACGAAGCGAGTCGACGAGGCCTACATCGTGATCGACCTGGCGCGCGCGACGGTGCCCGGCGTCAACATGGACGCGCTGCGCGCGAGCGCGGCGGAACTCGAGGTGCCGGGCTCCCCCGTCCAGGTTGCAGTCCACGCCGCCTACGATCCGGTCGCTGAGGGGCTGGCGGAGCGCTACGAAGAGGCGGCGGCGCTGCTGATCAGGGCGCCGGCGAGCATCGTCGCGAGCGCCGCCGAGAAGGCCGCTCTGATTCAGATCCGCGAGCGCGCCCGCGATGTCATCGGACAGCAGGACGCGAAACTGAAGGGCCGGGCCCAGGAGTAGGCAACCGCCCCTCTATCGGTACGGCCCGCCCGAGCTCGGGACAGGTTTCGGCATGCGGAACCAGCGCGCGAAAAGACACCGACAGGGTGCC
>CAIXBH010000154.1 GCA_903917615.1 uncultured Chloroflexota bacterium | reverse complement strand
TCACCCGGCGGGATCGCCCCGTGTGCCGGGCGGGCGGCGTCGACGATGGTGCGGACGGCCTCGAGGTCGAGCATGGGCCTCTCGCGCGGCTGAACAGCGCGTGGTGGGGTCGATGCTCAGTGTGCCGCCCTCGACGCCCGAGCGCCACCGAGCGCGCTCGAGGGTCGAGGCGGGTTCAGCCCGGGAGGCTCGCGCCTAGGGGCGGGCGGCCCCGGCGGCCGTGCCCTCGGGCGTGCGCGCCGCGGCGCGTTCGTAGCAGGGCAGCATCTCGCGGCACTGGACCAGGAGCGCGCTCCACGCCTTCATGCCGGTCTGACGCAGCTCGTGGGGCACCTCGGTGGTGACGAGGACGATCTCGAGGTCATGCCCGACGCTTCCGGCGGTCAGGCAGCGCGAGCAGTGCGCGTCAGTACCCGCCATGCGCTTCTCCAGCAGGGCTCGGTCGGCTTCGTGCAGCATGGTGATGCTCCTTCGGTGCGCATGGCCTGTCCGACCACCGCTCCGAGCCTACGCACGAGGCCGTACGGGCCCGTTACGGGCCTGCGAGCGCTCCTACCGCACGATGCGGTACGTCAAGTGCGTCACCTCGGCGCCCGCCACACTGCGAATCTGCTCGAGGCGGGGCCGCGCGTCCCCGAGGCCCGCGAAGAGACGCACCCCGTCGCCCATGATCCACGGCACGATGTGGAGCTCGAGCTCGTCCACGAGGCCCGCGCGGAGGTACTCGTCCGCGATCTGGCCGCCCCCGCCGATGCGCACGTCGAGGTCACCCGCGACGTCCTTCGCCTGCCGCAGCGCCGACTCGATGCCATCGGTGACGAAGTAGAACGTCGTCCCGCCCTCCATCACCAGCGGCTGGCGCGGGTGGTGCGTCACCACGAAGACGGGCGTGTGGTACGGCGGGTTCGGCCCCCACCAGCCATCCCAGGCCGGTTCGGGCCACTCGCCGGTGCCGCCGCCGAACATGTGCCGGCCAAGGATCTGTGCGCCGAGGCCCTCCATCGTCTCGCGCATCACGTCGTCCGTCGGGCCGGTCTCGCCGCCCTCCTTGCCGAACAACGCGTTGAACGACCGCTGCTTGAAGACCCAGTCGAGGAAGTGCTCGGCGCCGTCGCCGAACGGCGCGTCCACGCGCTGGTTCGTACCGGCGACGTACCCGTCGAGGCTCATCATCATGTGGATGCGGACCTTGCCCATGCGTCGCTCCAGTCATCCGCGGTCGAGGTTCAGTGAGACGTCGAGCGGGTGCCAGCCGGATCGACACGACTCTATTCTCGCTTGGGATGGCTCCTGTGTGCTCGGGCGGCTGCATCCGCCGGGAGCGCGAGGGGCGCAGCCCCCCGCATGAACCTCCGAATGCTTTTCCCCCTTCCCGCGCCGGGAAGGGGGCCGGGGGATGGGCCGCCGTCGGATGGCGGACGGGCTACGCTCTCGAATTGACGAGCGAAGCGCGCGCGTTCTACGCTCCCAATCTGACTTTGCGTACCATGTACGCTTAGTCCCAAGCGGTCGCCTGACCCTGAGGCGACGCACTGAGGCGCGACAGCCTCGAGGAGGTCGAAGACCTTGCAGACCCTGAGAGTCGCCCTCGCCCAGATCAACACGACCGTCGGGGACATGGACGGGAACCGCGCCCGCATCCTGGACTTCGCCCGGCGCGCCGCCGCGCTCGACGCGGACCTCGTCGCCTTCCCCGAGCTCGCCATCACCGGCTACCCGCCGGAGGACCAGCTGCTGCGCGCCGCCTACATCGAGGACGCGCGGCTGAGCCTCGAAGCCCTTGCGGTCGAGGCGGACGGGCTGCCGCCGCTGGTGGTGGGGTGTCTCGACTTCGACCGGCAGCTCTACAACGGCGCCGCGGTCATTCACGCGGGCGCGGTGCAGGGCATCTACCGCAAGCACCACCTGCCGAACTACGGCGTGTTCGACGAGCAGCGCTACTTCACGCCGGGCGACGAGCCCGCCGTGTTCGTCATCGCGGGCGTCTCCGTCGGCGTCACGATCTGCGAGGACGCCTGGTACCCCGAGGGGCCGATCACGGACGAGGCGCTTGCGGGTGCGAGCGTCATCGTGAACATCAACGCCTCGCCCTTCCACGCGGGCAAGACCTACCAGCGCGAGCGCATGCTCGCGACGCGCGCCGCGGACAACACGGTCGCGCTCGCCTACGTGAACCAGATCGGCGGCCAGGACGAGCTCGTCTTCGACGGCAACTCGCTCGTCTTCGACGCGTCCGGTGACGTGATCGCGCGCGGCGCGTCGCTCGAGGAAGACCTCCTCGTCGTCGACATCCCGATCGAGGACATCGCGCAGCGCCAGCTTCACGACTCGCGCCTGCGCCTCCTGCGCGAGGAGCGCGGTACGCCGTTCGCCCTCGAGGTGTTCGTGACGGCGGCGCCCACGGCGGATGCGCGCACGCCGCTGCCCGAGACCGTGAGCGGCGCGCACCGCGTCGCCCCGGGCGTCCTGGACGAGACGTACCGCGCGCTGGTCGTCGGCACGCGCGACTACGTGCGCAAGAGCGGCTTCGAGCACGTCTTCGTCGCGTGCTCCGGCGGCATCGACTCCGCGATCGTCGCCGCGATCGCCGTGGACGCGCTCGGGCCCGAGTCGGTGACGGGCGTGTCGCTGCCCTCGCGCTACTCCTCGGAGGGCTCGATCGGCGACGCGCTCGACCTTGCGCAGCGGCTCGGCATCCCGATGCTGCAGCTCCCGATCGAGCCGATGCACCAGTCGGCACTGAACACGCTGGCGGACGCGTTCGGCAGCGGCGACACCGGGACGGCCGGCGAGAACGTCCAGTCGCGCATCCGCGGCCTGATCATGATGGCGCTGACGAACCACACCCCGCGGTCGCTCGTGCTCACTACCGGCAACAAGTCCGAGTACGCCTGCGGCTACGCGACGCTCTACGGCGACATGGTGGGTGGCTTCGCGGTGATCAAGGACGTCCCCAAGACGCTCGTCTGGGCGCTCTCGCGGCACCGCAACACCATCAGCCCCGTCATCCCTGAGGCCTCCATCGAGAAGCCGCCGAGCGCCGAACTGCGCCCCGACCAGCTCGACACCGACTCGCTGCCCCCGTACGAGGTCCTCGACCCGATCATCGAGGCGTACGTCGAGGACGACCTCTCGCTGGAGGCGATCGTCGCGCGCGGCGCGGACGAGGCCCTCGTGCGCCGCGTGATCGACATGATCAACCGCAACGAGTACAAGCGTCGCCAGTCCGCCCCCTGCGTGAAGATCACTCCGCGCGCGTTCGGCCGCGACCGCCGCCTTCCGCTCGCGACGAAGTACCGTGGCTATTGATGGCGCGGAGATGCGCTGAGAGGCCGGCGGCATGACCCCATTCACGGTGGCATCGATCCTCGCGCCGATCGCGCTGGTGATGCCGGTGCTCTCCGTCGCGCTGGCGGTGGCGGCGGGTGCGCCCGCATCGCGCTGGCTGCGCGCGTTCCTGATCGCGCGCGGCCCCTGGATCGCCTTCCTCATCGCGGCGACCGCGACGCTCGGTTCGCTCTACTTCTCGGAGATCGCGCGCTTCGCGCCGTGCGAGTTCTGCTGGTTCCAGCGCACCGCGATGTATCCGCTGACGGTCGTCCTGTTCGTCGCCGCCGTGACGCGCGATGAGCGGGCCTGGCGCTACGTCGTCCCGATCGCGGTGATCGGGCTGCTGCTGTCGACGTACCACTACCAGTTGGAGCTGTTCCCGGACCAGCCGAACGTCTGCTCGACGACGTTGCCGTGCAGCGCGCGCTACTTCGCGATCTACGGCTTCATCTCGATCTCGTTCATGGCGGGTGCGTGCTTCACGTCGATCGTCGCCCTGCACCTCGCGATGTCCCGCGCCCGCCGCTTCGAGTAGTTGGCTATACCTCGGGGTGCGGCGCCTCAGGCTCCTCAGGGCGCCCGTCTGGGCCGAGGCGCTGCGCGACGGCGGCGCTGAGCGTGTCCAGCGCTGTCAGCTGGATCCAGGTCTCGAAGGCCTCGCGCACCTCGGTGTAGGCGGCGTCGACGGCCGCCTCGAACTGCGGCTCGGTGCGCGACTCCTCGCGCGCCATGTTGATCTGCGATACGAGGCGCTCGAGGGCCGGGACGATCGCGTCGTGCAGGTCGTGGAACTCCTCGTCCTGCTCGGCGTGCCCGCGGTCCTTCATGATCTGCAGCGCGCCCATCACCCACGCTATCGCGCCGAGAAGCGTGCCGGCATCGTTGCGGCGGAGGGAGATGTTGATCGGTTGCGCGCGGTTCCGCCGGCTTTCGGGGCTGGTCATGCTGTCCGCTCCCCCTCGAACGCGATGATCTCGGCGGCGTGCAGCGCACCGAGGAGCGCCGCGTTGTCGCCGAGCGTCGAGACCACCACGCGCGGGCCCTTCGCGATGTCGTCCAGCAGCTCCTGCAGCGCGGGCACGAGCGGCCCGAGGTGGCCCTCGACGCCGTCGAGGATGATGACGCCCGGGTCGAGGAACGCCGCGAGCTCTGCGATGTGGGCGGCGGTGCGCTCCAGCGCGTCCCCCTCGAGCGCCATCGCGGGGTCGAGGATCGGCAGCGACGGCAGCGCACCGGCGCCCGCCTTCACGCCGGCCACGACGCGGGCGGAGGTCATCACGGCGGCGTCCGGCGTGCCCCGGAGCGAGATGTAGATCGCGTCCGTCACGCCCTGGGCGGCGCCGTGCTCCGCCTCGCCCCGGATCGCCGCATGCATGCGGTTCATCGCCACGATGGGAGCGTCGATGTGCCTGCGCAACGCGTCAACCACGGACAGACCCGTCCAGCCTGGCCGGCCCGTGCTGCGAATGATGCGGCCCGTGATCGGGTCGACGGTGCCGGGGCACGCCACCGCGATGCCGAGCGCGGAGCGGTGCTCGCCCTCGCGCGCGAACGCGGTGGAGATGCGGCCGCCGATCTCCCACGCCCACCCGGCCTCGTCGTCGAGCATGGGCGGCAGTGGGTAGGCCTCGCGCAGCAGCGGGTCACCGTCGATGTCGGCGAGCACGAGGCGCACCTCGTCCGCGGTGAAGTCCACCGCCACCAGCACCGGCTCGGCCTCGTTGTTTCCGACTGGGCTCACGTGCTCCACCGTTCCACTTTGCGCAGCGCTGCGCCGATGTCCGCCATGTCCTGCGACGTCAGCCCGCTGTGCAGCGGGAACGCGATCAACTCGTCCTGCAACTTCGAGGCGACCGCGAAGCGCGAGGCCTCCAGCCGCTCGTCGTCGCCGAGCGCCTCACGAACGCGCGGGTCGAGGTGCAGCGACCGCCCGACCGCTGCCTCGCAGGGCATGCCCTCGGCGCGGAGGGCCGCGATGGTCTCGGCGAGCGGACGCTTCCACACGATGGTGCGCAGGCGCGCGAC
>CAIXBH010000153.1 GCA_903917615.1 uncultured Chloroflexota bacterium | reverse complement strand
CTTCTTCTGCTTCTTCCTCCCCCTTCCCGCCTCGGGAAGGGGGCCGGGGGGGATGGGTCTTCCTGCCGTGCGCGACGGCGACGAGGTCTACGCCGCGCCGAAGATCACGCGTCGCAGCGCCTCGACCTGACCCGTGTGGTCGAGGTCGTGCGCGGCACAGCGCGCGAACCAGCCCCGATAGTTCAGCTCACCGTAGATCTCGTGCGGCACCGTGACCGCGACGTTCGGGTGCGCGGGCATCCGCTCGGGCAGGCCCGTGAAGCGGATCGAGGCGCGCACGAGGCGCTCTCGGACCTCCGCGAGCGTCTCCGGCATCGCGGACGGGATGTAGCCGCGCGGATGCTTCGGCTCGGTGTGCCCCGCCGCCAGCGCCTCGACCACGTCGGCGACGTTCTCCGTCCAGCCGAGGACATGTTGCGCGACCTGCAGGACGCACCACTCCTCCGGCCTGCCGCCGAGGTGATGCCGCGCCTGCTCCTCCGTCACGTCGATGGCGCGCAGGAACGCCGCCCGCCGCTCGATGACGAGCGGCCAGAGGTCGAACAGCGTCGACGGCTCGGTCGATGCGGTCGGTTGCTGCGTCATCGCTGCTCCTCGGCGCCGAGTATAGGAGGAGGGCCAGCGAGGCCGCGCGCCTATACTGAGGGCATGCAGGTCAGGGTTCGCCTCTTCGCCAACCTCCGCGATCTCATCGGCGACGACATCGTCGAGGACTTCGCGGGCACGTCCGTGACCGTCGGCGCGCTGCGGGGCCGCCTCGGCACATCGCACCCGGTGCTCGCGCCGCACCTCGCGCGCGTCGCCATCGCGGTGAACGAGGAATACGTCCCCGGCGACGACGCCGAAGTGCACGAGGGCGACACCGTCGCGCTCATCCCACCGATCTCGGGCGGCACGTGGGACGGCATGAACGACACGCCGATGTTCCTCGTCACGCACGAGCCGCTGCGCGTCGGCCTCATCCGCGACGCGGTGATGACGCCCGCCTCCGGCGCCGCCGTGCTCTTCGAGGGCGTCGTGCGCAATCACCACGAAGGGCACGAGGTCCTGCGCCTCGAGTACACGGCGTACGAGGAGATGGCGGAACGCCAGCTCCGCAACGTCGCCGCCGAGGTCATCAACGACTTCGCCGCGCGCGAGGTGCATCGCATCGCGATCCACCACCGCATCGGCACGCTGCAAATCGGCGAGACCTCGCTCGTCGTCGCCGTTTCCGCAGCGCATCGCCGCGACGCGTTCGATGCCGGCCTGCGCGCCGTCGACCGCGTGAAGGAGACAGTGCCGGTCTGGAAGAAGGAGTGGGGTCCGGACGGCGCCGAGTGGCAGGAGGGCATCGAGCCCCGGCCGATCGCCGAGGCCGCCACCGAGATCGAGGTCGTGCAGATGCCCCAGCGCACGATGACCGCACCCGCCGAGCTTGCCGTCACCCCGCGTCAGATCCTCGGCGCCGTCGCCCGCGCCGCCGGCGTCATCGAGCGCCTCGCCTCCCGCGCGTCGCGTCGATAGCGGCCGCGCCTCGACGCGCAGAACGTCGGCTTCTATCAGCAATTCGGTTTCGAGGTAACGAGCGAGGTCGCCATCCCGGCCGGGCCGACGCTCTGGCAGATGTGGCGGGATCCGCACGACTAGTGCGTCACTCCCGGTTCGGTCGCTCACCGTCGAGGCCTGCGAACGCCACTTCGAGGCACGGACGGTCGAGACCGGCGAGCCATGCCGCGCTCGACACCCGTGGCGTCAGCGTGACGATGTTGTACTCGTGGCCACGGAAGTCGAGGATCGCACGCTCCGAGATGCCGCCGGGTGTGGCGTCGTGTGGCGCGAAGAGGATCCCCCGCCACGGCGACGACAGCGCGAGCGCCTCGTCGCGATCGGCGAGCACGAAGTGCTGCGGATAGGCACGCGCGCTGCTCGCGGCCCATCCCTCGAAGGCGGCACGGTCCTCCGGCTCGGTCCAGACCACGGTCACGCCGCGGATCGACGCGCCGTCGCTCCACGTCACCGTCGCATGGGTCTCCTCGATCAGCATGTGGCTGCTAGCGCCGGGGCCGCGGCGCGCGCGCGCGTGAGGCCGAGGGCGGTGCGTCCTCGGGCGGGCGCGCCACCATCTCGCGGCGGCCCATCGTGCGGAAGTCCGGCGCGGTGATCTCCTGGAGTCGCGAGACGTTCGAGTCCGCCAGTCGCGAGGCGATCCGCGGCTCCATCTCGCCGAGACCCTGATTCGTCGTCACCACCGTGTGTAGCCGCGCCAGGTGGCGGTGGTTCAGCAGCTGGTAGAGCTTCTCCTCCGCCCACGGCGTCGACTTCTGCGCGCCGAGGTCGTCGAGGATGAGCACCGGCACTTCGCGCACCCGGCGGAGCAGCTCGACGGCATCCTCCTCGCGGCCCGGGCGCAGCGCGTCGAGCAGGTCGGGCACGTTCACGAACGCGACGCGGTCGCCCGCGGCGAGCCGCTGCCCCGCGATCGCGGCGGCGAGATGCGTCTTCCCGCAGCCCGTCACGCCGAGGAGCACCAGCCAGCCCTCGGGCGCGTCCGCCCACTCGCGCGCCTTGAGGAACGCGCCGCGCAGGCTCGCGCGTTGCTCCGGCGCCAGGCTGTAGCCGTCAGGATCGAACGACTCGAACGTGAAGTCGGCGAGCCGCTCGCGCGACATCGCGCCGATGCCGAGGTACCGCGGCGAACTCGTGCCGGCGACCTCGACGATCTGCGTCATCGACGGGTCGGTGAGCCGCGCCGCGAGCCGCTCGTCGGCCTCGCTCGGCGCCTTCGAGGTGGTGAACGCGGTGGGCAGCGCCGCGTTGAAGCGGTGCGACACCACCTGGAAGAACTTCTCGCGCGCCCACGGCGTCTCCGAGTACGCGTCGAGGTCGTCGAGGATCAGCAGCGGCGCGGTGCGCACCTGTTCGATGAGCTCGTCGTACGCCTGCTCCGCGTCCTCCTGGTAGCCCGCGCGCAGATGGTCGAGCAGGTCCGCGACGGTCAGGAACAGCGCCGCTTCGCCGCGCTCGATCACGCGGTTCGCGATCGCGGCGGCGATGTGCGTCTTGCCCGCGCCGTGCGGGCCCGTCAGCACCAGCCAGCCTTCGGGCCGATCGGCGAAGCGTTGCGCGATCGCGACCGCCTCCGCGTAGCGCGCCTGCACGTCCGGGTCGTTGGTGCGCCCGCGGTGCACGAGCGTGCCGAAGGTCAGCCGGGCCAGCGCACCGAGGCGCGAGTAGCGCAGCAGCCGCGCGCGCCGTGCCGAGGAGTCCTCGCGGGTCGCGCATTCGCACGGGACCGTGCGGCCGAAGCGCGGATCCTCGGGATCCGCCGTGACGCGCACAAAGCGCGCGCCCTCGCAGATCGGGCACACCTTGGGGTCGCGCTCCGCGACGATGTCGCCGCCCGCCGCGCGATTACTCGTAGGCGCGGTGGATGAGGTGGCCGTAGGGGTCTGGTTGTTCAGCAGTTCGCCCAGTGGTCGCATCACCTCTCCCTTCCTTCGCCCAGCGCTCGAGGATCGCCTCGGCATAGCGCCAGGATCGTGCGTTCCGCGCCGAGGCCTCGTGCAGCGCCTCGACGATCCACTCCGCCGGGTACGTCGCCTCGGCCTCTGCGATCGCGGCCGCGACGCCCGGCGTCAGCGTACCGATCTCCTGCTCGTACACCGCCGCCGGTCGCGTCGAGATCGGTGCTGGCTCGCTCGCCATCACGCGCGCGCCGGCGATCGGCTGTCCACCCGATGCGATGCGATCGCGCAGCCGTCGTCCACCGTCGTTGTTCACGAAGAACAGGGCGTCCCGCTCCGACCCAGCGCGATCCTCGATCCCCAGCGCGATCAGCACGCCGCGCTCGACGGCTGCGTCGAGCGCACGCCGCACGGTCGCGGCGCCCCCGCGCGTCACGTAGAAGCGCGCGAGCGGCTCTTCGGCCGCGATCTCGCTCCCGCGCAGCGCGAACAGCGGCTTCCCCGGCCGCGCGATCGCGTACAGCGCATACGCCGTCACGCGCAGCTCATCGGGATCCTCGATGCCCGGGAGCACTTCGGTGAAGAACTGCGCCGGCAACGTCGAGGCACGGCCACCGGCGCGGAACCCCTCGAAGGCCGCGCCCGTCGACGACGCGCGCGCGGTCATCAATACCCGCCGAACTCCGGCGCAGGCCGCAACACGAAGTCCTGGAACGAAGCGGTCCGCGGCACCCAGCGCAGCTCGACGACACCCGTCGGGCCGTTGCGGTGCTTCGCGAGGATGATCTGCGCCTTGCCGCCGGGGTATGCGCCTGCCGGCGCACCGGGGTTCATCCCCTCCCACTCGTCGGGCGAGATGTACGCATCCTCGCGGTAGATGAACATCACGAGATCCGCGTCCTGCTCGATCGACCCGGACTCGCGCAGGTCGGAGAGCATCGGAATGTGCGGGTTGCGTGTCTCCACCGCGCGCGACAGCTGGGCCGCAGCGATCACCGGCACGTTCAACTCGCGCGCCAGCTCCTTCAGCGCACGTGAGATCCCGCCGATCTCGTTCGCGCGCGTGTCCATCCGTCCAGAGCCGTGCAGCAGCTGCAGGTAGTCGATGATGATCAGGTCCAGCCCGCTCTCGGACTGTAGGCGGCGCGCCTTCGCGCGAATCTCCGGCACGGAGAGCACCGCCGAGTCATCGATGAAGATCGCCGCGCCGGAGAGCAGGCCGTGCGCGCGCATCACGCGGCTCTCCTCGGCATCCGTGTGGCGACCGATGCGCAGCCGCGCCATCTCCACGTCCGCATCGGTCGAGAGCATGCGCATCGCGAGCTGCTCGCCACCCATCTCCAGGGAGAACATCGCGACCGTCGCGTGCTGCCCGATCGCAGCATTGCGCGCGAAGTTCAGCATCAGCGATGTCTTCCCGACACCGGTGCGCGCGGCCAGGATGATCAGATCACCGCGGTGGAAGCCCCCGTTGAGCCGCTCGTCGAGGTCCATGAAGCCGGAACGCACGCCCTCGACGAGCGCGCCCTCTTCCTCCTCGGACGGCGTCTCGAGGAACTCGTCCAGCAGCTCGCGCAGCCGATGGAAGTCGCCCGCGGCCTCCGCGCTGCGGATGCCGAGCAGCAGCCCCTCCGCAGTGCTGAGCACCGCGGCGACGTCGGGCCCGCCCTCGTACGCGATCTGCGAGATCTGGCCCGCCGCCGCGATCAGCCGCCGGTACAGCGAGTCCCGCGCGACGATGCGCGCGTGCGCCTCGACACCCACGGCAGTGAAGTACTTGCCCGCGATCTCGGCCAGGTAGGGCTCGCCACCGGCGGCATCGAGACGGCCGGCGCGGTCGAGCTCGTGCGCGACGGTCGGGATCGTGACGACCTCGGCGCGGTCGGCGAGGGCGAGACACGCCTCGTAGATCCAGCCGTTCTGCTCGCGGAAGAAGTCAGAGGGCTCCACGATCGGCAGGACGCGCGGGTAGGCGTCCTCATCGAGGAGCAGCGCCGCGAGCACGGCCTCTTCGGCAGCGATGTCGTGCGGGGGAAGGCCCGTCGCGGGACGCGACGATCGACCTTCAGCGCGGAGGAGAGCTGGACGCCCTTCGAGAACCAAGAGCGCTCGCCTTTCGCATCAGGCGAGCGCTCGTCGAAGCGCGATCTCGGGAGTTCGCGCGAATTAGCTCGCGGGTGCGTCGTCCTCATCAGAGGTGGAGTTGCCCGGCTCCGACGCACCTTCGTCGATCGGTTCCTCGGAGGCTTTCGCCTCGTTGGAGCCGCCAGAGGCGCGCACCTGAGCGGTGGTCAGAGCTGCGGCCGCTTCCTCGCGGATGCGGAGCAGCGCTTCGGCTGCCGCCGCTGGGCCTTCCAGCGCAGCGGCGTCTACGACCACCACCAGAATCTGCGGCTGCACGCTACGCGACAGACGCACATTCACGGTGTACACCCCGACGTGCCGAATCGGCTCGGGCAGCAGTACGCGACGCCTGTCCAGTTCTTCGCCCAGAATCTCCCCAGCCTTCTGGGCGATGTCAGCATTTGTGACAGAACCGTACAGACGTCCCTGCTCTCCGACGCGAACAGCCATGACGAGCGGCTTGCCCTCGAACTGGCCGACCAGTCCTAGAGCCCGCTCATCCTCGAGCCGCTGCCGCTCCTCCTCGATCTCCCGCAGCCTTTCGGCACGGGCGAGGACTTGCGGTGTCGCCGGTGCGGCAAAGCCGCGCGGCAACAGAAAGTTTCGGGCGTATCCATTGGCGACGGTTTTCACCTCGCCCATGGACCCTGACCCCTCAACGGTCTCCAGGAACACAACCTTCACGTCGAATAACCCTCTCGGCGTGTCGGAGCCGGGACTGTCGCAAGAATACGAGCAGCACCCGGGGCCGCATTGCCACTTATCAAGAGAACGGCGAACGGTCTCTCCAAGTGGAGGACAAGTTGTCGGTGCTTGTCCCCGTTGAAGCCGTCGCAGCGTCGATGACTGTGCATATCGTCGAGGCGCCAACCTCGACCGTCGCAAAACCACCCACCGCTGCTAGACAGATTACCGGCGCGCTTCCCTCTGCCGCAATGCAACCCCTCGATGCGCCGCCCTCATCGAGCGACCAACGAGAGGCAGTGTAGAACGCCCGTTCGTAGTATGTCAAACGGATGTTCGTATCCGCATGGCATTACGCCGCGGGGCTGCCCTCAACCAGTGCCTTGAGCTCCGCGAGCATCTGCGTCCACATCGTGGTCGAGTGCGCGCGCTCCTCCTCGTTCGCGTTGTTGTCCTGCGTCAGCGTCAGGTGCGTATGCCCGTCGCGCTCCTCGAGCGTGAAGTCGAGGACGTGCCGGTTCTCGGGCGTGTCCGGCGTGCCGTTGAGCGGGCTCCAGTGCGAGTACGAGAGGTGACGCGGCGCATCGACCTCGATCACCGTGCCACGGTCCTCGTACGAGCGCCCGTTCCACTCGCCGCTGAACGTCATCTCGCCGCCAACGCGCCAATCGGCCTCGAGATCGGTGCCGAAGTAGTACTGCTTCACCTGGGCCGGGTCGGTCAGTGCATCCCACACGCGCGCCGCCGGCGCCGCGATCTCGATGCTGGCTTCGGCCTTGAGTTCCCTGGGCATAGCGTGTCCTCTCGAGGCAACGCGACGCGCGTCCCTCGACTCAGACTAGGCCACCAAGCATGGGATCCGCAGAACAGGGGAACTCCGACTCAACGGATCCCGGCCGCCTGCTGCTGGCTGCGCACGTAGGCAACGATCGCCGCCACCTGCTGGTCGGTCAGCCCCGAGACGGGCGGCATCGGCCCGAAATTCCAGTGATGCGGCCGGACACCACTGCGCGCCGCCACAAGAAACGCCTCGTCGGCGTGATGGTCGGACCGATAGATCGCATCGAGGAACGGCGGCCCCGTCGGCGTGCCCTTGAGGTCAGCCCCGTGACAGGCCGCGCAACTCGCCGCGTAGAGGCGGCGGCCATCCGGCGCCGCTGATCCGCTTGCGCTCGAGGACACCGGCCGCGCGTTGCTGCACGCGCTCGCACCGGCTAGAACCGCGGAAGCGAGAGCGAGCAACGCACGGCACAGCATCGGCGTACCCCTTGAGCGCGATCAGGTACGAGTCGAGCGGGCAGCCATGAGCAGGCGCCTCACGAGAGCCCCCGCCACGTACCCAAGTCCGAGTGTGACATACGCGAAGACCGAACCGATGACCGCCATTGTTCCAAATAGCAACGCGAACACGATGACGGATTCAGAATCGAGTGACGGCTCAGCGAGGAACATCGTCATCATGAGACGCCCCCACCATCCGAGGATGAACGCGAGCCAACCCAGCAGCCACGCTCGGGGTGAAAGACCGACCAACAGCCCACCGAAGACGCCGAACGGAAACATCAGGAGAAGATTCCGGAACATCAGATCGCAGGCGGTCCCATGGCTGCACCGGGCCTCGGGAAGCAGCACAACGACAGGCGTGAGCGTGCCGAGCATGGCGAGCAGTCCGGCCATCAACACGATGATCCACTGCGCCTGCCGCGTCACGACAACCTCCCGCGGGGGACTACCCCTTGAGGATCACCTCGAGCCCGCCCTCGTAGGCGGCGGTCGCGTCCGCGAGCGGCAGGTCGAGGACGCCGCCCAGGCGGATGCGCGAGCCAGTGGCCGTGCCAAGCACTGTGCAGGCGACGCCGGCCTCGGCGGCCAGCGCGACCACCCTCGCCGCGGCTTCCGGCGTGTGCACCGACACGAGGAAGCGCGAGGACGCCTCGCCGAAGAGCGCGCCATCGACACGGCCCGCCACCTCGACCTCCGAGGCGTCGATGCCTGTCCCGCCGAGGATCGCCATCTTCGCGAGCGCGACCGCGAGCCCGCCGTCGGCGAGGTCGTGCGCCGCGGTGAGGAGCCCCTCGGCGTGCGCGGCCAGCACCAGGCGCTGCACGCGCGCCTCTGCGTCGAGGTCGATCGCGATCTGACCGCCGTGCTCCTCGTGGAAGAGCCGCTGGTATTCGGACCCCGCGAGCGTCGAGCCGTCCTGCGCCACCGGTGCGCCCCCGCCCTGACCATTCAGGAGGATGACCGTGTCCCACGCGGGCAGCGCAGCGGTCAGCGCCTTCGTCACATCCTCGACGACGCCCACCATGCCGATCGACGGCGTCGGATAGATCGCGCCGGTCGGCGTCTCGTTGTAGAGCGACGCGTTGCCGGAGATGACCGGCGTGTTGAGCGCGCGCGCCGCCGCCGAGATGCCCATGATTGCCTGCTCGAGCTGATAGGCCACGTCAGGCTTCTCGGGGTTGCCGAAGTTGAGGCAGTCCGTGAGCGCCGCGGGCTTCGCCCCCGTCGCGACGACGTTGCGCGCCGCCTCGGCGACCGCGCGCGCAGCGCCGACGTACGGGTCGATCGCGCAGAAGCGACCGTTGCAGTCCGTCGCCACCGCGAAGCCGCGCGCGCTGCCCTTCAGGCGCAGCACCGCGGCATCGCCGCCCGGGCGCACCACCGTGTTGTTCTGCACCATGTGGTCGTACTGCCGGTAGATCCACCGGCGGCTCGCGATGTTCTCCGAGGCGAGCAGGCGCAGCAATGCGGCCGAGGCATCGCTCACGTCCGCATGACGCGCCGGGTCGATCGTCGCGAGGCGGTCGAGTTCGCTCGAGCGCACACCCTCGGGCGGGTACTGCGGCGCGTCGGTGAGCACCTCGATCGGAATGCGAGCGACGACCTGTTCGCCGTCGCGGATCGTCGCCAGGCCATCGTCGGTCACGATGCCGACGACGTCGGCGTGCAGTTCCCAGTGGCGGAACAGCGCAAGGACATCCTCGAGGTGCTCGCGCTTCGGGATGACGAGCATCCGCTCCTGCGACTCGCTCAGCATCACCTCGTACGGCGTCATGTGCGCGGCACGGCGCGGCACGAGCGAGACGTCGATGTCGATGCCGGTGCCCGCGCGGTGCGCGGCCTCGACCGCGCTCGAGGTGAGCCCGGCCGCGCCGAGGTCCTGGAGTCCCTCGATCCAGTCGCGGTGCTGCTCGGCGAGCTCGACGCACGCCTCCATCAGCAGCTTCTCCATGAACGGGTTCCCGACTTGCACGGCGGGGCGACGCTCGTCCGAGCCCTCGGACAGCTCCACGGAGGCGAACGTCGCGCCGTGGATGCCGTCGCGCCCCGTGTCGGCGCCGACCAGCACGAGGGGATTGCCGACGCCGGCCGCGCTCGCGGAGAGCAGGTGTTCGCGCCGACCGACCCCGACCGCCATCGCGTTCACGAGCGGGTTGCCGCTATACGAGGCGTCCATCTGCACCTCGCCGCCCACCGTGGGGACGCCGACGCAGTTGCCGTAGCCGCCGATGCCCGCGACCACGCCGCCGAACAGCCGCCGGTTGTTGCGGTCGGCGAGCGGCCCGAAGCGCAGGGAGTCGAGGAGTGCGACCGGTCGCATCCCCATCGCGAAGATGTCGCGGAGGATGCCCCCGACGCCCGTGGCGGCGCCCTCGTATGGCTCGAGGGCGCTCGGGTGGTTGTGCGACTCCATCTTGAAGACGGCGATCCAGCCGTCGCCGAGGTCGATGGCGCCGGCGTTCTCCTCGCCGATCTTCGTCAGGACGTATTCACCGGTGGTCGGAAAGTGGTGGAACAGCGGCCGGGAGTGCTTGTAGCCGCAGTGTTCCGACCAGAGCGCGCCCGCCATGCCGAGTTCCACCTCGGTGGGCTCGCGGTCCAGCATCTCGACGAGGCGCGCGTACTCCGCGCGCGACATCGCCACCGCCTCGAGTGCGTGTTCGTCGACGGCCATCGGGTCGCCCTCGCTCTGATCAGGGGGGAGAGGGCCCAGCATACCAACGCCGGTCGTGAAGGTCGCGGCGGGTATCTGCTAGTAGTACATCCCGCCGCGCGGCCCGCCCGAGGCGACCATCGCGGCAAACAGCGCGACCCACAGGAAGAGGCCCAGCACCGTCACCACGACCGCGGCGATCACCAGCGCCGTCCCGGCAGAGCCCTGCGGTCGCGCCAGCGAGAACGGCGGATAGCGATCCGTCACCAGGTACAGCGCGTACGCCGCCACACAGAGTCCGTAGTGCTGTACGCCCACAGTGAAGTCGAAGAGCGACCGCGGGTACCGCCCCGTGAACAGGATCGCGAACCACCCGAGGAGGGTCGCCAATCCCGATGCGAGCGACAGCACCGCCAGGACCCAGTAGTGCGGAATCGCAAGGAACAGTTTCACCAGCGGCATCCAGCGACCGAGCTTCGTGGCGTCCGGATAGTCCATGTCGAGGTGCACCGCCTGCGTTTCGTCAGTGGACGGATACTCATCGCGCCATAGGAGCGCGTACGCCCCGATGCGCGTTGCGAATCGCGCGACCTCGAGCATGAAGTCGAACCACCAGCGTGGGTACTTCTGCCGGAAGAGGATCATCACGGACGTCGCGCCGAACAGGCCGATCGTGCCGCCGATGAAGCCCGCGCGGACAGATGCGCCGACCAGCAACGCATACACGGCATAGATCGGAATCAGCATGAAGAGCCGGAAGAAGACGGTCAGCCGGTTCCTCGGACCGTCGAAGTAGTCGACGGTCAGCCTGACTGGGTAATCAGCGGGCGGCATCGTTGGCGGCGTCATGCCGTCGGTAGGCATCGTGGTCATAGGTCACCTCGTCGGTGGGGCTCCGAGTTGACCGCAGCATACGCCTCGGACGATCGCGTCATGTTCGCGCGCAGTCAGGAGCGCGTTATGCGCGTACGCCCACCGCATCGAGGAGTGACAGCCAGATCGCGTTGCCGTCCTCGTTGCCCAGCAGCGGCTCACACGCGCGCTCCGGGTGCGGCATCATCCCCAGCACGTTCCCGCGCTCGTTCAGAATCCCTGCGATGTTGTTGAGCGACCCGTTCGGGTTCGCCTCCGCCGTGACGCCGCCTTCGCGCGTGCCGTAGCGGAACGCGACCCGGTCGGTGTCCTCGAGCATCGCGAGGGTCGCCTCGTCTGCGTAGTACCGACCCTCGCCGTGCGACACCGGCATGAGGTAGCCGCGCGTCGCGTCAAGGGCGCGCGTGAACGGGGAGGTCGTGTTCACCGGCACGCAGTAGACGTCCTGGCAGCGGAATTGCAGTGACGCGTTGCGCATGAGGACCCCCGGCAGCAGCCCGGCCTCGCAGAGGATCTGGAAGCCGTTGCAGATGCCGATCACCAGGCCCCCGGCCTCGGCATGCGCACGCACGGATTGCATGACTGGCGAGAACCGCGCGATTGCGCCGGTGCGCAGGTAGTCGCCGTAGGAGAAGCCTCCGGGCAGCACCACGAGTTCGTCCGGCTGGATGTCGGTGTCGCGGTGCCATACACGCCGGGACTCGATGCCGACCTGCTTCAGCGCCCAGATGCAATCGCCGTCGCTCCAGGTGCCGGGAAACACCACGACCGCAGCGCGCATATGCACTCCTTCGAGGACGGGAAGAGCTCTCAGTATACGGAGGCCAGCGCACGACTGTCCCCGACGATCGGCCGGCCTAGACGTCGTCCTCGTCCATCGGCCGCGCGCCGCCCGGGGGCGGCGGCAGGCTCTCGCGCGTCAGGCCAGGGGTGGATACGGCAGGGAGCGCGCGCGACGTGGGGAGCCCCCGCGCCGCCAGCTCGCGACGTGTGGGCTCCGGGTATTCGATCCGGGGGTGGTACACCGCTGACAGCGAGGCGACGTACGAGTCGGCGACGAGCCGCAGGTCGCGCAGCGACAGGTCGCACTGGTCGAACTGCCCCTCCTCGACGCGTTCGCGCACGATCCCCTCGACCAGCTCGCGGATCCGCTCCGGGCTGCGGTCGGCGCTCGCGCGGACGCTGGCCTCGGAGGCGTCCGCGAGCATCACCAGCGCGGTCTCCCGCGATTGCGGACGCGGCCCGGGGTAGCGGAACTGGTCGGGCGAGATCTCGGGATCGACCTCGGCCGCGCGGCGGTAGAAGAACGCCGCGAGGCGCGTCCCGTGGTGCTGCGGGATGAACTCGACGACGGCCTCGGGCAGATGCGCGCGGCGCGCGAGGTCCACCCCCGCCGTGACGTGCTGCTGGATCACCCGCGTGCTCTGCAACGGATCCATGTTGTCGTGCGGGCTCGCCTGCCCCGTCAGGTTCTCGATGAAGAACGGCGGCGCGACGAGCTTCCCGACGTCGTGGTAGTACGCGCCCACGCGCACCAGCAGCGCATCCGCGCCGATCCGGGTCGCAGCGCGTTCCGCGAGGTTGCTCACGAGGATCGAGTGCTGGAACGTCCCCGGCGCCTCGTCCTGCAGACGGCGCAGCAGTGGGTGGCTCAACTGCGCCAGTTCCATCAACTCGACGCGCGTGGTGATCCGGAACGGCCGGCCGACGAACACGAGCGCGCCAACCGCGACGATCGCGACCAGCACGCCACCGCCCAGGATGCTCGCCGCGGCCCAGACGAGATCGGGGACGCGACGATCGGGATCGATCAGCAGCGCCGCCGCAAACGCGACCCCGGATGCCCCGGCGGCCGCGAATCCTGCGAGGAGGTACCGCTGCAGCCGATCCGCGCGCGCCGCGACGAAGACCGCCGCGAGCGACGCCCCGCCGGTCGCGAACACCAGACGCGCCGACTCCACCTGCGCCGCCTCGGCCGCCCCGTACGACGGCAGCGATGCCGCCACGAAGCCCGCGACGCCCGCGACGAGCGCCGCGAGGATCACACCGGTGCTCAGGTCGAACAGGACGCTGGCCACCATCGGGGCGGCCGCCACCGGAAGCGCGTAGGCGATGAAGTGCCTGTCGAAGTCCGGGAGCAGCAGCGGCAGCGCGAACTTGAAGACCGCCGCCGGGACGAGCAGCAGCAGCGCCAGCAGGACGCGGCGGCGTGTGCCGCGGATCGCCGCGGGTCGCGCGACGTTCACGTGTGCCACCAGGGTCGCCGCGACCAGCACCGCGAAGAGCGCCGCGGCGCCGATGCCTGCCGGGCTCACATCGCCGTCGTTGATCCCGAGCCGCTCGAGCGCCTCGACATCCGCCGCGGTCAGCGTCGACCGTGCCGCGACCACGACCTGTCCGCGCGTGAACGTCACCTTCACCGGAGGCGTGTTCGCGACGGCCTCGCGGCGCAACGCGTCCGTGCGCTGCTGATCGACGATCAACGTCGGCACGATGAGCGGCGTCACCAGCTCGGCCACGGCCGCTCCCTCCTCTGTGGTGAGGGGCGGTACCAGTCCTGCCTGCGCACGCGCGCGTGCCGCATCGACGTCGCCCGCGCCGATCGCGCCGCCGAGGACGCGGCCAAGCGCGCTGACCGCCCCGTCGGACATCGCCTGGAATCGTGCGTCCGTGGCGGTCGCGAAGGTGACCGCCGCGATCTGCGACAGCGGCGCACCGGCGGCGGCGCGCACGCCGCTCTCACGCGCGGACGCGGACAGCGTGCCGTTCCGCCGCACCTGATCCACCGTGCCGAGGATCCGCCCCGCGGAGGCGAGTTGCCGGTCACGGACCGTCGGGTCGAGGACATTCACCGGGGCGATCGCCGCGGACGCCTGCTGGCGCACCGCAGCCGTGCGGATCGGCGACTCGAACGTCAGGTCGCGCGGCGCCGCGATCGCATGAGCGATGACCGTCCCGCCATCCAGCCGTCGGGTGCCGGGGTACCAGGGGAACAGGACCGCGAAGAGCGCGAGCGAAAGCAGCGCACCGGAGAGCAGCGTTGCGGAACGAGATGGGGTTCCCGGCGCGCGCGTGGCATTCCCGGCGAATCGGCGACTCATGGTCAGTGCGCCGGTGTCCCGGCTAGCCCCCGAGCACCTGCTTGGCGATCTCGTTTGCGAGGCGGCCGTCCCCGCGGCCGGCGATGCGCGCCATCAGGGGGCGCATCACCTTGCCGACGTCGTTCGCCGTCGTCGCGCCCACCTCGGCGATCACCTCCTGCACGATCGTGCGCAACTCGTCCTCCGAGAGCTGCTGCGGCAGGAACGAGGTGATCTCGTCGAGCTCCGCCTGCTCCTTGGCGACCAGGTCCGCGCGACCCGCCTGCTGGAACTCGGCGATCGAATCGCGGCGCTGCTTCGCCTCGCGCTGCAGCACCTTCGTCGCGTCCTCGTCCTCGAGCGGTCGGCCGAGGTCGATGCGCGCGTTGTCGAGCGCCGCGATGATCAGACGCAACGCATCGCGCCGCGCCAGGTTGCCCGCCTTCCAGGCGGTCGTCATCTCGCTGCGAATGTCTTCGGCAATCGCCATGGGTGCGCTCCGATCGGTCGTGCTCCGGAAACAATGAACCCCGGCCGAGCCGGGGTTCCGTGAAGGGGGCTTAGAAGTCCCGGCGCTGACGCAGCCGCGCTTCGGCCTTGCGAAGCTTCCGGCGGCGAGCCGCTTCCTTCTTCTTCCGTCGCTCGGACGGCTTCTCGTAGAACTCGTGCTTGCGCGCGTCGGTCAGAACACCGTCCGCCTGCACACGCTTGTTGAAGCGGCGCAACGCGGCTTCCAGCGACTCCGACTCACCGACGTAGACTTCCGACACTCGACCACCCCCACCGAGCCGCCGGCCCGGTCTCCGCGAATTCATGCGCACCGGAATCGCGCGCATTCACAATCGTAGATTCGCCGGCTGGCCGGCGTCAACGCGGGCTCACCCGCAGCAGCCCCACCCAGACAGCGAGGCGCGGCTCGAAGGCCGCGCCCGCGCGTGTACTGCATCCGGGAACTAGTCCGCGGAGGGGAGCACCTTCGGCTGCAGCTCTTCCATCCCGCGACCGTTCGCGTTCAGGTCGCAGTCGCCCGGCTTGATGCAGAGCACCTCGACGCCGGTGGTCTCGTCCTTGTAGCGCTTGCCAAGTGCAACGGCCATGGTCGCGCCCTCCCTACATCTGCTCGAGCGGCGTCTCACCGCATCGAAGCTCTGCGTCATCCGAACCGCGCGTCACGATGAACTCGGCGCCGCACGTGGGGCAGCGGTAACGCTTCCCGGTAACTGCTGGCATCTGTATCTCCCCCCTGAGCGAAGGCTCGCACTATACCGCCCCGGGCGCTGGAGGCGCTCGAGGCCGACGGTTACTTCAGGCTCTTGATGTAGGCGATGATGTTGTCGATATCGCCCGGCTTGAGCTGCTTCGCGATCTCCTGAGGCATGATCCCCGCCGCGAATCCCTTGACGATCTTCGCGTTCGGGTTCTCGATCGATTCCTTGAGGTACGCGTCGTCCGCGGTCACCGAGGAGCCGTCCGCCAGGTCGACCTTCGATCCGGCCAGACCCTTCCACGTCGGGCCGACGCCCGCCCCACCCGTCACGGAGTGGCATGCGGCGCAGCCGTTGGCCTGCGCCGCCGTCTGGCCGAGCTTCACCGGGTCGCTGCTGGCCGCTCCACCGCCCGCGGCCGCCGGCGCACCGAACGGGTTGCGGTCGCGGAAGTCCTGCGCCGCGGCGCCGTACTGCCCGCAGTTCTTCGACGTGATCGTGACGCCCGTCGGATCCGCGTAGATGGTCTTCTTGTAGTTCTCCAGGACCGTCTTGCGATCCGCCGCGGGCAGGTCAGCGAACTTCTTCGCCTTCGGGTCCTTGTAGGCGATCGCCTTGCCCACGGCCTTCTTCTGATCGGCCGTCACCGCGTCCGCAGCCACCGGGGCCGCGTAGCTCTTCCCGTACATCGAGAAGGCAGCCGCCTCCGCGTCGAGCGCGAGCTTGTCGTGCTCGTCGCCGATCTCCTTCACGAGGTCCCAGCGGCCCTGCGTGATCATCGAGACGATGTACTCGATCTGGATGTTCGCCAGCGACCCGCCGTGTGACTGCGCCCAGGGCGGCATCGCCGCGTTCGTGCGGCCGCATGAGATCGTGTCGAACAGGAAGTCGTGGATGCCCTTGGCCTCGCCGTCCACCGTCTTCGGCAGGTTGAACGGGTTCTTGGCGTCGAGCACGAGGAACGCGACGTTGTGCAACTTCGGCGCGATGCCGCCATCGTCCGGGCCCTGACCCTCGAGGCCGTGACACGGCCGGCAGTTGTTCACGAACAGCGTCGCGCCGCGCTCCGCCATGGTCGCGTCCTGCGTCTCGCGCGCCGCCTGCTCACGAGCCGGTTCCGTCACGAAGTACGTGGCGAACGCGAGGAACGCGACGAGCAAGAGCCCGATCATGATGTTGACCTGTTTGGCCGTATTCATGCGTGCACCATTCCGGCTGCGCTTCCCATACCGCGGGTCACTGGGCCACGTGACGTCATCGGACGCCTAAACCTTGAGAGCACGAGTGGGGTTGTCCGGCCCACCCTTGGCGATCTTGCCGGTGTCGACGGTGATGTTCCCGGAGCCGTCGACGGTGATCTTCATCGTGTCCATCGAGCGGGGCGCGGGGCCGAAGACGCGGATGCCGGCCTTCGTGTAGGTGGAGCCGTGGCACGGGCAGCGGTACCACCCCTTGTCGCCCTGGAAATCGAACGTTGACTTCCACGGGACCGAGCAGCCAAGGTGGGGGCACTTGCGCCACAGCGCGAGCAATCCGTCCGCCCCACCGGTGCCGCCAGCGCGCGACTCGCCCGGGTCGAGGTTCGCGAGCCAGAACTGGCCCTCGATGTTCGCGACCGGGTCGGCGCCCTTCTTGAACTCGGAGAGCTTGCCGGCAGCCACCGGGCCGCCGAAGCCCTTCACGTTGCGCGGGTACAGGTAGTCGAGCAGCAACCCGACCGAGCCGAGCAGCGTCATGCCGAGGCCGCCCCAGAACGAGGCGCGGATGAAGCTTCGGCGCGATGCGTCGTGGTCGACCGGCGAAATCGCGGTTGCCGGGACAGCGCCCGGATTGGCGACCTCGGTCTTGCGCGAGGCAAGCGCCGCCCGCCACGCGTCGGTGGGCGACTGCTGCGCCGGCGTCTGCGTCTCGTTGGTCACCGCAAGCTCCCTCGTCGTTCCCCGTTGCTCGATCGGGACCGCTACTCGATCGAGAAGATCGTGTACGGCGTCAGCACCAGGCCCTGGCCGCGGAAGTACGTCCCGATGATCGTCAGGATGACGTACGTCGCGATGAACCCGGAGAACTGCAGGATCATGTGGTCACGCCGGGTCTTCGCCAGCCCGACCTTCGCTGCCACCAGCGACAGGAGGAGCGGCAGGCCGACCATCGTCGTCGTCGGGATGATCTGCTCAACCAGGATGGCCGGCAGGTTCAGGTGCACCTCGAAGTCGGTGATCCCGATGAGCTGCGCGGGGATGAACTCCGAGAATGGGACGTTCGTCGACCATGCCGGCCAGGCGACCTGGGTCTGCAGCGAGCGCAGGCTGCGCAGCCAGTTCAGTGCCTCCGGCCAGTGGATGTACGTCGGGTCCGGCGCGCCGTCGGGAAGCGTCGGCACGCGGTGCGGGCCGTTCAGCATCCACTCGTAGAAGTCAACGTGACGCGAGGCGTCGAAGAAGATCAGCGCCAGCGTCCCGAAGACGCCCACGACTGCGCCGACGATCACGTTCGGCCAGGCCCGCGGCGTCGAAAGCCACTCGCCCTGTCCTTCGTGGTCGTTGTCGAAGTACGGAATCGCGCCGAGCGCGATCAGCGCGATCGTCGGGACGACCACGCCGGCGAGCGCCGGGTGCATGTGGAGCAGGAGCTCCTGCAGGTTCAGGAAGTACCACGGCGCCTTCGACGGGTTCGGCGTGACCGCCGGGTTCGCCTGGTCGAGGAGCACCGCGTTCACGAGCACCGACAGGATCACCAGCATGATGGTGAACACGACGGCGCAGATGAACTCTACGAAGACGAGATCCGGCCAGACGAGAAGCTCTTCCTCGCGCTGGCGGCGCATCCGGCCACGCACAGCCTCGGAGGCCGGCATCTGGGTCGAGCGAGCGGTTGCCATAGCTCTGTCCTCCCTCGACCTACAGCGGCTTCGCGAGTCCGCCGTCACGGCGGATGCGCCAGAAGTGGACCGTCATGAAGATCGCGGCCATCAGCGGCAGGCCGATGACGTGCAGCGTGTAGAAGCGGATGAGCGCGTTCTGGCCGACCTGGAACCCACCGACGAGGACGAACCGGTTCGGCTCGCCGAGGATCGGCGCGGACCCAACCATGTTCGTGCCCACCGTGATGGCCCAGATCGCGAGCTGGTCCCACGGGAGGAGGTAGCCGGTGAACGAGAGGAGCAGCGTCAGCACGAGCAGCACGACGCCGACGACCCAGTTGAACTCACGCGGCGGCTTGTACGCGCCGGTGTAGAACACCCGCATCATGTGCATCAGGACGGTCAGCACCATGCCGTGGGCCATCCACCGGTGCATGTTCCGCATCAGCTGGCCGAAGCGGACGTCCGTCTGGAGCGCCAGCACGTCCGTATATGCCCGGTCGACCGAGGGCACGTAATAGAACATCAGCAGCACGCCGCTGATGGTCAGGCCCAGGAAGAGGAAGAAGGACAGGCCGCCGAGGCAGAAGGTGTGCGTGATCTTGACGTGCGTCCGGTGGATGCGCGTCGGGTGCAGGTGCAGGAAGACGTTCGTCGCGACGGCGAGCATCTGGTTCCGCGGGGTGTTGGGGTACCCGGAACGGAAGATGGAGCGCCAGACGCGGTTCGAGAAAATCGCGTCGTACAGCCGGTCGCCGAGGCTGTGACGCTCTGGGCGTTCAGTGACCGCCATCGACTAGGCCTCCCACCACTTACCGAGCAGCACCATGACGGTCAGCCCGATCATGAACGTGAAGAACACGCCGATCAGTTCGAGGCCTTCGCCTTCACCCAGCATGTCTGCCTCCACACGGACGCCGCGACCCACACGCACCAACCCGCCGTCGGCACGCGCGATATCTGGGCGAATGTAGCGATCCGCCCCGACTACGGTCAACGTGAATAGGGGCGATCAGGGCTGGTTCTCGACGATCTCGGCGAGATCGTCGCATCGATCGCGCCGGGGACGGGTAAACCTCGCGGGCGCACCACGGAAATGAGAGAAATCGCGCCGCGGCCGAGACAGGCGTCGCGCTAGCCGCGGCCCGCCACGCGCGGTACGCCGCCGCGGCGCAGCCGCCAGATCCCCTTGAGGTCCTCGATGGCCGTCCCCACGATCTTCACCCGGGTGTCGGTGTCCTCTTCCCAGTGGACAGGCACCTCGCGCAGCCGGTAGCCGTTCTCCTGGGCCACCAGCAGCAGCTCCGAGTCGAAGAACCACGCGTTGTCCCGCACGAGCGGCACGAGGGCACGCGCCGCCTCGCGGCTGATCGCCTTGAACCCGCACTGCGCGTCCGTCACCCGGAGCCGGGCGACGGTGTTAAGGATGAAGACGTACGAACGGCTGATGAACTCGCGCTTGAACCCGCGGTTCGTCCGCGACCCCTTCGCCAGCCGGCTCCCGTACGAGAGATCGACCTCCCCCGCCGCGATCGGGTCGACGAGCGCCGGGATGTGCTCGAGGTCGGTCGAGAGGTCCACGTCCATGTACATCGAGACGTCGGCGTCGGAGGTCAGCCAGACCGTCCGCAGCGCGATCCCGCGCCCCTTCACCGGGATGTGCTGGTAGATCACCCGTCCCGCGTACTGCGCCTCGAGCCCCTGCGCGACCTCGCGCGTCCGGTCCACCGACGCGTTGTCGGCGATCACGATGCGCCAGGTGTGCGCCGGGTGCGCATCGAGGAACGCCAGCGTCCGCGCCACGCTCCCCGGCAGCGCGCGCTCCTCGTTGTAGACCGGAATGACGACGTCGATGTTGGCCATGCGCCCATCCTACCGAACACCTCAGGCGCTCGAATACCAATCGAGCCTGATCGCAGATCGCGGTTCGGTGAATTTGTTCCTCAGGCCTCGGACCTATCCGTGCCATGGCAGGAGGAAGAACGCAGCCCAATAGAGCAACTGCGTCACGATTGTTGCGGCGAACCAAGCACCGAGCCCGGCCATCAACCCGACTACGCCCGCCCAGCCCCGCGGAGTCCACGATCGCAGCACATAGACGCCGGTCGCCACCCCGACGACCAAGGATCCAAGTAGGCTGATGTCGGACGCCGTCCGCCAGAGTTGGCGCACGGTCAATGTCCAGTCGCTAACTCGGACGTCACGACAGGAGTCTGGCCAGTCGTCACCAATCTTCGCGTCGTTGTAACACCGAAGATCGAGCGGCCGCCCATAGTCATCCGCGCAGGTGGTGTACGTAGTCCGAATGCTGCCGGAATACCCATACGTCACGCACACGCGCGAACCGCCGGCCGACGGATCCATAGTCTTGGCGGTAACGACCTTCCAGACGCATCCCGTGGCAAGGAGCGCTGACAACAACACGAGGACGAGAAGGCCCTTCACGCGCCGGACTTTACCTCGAGCGTCGTGAACCTGCCCGAAGGGTCTGCCCCCTCGGCCTAGTGCCGGAAGTGCCGCACACCCGTCACGATCAGCGTGATGCCTGCCTTGTTCGCCGCCTCGACGCTGTCTGCGTCGCGGATCGAGCCGCCCGTGTGCGCGACGACCGTGCAGCCCGCGCTCGCGCAGACCTCGACGGTGTCGGGGAACGGGATCAGCGCGTCCGTCGCGGCGACCGAGCCCTGCGCACGCTCGCCTGCCTGCGCCTTGCAGATCTCCGCGCTGCCGACGCGGTTCGGCTGCCCGGCGCCCATGCCGATGAGCACGCCGTCCTTCACGAAGGCCACCGCGTTCGACTTCACGTGCTTGCACACGATCCACGCGGCGCGCAGGTCGTCGAGCTCCTGCTTCGAGGGCTGCCGCTCGCTCACCACGTCGAAGGTGTGGTCGTCGGACACGTCAGCCGTCTCGACGAGCATGCCGCCGCGCACCCCGCGTGCCTCGATGCGCTCGGCACGAGGCGCCCCGAGCGGCGCGGTGAGGATGCGCAGATCAGCGGACTTCTTCTTGAGGTGCTCCAGGCCGTCCTCGGTGTAACCGGGGGCGATCACGATCTCGTAGAACATGCGCGTCGAACCATCGCTCGGGCTGCGCACCTCGCGCAGCGCGTTCGCGAAGTCGAAGTCGACGATGCGGTTCGTCGCGACGATGCCGCCGTACGCCGATACGAAGTCACCCTCGGCCAGCGCGCGCTCGTACAGCGCCGCGACGGGGGAGCCCTCGGGGCCGGTCGCGAGGCACGCCGGGTTGGTGTGCTTGATGATCGCGATCGTCGGCTCCTCGAAGTCGGCGACGACGTTGAAGGCGGCGTCGGCGTCGAGGATGTTCACGTAGGACATCGCCTTGCCGTGGTGCTGCTCGAACGCGCCGATGCCCTCGACGGGCGTGCGCACGGAGTCGAGCGTGTAGAACGCGCCCTTCTGGTGCGGGTTCTCGCCGTAGCGCAGCTCGTAGCGACGCGTCATCGCCAGCGTCAGCTCGTCCGGGAACGTCTCGTCGTCGCCGCGCAGGTACTCGGCCACCGCGGTGTCGTAGTGCGCGACGTGCTGGAAGGCCTTCGCGGCCAGCCGCTTCCGCGTCGCAGCGTCGACCCCGCTCGGGTCGCCCTTGGCGGCGCGCAGCGCCTCGAGCACGCCCTCGTAGTCCGCGGGGTCGATGATCGGCAGCACCCACTGGTGGTTCTTCGCGGCGGCGCGGATCATCGCCGGCCCCCCGATGTCGATCTGCTCGATCGCCTCGGCCAGCGTGGGATTGCCCTTCGTCACCGTCTCGACGAAGGGATAGAGGTTCCCCGCGACGAGGTCGATGTTCGGGATCTCGTTCTCCTGGGCCTCGCGCTCATCGTCGGGGTGACCGCGGCGGTAGAGGATGCCGCCGTGCACCTTCGGGTGCAGCGTCTTCACGCGACCGTTGAACATCTCCGGGCTGCCAGTGAGGTCGGCGACCTCGGTCACGGGCACGTTTGCCGCGCGCACCGCGGCGGCCGTGCCGCCCGTCGAGACGATCTCCCAGCCGAGGTCATGCAGCGCCCGCGCGAGGTCGCCGATCCCGGCCTTGTCGTACACCGCGAGCATCGCTCGATGCGCCATCGTCCCGCCCCCTACTGCCTCGACCTGGTCAGTCTCTGTCGCTACGTGCCCGGCACGCCGCGCACGACGTTGCCGTTCCCTCGCTCCACCACCTCGCCGATGCGCCAGGCTCCCGGCAATGCCGCGAGCGTCGCATCGAGCTCGTCCGCCGCCACTGCGACGATCATCCCGACACCCATGTTGAACGTGCGGAACATCTCTGCATCCTCGACGTTCCCCGTGCGCTGAATGAGCCGGAAGAGCCCGGGGACCTGCCAGGAACTCGTGTCGATCTGCGCCGCCAACCCGTCCGGGAACGGCCGGCCGAGGTTGCCCGGGATGCCGCCGCCGGTGATGTGCGCCAGCGCGTGCAGGCGTGGCAGCAGCGGCTTCAGCGCCGGGAAGAACGACCCGTGCACCGCCACCAGTGCGTCGCCCAGGGTCTGGTCGCCCAGCTCCTCATGGCGCTCGCCCAGGACTTCCCGGTCGTGCGGCAGGCCGAGGCCCTTGCCGAGGCCCCAGATCTCCCGCACCAGCGAGTAGCCGTTCGTCTGCAGCCCGGTCGAGGGCAGCGCAACCAGCACGTCGCCGAGGCGCAGCGCCGATCCGTCGATGATCGCGTCTCGCTCCACCGCCCCGACGATGAACCCCGCGAGGTCGAAGTCCCCCGTGCGGTACACGTCCGGCATGTCGGCGGTCTCGCCGCCGAGCAGCGCGATGCCCTGCTCGCGGCACGCCGCCGCGATGCCCTCGACGATCTCAACGCGACGCTCCTGCGGGAGGTCGGCGGTGGCGAGGTAGTCGAGGAAGAAGAGCGGCTCCGCGCCGACGGTGATGAGGTCGTTCACGTTGTTGTTCACGACATCGCGCCCGACGCCCTCGAACCGGTCGAGCGCGGCCGCGATGAGCACCTTCGTGCCCACGCCGTCCGTCGCGCCCACGATCACGGGGTCGCGATAGCGCCCGCCGAGCGCGAAGAGCCCGGCGAACCCGCCGCCCTGCGAGAGCACCTCGGGCCCATGCGTGGAGCGGCCGATCGCGCCGAAGCGGCGCGCGGTGACGTCCGCGGCGTCGATGTCGACGCCGGCGCCGGCATAGGACAGGGGGCGACGTGCCTCTTCGGTCATCGGCCGGGAACTCGCGTCAACGGGGAGTCGCGCGTGGAGACCGCAGCGTACCGCGCCCCGCAGCGGCGAGCGAGCCACCGTCTGCCACGGCTTCGCTCCAGTTGGACGCCGCCGCCAAGGGAGACGCGGGCATTCGTGCCACTCCCGCGCAGTAGGGAACGGCTGGGGTGAGTGCGCTGGAGCCGCCCGAACGACCGTGCGTCGAGGAATCCCACGGAGCCGGAACCCTCACCTGTCCTCTCCCACAAGTGGGAGAGGAACGAGCCCACGGCTGTGGTCCTGAATTCAGGCTCCTCTCCCATTTATGGGAGAGGCTGGGTGAGGGCTTCTGCAACGACGCGGGCGCAACAAACCCGCGAGTCCCCGCACCGTAGGACGAAGGGCGAGAGCAGTTACGAGCGGACGGTGAGCGAGACGGTCGCCGGCTCGGGCGGCGACATCGGGATCTCGTGGTCCGGGCGGCCCGCCGAGGACTCCAGCGAGAACTTGTCGAACTGCAGCGGCACCTCGGCCGGGTACACCCCGCTGAAGCAGGCGGTGCAGCGCCCCTGGCCGTCGCCGGTGGCCGCCATCGTGCCCGCGAGCGACAGGTAGCCGAGGGAGTCGGCGTTGATGTGGGCCCGGATCTCCTCGACGCTCTGGTTCGCCGCGATCAACTCGCCGCGCGTCGCCATGTCCACGCCGTAGAAGCACGGGTGCGTGATGGGCGGCGAGGTGATGCGCATGTGCACCTCCACCGCGCCGGCGCGGCGGAGCATCTCG
>CAIXBH010000152.1 GCA_903917615.1 uncultured Chloroflexota bacterium | reverse complement strand
GGCGTCAACGCGCGCCTCGAGGCCGTGCGCGAGGCGAAGTCCGGCTCTGCCGGGGCCGGGGATCGCGCATCGTCGCGCCCGCAGGGTGCGGGCATCTTCACGGGCCTGCTCACGCGACTCGGTCAGCGGATGCATCGCGCGAAGCCGGCGCCGGCCGCAGCGGTGCGACCGCCGCGCGAGGAGGTGCGCTGGGATACGGCAGCGCCGGGGCTCTTTGCCGGCTTGCTGGGCGCGAACACCATGCCCGCCGGCTCGCTGTTCGATCGCACGCTGGCGCAGGCCACGGGCGTCCAGGACCGCCTCGATGCGCGCATGCCAGCTGCCGCACCGCAGGTTCCGCCTGCGGTCCGCCCGCAGCCGCGGCCGTCGCAGGCGCCCGCCGCAACCGTCGCGCCGAGCCTCGCCAGCGGACTGCGTGCGCGCAGCGGATACCAGCAGATGGCGCCGTCGCCCGCGGAACTGTCGCGCGAGGCACGGCTCGCTGAGTTGCAGCGGGCGATTGAGTACGCACGACGGAGTGCCAGCTGATGCGCCGATTCACCGTCGCCCGTCCGTCTCGTCGCCTCGTCACGATGCTCGCGCTGGGCGTCTGCCTGGCGCTGCTCGCGAGCGGATGCGTCGCGGCCGACGGCACGGCAACGGTGCCGAACGTGGGCATCGGTCCGCAGGCCGCGAAGAATCCGTCGGGTGCCGCGACCGGCGTCCAACTGCTCGTCCTGCTGACGACCCTGTCGCTTGCGCCGGCGTTGCTGGTGATGGTCACGTCGTTCACGCGGATCATCGTGGTGCTGTCGCTGGTGCGGAACGCGATTGGCGTGCCGCAGCTACCGCCCAACCAGGTGCTCCTCGGGATGGGCTTCCTGCTCACGGTCTTCGTGATGGCGCCGGTCTGGACGACCGTGAACCGCGATGCGCTCCAGCCCTACCTCGCCGGGCAGCTCTCGCAGGGCGACGCGCTGAAGACGGCGGAGCAGCCGGTGCGCAAGTTCATGCTCGCGCAGACGCGCGAGTCCGATCTCGCGCTCTTCGTCGGTCTCTCGCAGGACTCGCGGCCGAACAACGTGTCCGAGGTGCAGACCTACGTCATCATCCCGGCGTTCATCATCAGCGAGCTCAAGACCGCGTTCCTGATGGGCTTCATCATCTTCGTCCCGTTCCTGATCATCGACATCGTCGTGTCATCGGCGCTGCTGTCGATGGGCATGATGATGCTGCCTCCCGTCGTGGTGTCGCTGCCGTTCAAAATCTTGCTGTTCGTCCTCGTGGACGGGTGGAGCCTCATCATCGGCTCGCTCGTGACGAGCTTCGTGACGAAGGCGTAGTTCCGCGGAATGCGAGGAAAGACGCCATGAACGACGCCGCCGTCATCGCGCTCGCACAGGACGCGCTCATGACCACGCTCATGGTGGCCGCGCCGATTCTCGTGGTCAGCCTCGTCATCGGCATTCTCGTGTCGGTGTTCCAGGCGATGACCCAGATCAATGAGGTCACCCTGACGTTCGTGCCCAAGATCCTCGGCGTATTCGCGGTCGCCGCGTTCATGGGGCCGTGGATGATCGGCACGATCGTCAACTACACCGTGCGTTTGTTCGCCACGTTGCCGAACCTGGCGCACTAGGGTGCTCGAACAGGTCTTCAACGTCTCGCCGGAGTGGTCGGCCACGTTCCTCCTCGTGTTGGCGAGGTTGAGCGCGGCGGTCGTCGCTGCGCCGATTCTGGGCGCGCACAACGTCCCGGGACAGACGAAGATCGGCCTCGCGCTGCTCCTCTCGCTGATCGTCGTGCCTCTGACCGCCAAGACGCTGCCCGATGTGCCGACGAACATCTTCATGTTCGCCTCGCGCATCGGGTCCGAGGCGATCATCGGGCTGGTCATGGGGATCGGCATCTCGCTCGTGTTCTCGGCGCTCGAAATGGGCGCGACGCTCGTCAGCCTGCAGATGGGCTTCGGGCTGGGCGCCGTGTTCGACCCGTTCACGGGCGCGCAGTCCGGCGCGATCGAGCAGTTCTACAAGGTCTTCGTGACGCTCGTGTTCTTCACGATCAACGGGCACTACCTCGTAATCCGCGGCCTCTTGCACACCTTCACGGTCGTACCGCCCGGCACAGCGGACCTGTCGGTGGTCGCCGGGGCGAAGGTTGTGCCGTTCTTCGTCGCGCTGTTCTCCGTCGCGGTGCAGGTGTCGCTGCCGGTGATGGGCGCGCTGATGCTGACCGACCTGGCGCTCGCGCTGGTCGGGCGCACGGTGCCGCAGTTGAACGTCCTCGTCGTCGGCTTCCCCGTGAAGATCGGCGTCGGTCTGCTGGTGATGGCGGCCTCGATGCCGCTCCTGCTCGTCTTCATCTCCAACGTCTTCGGGCGGGCGCTCGTGGACGTCAACGGATTGCTGGCCCGCTGATGGCCGGCGAACGCACCGAGGCCCCCACCCCGCACAAGCGGCAGGAGGCGCGCCGCCGTGGGCAGGTCGCGCGGTCCCGTGAGGTGGACAGCGCGCTGGTGATGGTGGCGACCTTCCTCGTGCTGAAGATGGGCGGCGGGGCGATCTGGGGGCAGATGCGCTCCCTCCTGACAGACACCTACGCGCACCTCAACGACCCCGTGAACGCCGAACTGACGGCGAAGCTGGGCTACGAGCTGATGGGCCGCGCCGTCATGATCCTCGCGCCGCTCATGGGCACGATCGTCGTGATCGCGGTGCTCGGTGGGATGGCGCAGACGGGCGGGCCGCTGTTCGCGATGGAAGCGATCAAGCCGCAGTTCTCGCGGATGAACCCGATCTCGGGCGCGAAGCGGCTCGTGGCCTCGAAGCAGGCGTACGTCAGTCTCGCCAAGACGCTCCTGAAGTTCATCGTGTTCGGTGCGATCGCGGCGTTGACGCTCCAGTCCCACTGGAAGGAGCTCACGTCGCTCGGCATCGGGTCGGACATCCTCACCTCGTTCGGGACGATCACGGCGATCGCGTTCGACCTCACCACGAAGGTCATGCTCGCACTCGCGGCGGGGGCGGCTGCGGACTACATCTTCCAGCGCTACGACATCGGCTCCGAGTTGCGCATGACGCTGCAGGAAGTGAAGGACGAGCAGCGCCAGAACGAGGGCGACCCGATGGTGAAGGCCCAGCTGGCGCGGGCCCGTCGGTCATTGCTTGCTCGTGCCATGCAGGCCGTGCCGAAGGCGGACGTTGTCATCGTGAACCCGACGCACTTCGCGGTCGCGCTCAAGTACGACCCGACCTCTTCGAAGGCGCCCGTTGTCCTCGCGAAGGGGACGCAGTTCATGGCGCAGCGCATTCGTGAGATCGCCGCCGAGCACCGCATTCCGGTCATCGAGAATCCGCCGCTGTGCCGGGCGATCTACAAGGCGGTGCGCATCGGTCAGGAGATCACGCCCGACCTGTACGAAGCGGTCGCCCAGATCCTCGCGTTCGTCTACCGGCTTCGTGCCGGCGGGCTGCGCCGGGCTGCGGCGTAGGCGAGGGATACGAGCATGGCGATCGCGCAGACAACACCTGGCAAGGGCCTGATGGAAGCGCTGGGGCGCAACTCCGACGTTGGTCTCGCGCTGGGCACCATCCTGATCATCTCCCTGATGATCGTCCCGTTGCCTTCGGCGCTCCTCAGCCTCCTGATCGTCGGGAACATCGCGATCGCCATCACGATCCTGCTGATCGCGATGTACACGACGGAGGTCCTGGGGTTCAGCGTGTTCCCCTCGCTGCTGCTCCTCGTGACCCTCTTCCGGCTCGCGATCAACATCGCCTCCACCCGCCTGGTGCTTCTCAACGGAGACGCCGGGGAGGTGATCCACGCGTTCGGCGCGTTCGTCATCGGTGGGTCGGTAGTCGTCGGCATCGTGGTGTTCCTGATCCTGCTGGTGATCCAGTTCGTGGTGATCACGAACGGCGCCGGCCGCGTGGCCGAGGTGGCGGCGCGCTTCACGCTGGATGCGATGCCCGGCAAGCAGATGTCGATCGATGCCGACCTGAACGCGGGCATCATCTCGGAGTCCGAGGCCCGCGCGCGGCGGCTGAAGATCGCCGCGGAGGCCGACTTTTACGGCTCGATGGACGGCGCCTCGAAGTTCGTGAAGGGCGACGCGATCGCGGGTCTGATCATCGTGTCGATCAATTTGGTCGGTGGGATGGCGATCGGCGTGCTCCAGAAGGGGCTGTCGCTCGGAGACGCGGTCTCGCACTACTCGGTGCTGACGGTCGGCGACGGCCTCGTGACGCAGATTCCCGCGCTGCTCATCTCAACGGCGACGGGCCTCATCGTGACGCGGTCCGCCTCGGACACCCACCTCGGTGCGGACGTCGGCCGGCAGCTGTTCGCGAACCCTCGCGCCCTCTTCATCGTCGCCGCCATGCTCGCGGTGTTCGGGCTGGTACCGGGTCTTCCCCTATCCCCGTTCTTCACGCTCGCAGCCATCATGGGCGGTGCGGGTTACCTCGTACGGGAACGCCAGAAGGCGAACAGCCTGAAGGACGCCGAGGCGAAGCAGGTGGAGCAGGTCGAAGAGGCGCAGAGCGTCGACTCGGTCATCTCGATGCTGCAGGTGGATCCGCTGGAGGTCGAGGTCGGATACGGCCTCATCCCGCTCGTCGATGACGAGCACGGGGGCAACCTCCTGAATCGGATCACGATCATGCGGCGACAGATCGCCGTGGATCTGGGGGTCGTCGTGCCGATGATTCGCATCCGCGACAACCTCCAGTTGCCGGCCAACCGGTACGCCGTGAAGTTGCGCGGCATCGAGGTCGGCGGCGGCACGCTGCTCGCAAACCAGTTCCTGGCGATGAACTCCGGGTTGGCGAGCGGTGAGCTGAGCGGCACCGAGACCGTCGAGCCCGCCTTCGGACTCCCGGCGCGCTGGATCTCGCCCGTCGACAAGCAGCGCGCCGAGATGATGGGCTACACCGTCGTCGACGCGCCCTCGGTGCTCATCACGCACCTGAGCGAGCTGGTCCGCCGGCACACTCCCGAGCTGCTGTCCCGACAGGACGTTCAGACGCTGCTCACGCACCTCAAGGAGGAGTACCCGACCGTCGTCGAGGAACTCGTCCCGGGCGTGCTTACGGTCGGCGAGGTGCAGGGCGTCCTCCAGTTGTTGCTCGCGGAGAACGTCTCGATCCGCGACCTCGTCACGATCGCCGAGACGCTGGCGGATCTCGGCCGGCAGACGAAGGACATCGAGGCCCTCACGGAGGGCGTGCGGACGGCCCTGTCGCGACAGCTCACGATGCAGCACCGCGGTGAAGACGGGCTGCTGCACGCGATCACCTTGAACCCGCGTCTTGAGCAGTCTCTCGCGCAGGGCCTGACCCAGACCGAGACCGGGACGGCGCTTCTGGTCTCTCCAGACCTGTTGCAGCGGCTGCTGATGGCCGTCGGGGCACAGATGGAGCGGGCGGCCGCCGCCGCGAATCAGCCGGTGCTGCTCACGTCCGGGCGGGTCCGCCGGCCGATGCGGAAGCTCCTCGAGCGGGCCCTGCCCGGCCTCGCGGTGATGTCCTTCGGCGAGGTGGCGCGCGAGGTCGAGGTGGATGCCGTGGGCATGGTGGAGGTCGAGTATGCAGCAGCCTAAGCGCTTCCAGGCAGCCACCCTCGCTGATGCGTACGAGATGGTCCGCGAGGAACTCGGCCCTGAGGCGGTGATTCTGTCCACCCGCAAGGCACTGTCGCCGGCGATTTACGGGCAGCCGGCGCGCCAGTTCGTGGAGGTCGTTGCACACGTGCCGGCGCCGATGGTGTCGGACGATGACTCGTTCCGCCCCACCCTGTCGCAGGACATGGCCGCGCACGACCTGGTCCGCGAGCTCGCGGAAGCCGCGGCCACCGGGGTTCTCCCGGCTGCGGCTGACCTGAATGCAGACCTCGCTCCGCCGTTCGAGAACACACAGGCCGGGACGCTCAGCCCGGCCGCCGCGCCGAAGCGCCGCGCCCCGCGCAAGCGCGCGACGCCCGCCGCGAAGGCACCCGAGGCCGGCCCGTTCGACGCGCTCAATAGCGCCATCGACCGCGCCGCCGACGTGACGGCCCCGGACGTCCGGGTGGCCGATGCCGCGCCGGCCGCTCCGGTCGACATGCCGGCACCGCCGGTCGCGACGCCGACGATTGCCGACCGGGCGATGATCGGCATGCTCGCGCGACAGCTCACGGAGGTGCGCACGCTCCTCGACCAGCTCGTGGTCGACCGGGTGAGCGAGCGCGTCGATGCCGGTCCGGCGCCGTTGCGCGACGTGCACGACTACCTCGTGCGGCAGGGCCTCGCGCCCACCTTGCTTGCGCCCCTCATCTCGCAGGTGGGGGAGTCGCTCGCGCGCGGGTTCGACCGCGAGACGGCGCTGCGTGCGGTGGAGCGCAAACTCGCGACGAAGCTTCCCCCCGTCCCGCGGGTGGACTTCGCTCGGCGTCCCGTCGCGATCTTCCTCGTCGGTCCGTCGGGCGCCGGAAAGACCACGATGGCGGTGCGCATGGCGCTCGAGATCGAGCGCGCACACTCGTTGCGGGTCGCGATCGCCGGCACCGACGTGAACCGCGCCGGGGCTCCCCAACAGCTCGCGGCGTTCGGTGACGCCGCCGGCATCGACACGCGGCTGTGCTACGCCCCCGCCGAACTCCAGTCGTTGCTGCAGAGCACCTCGCTCGATGTGGTGATCGTGGATACACCAGGTCACAACGGAACGCGCCGCGACCGGATGGCGGAGTTGAACGCGTTCACGTCTGTGGCGCGTCGCCGTTCGGTGCTCCTAGTGCTCCCCGCGACCATGAAGGCGGCGGACCTCTCCGAGGTGGTGGCTGCGTACAGCGGCATCGGCATCGAGGGGCTGGCGTTCACGCGCTGCGATGAGACCTCGACCTTCGGCGCGCTGATCAGCGTCTCGATCGACTCGACGCTCGGCGTTGCGTACACCACGCACAGCGATCAGGTGAGCGAGGCCCCTCGGATGGGCGACAACCTGGCGCTCGCGAACGCAGTGACCACAGGCCGCTGGCCGGCGTCCGCGGCCGCACGCGCGCAGGCGACTGCCGCTGCGACGCTGGCACGGGTGAGCTAGCGCAGATGGCCTCGTACATCGACCTCACACCGGGCGTCGCGCTCCAGGTCTTCCCCGAACCGGGGTCGATTGAGCACGCCTACGATGCGGTCGTATCGAGTGTCACGGATACGGCGCTTCGCCTGACGCCGCCGCGTCGTGGTGACGAGCGGCTCCTTCTGAAACCGGGTCAGCGTGTGGCGGCCTACGTCGCCCTCAACGGACAGCTGCATCGCTTCAGCACGCTCGTGCGCACCACCGAGGTGTTCCCGCTCGAGGCGCTGGTCCTGACGCCGCCGGCGCACGCGATGAATGCGGAGCGGCGCGAGTTCTACCGCCTGATCACCCGCATCGAGCCGCGATACGCCGCACGTGTCGACTACCAGTTGAACGAGCTTCAGCCGCTCACGTCGATGATCCTCGACATCAGCGGCGGCGGTCTCCAGATGCGAACGCGGGAGTGGGTGCCGACGGGATCGCGGTTGCGGCTGATCTTCTCGCTGGACGACGACCCGCTGGACTTCGACATGCAGCTGCTGGCGCTGTCCGTGTTCCGCCCGGAGCGGCAGCAGCACTACCGGATCCACTGCCGCTTCGTGGACGCCGCGCCGGCGGACATCGAGCGCATCGTGCGGCACGTCTTTCGGCAGCAGGTGGCCATGCGGCGGAAGGGAGCGCTGTAGTGCTCTTTCTGCTTGCGGCCCTGGTGCTCGGGACGGTGGCGTGCGTCGTGGTGACGGGCGGCTCGCTCCAGTTCGGCTACCCGATCGAGGTCGCGATCGCGCGCGGTCTGGTGGCGTTCATTGGCCTGTCGATCGTGGGCTACCTCGCGGAGCTGGTGGTGGCGACCGCGCCTCCGCCGGCGCGCGCCGAGACGTCGCGCGCCGGGGTGCTGCGTCGCGAGGTTCGCGAGCCGGTGCCGCTGCCGATCGCTCAGAACGAAACGGAAGAAGACGTCGAGGACGCCGACATGCGGCGTGCGGCGTAGGTGAGGAATCAACGTGGCTGATCTTCACTCGGGACGTCCGCGGCGCAGGCCGCTCGATCACGATGAGGCTGTCCTCCAGCAGGCGGCGAATGCCGACCTCTGGGAGCGGTACATCGGATCGCGCGAGCCGTCGTTGCGCGAGGCGCTGATCCTCCAGTACTCGCCGCTCGTGAAGTACGTCATGGGACGGCTCGCGATCTCGCTGCCGGGGATCCTCGACTACGAGGACATCCTCTCCTTCGGCACGATCGGCCTGATCGAAGCAGTCGAGCGCTTCGACAACGAGAAGGGCGTGAAGTTCGAGACGTACGCGATCTCGCGCATCCGTGGCTCGATCATCGACGCCCTGCGCTCGCTCGACCGACTTCCCCGCTCCGTCCGCCAGAAGGCGAAGGAGTCCACCGAGGCGATCCTGCAACTGACCACGGACCTGGGACGTGACCCCACGGACGAGGAGGTCGCGCAGTCTCTGGGGTTCACCGTGGAGGTGTACCGGAAGCACCTCGTGGATGCGGCCTGGGTCACCGTGTCCCTGGATGCGATGGGCAGCAACGACGACGAGGAGGACGGGGACGGCAGCGGCGCGATGGGCGTGGCCGATCCGGATATCGAGGACGTCACGGAGGGCCTGGAACGTCAGGAACTCATCGGGGATCTCTCGGACGCGATTAGGGAATTGCCCGATCGGGAGCAGCTCATTCTTTCGCTTTACTACAAGGACGAATTGACGATGCGAGAGGTGAGCAAGGTGCTCAACATCTCGGAGTCGCGGGTCTGCCAGCTTCACGCCCGGGCGCTCAGTCGCCTGCGGACGCGAATCGTCGCCCGCAACGAAGGGCGCGCCGCGTGAACCTCACCGTTGCCATCCTCAGCGTGACCATCGGCCTGCCCCTGCTGCTCCTCGCCTGCGGCGTGCTCTATCACGCGTATGTGCTGGGCAAGCAGCCTGCCGCCGTCGACGATCTTGAGGCGACGGTCGAGGCGATGGCGACCCAGTCCACAGACGCGTTGCTGGTCGACCTCCAGGAGGCCGTCGAGCGCATGCAGGGCCAGCTGTCCCGCCAGCGCGAGTCTCTCGCTGACCTGCTGAGCGACGAGGCCCGCGCGCCGCGTGCTTCGATGACCCCCGCCATGGCCACAGTCTCCGCGAGCGCCACGCCCGCAGAGATTGAGCCGGACCTGCCGATGGCCTCCGGCGCCCCGATCGAGGCGTCCCGCACCGAGCCGGCGTCCATGACGCAGCGCGCTCCCGGTCAGCCGATTGAGGGGCAGCGCGGGTCGCTTGCCTCCTCCGTTTCACGGCTCGTCTCGGAGGGTCTGTCCGACCGCGCGATCGCGCGCCAGCTCCACATCGGTCTCGAAGAGGTGCGCATGACGCGCATGCGCGGGAGCCGGTAGTGCTCCGCCTCTGCCGCGTGCTGGCGCGCTGCGCGCCGTTCGCCCTGGCGGCGCTGCTGGCGCTCGCCCCGGTCGCGCGTGTGGAGGCCAACGGTGTGCCCACCTCGGTGGTGCTCAAGTACATCGACCTGTCGAACTGGGGGCCGAAGGACGCCAGCGGGAAGGCGGACCTCCTGCTCGCGGAGGGCATCGTGCGGGTCAGCGCGCAGGGGCTCCTCCCGCTCACGACGCAGCGCTACCAGGCGTGGCTCGTCTCCTCGCAGTCCGGCGACGCCATCTCCGCGGGGCGCTTCAACGCCGATGCGTCCGGGAAGGTCAGCTTCCAGGGGACGCTGCCGCCGATCGCGAACTTCGGCTTCGACCTCTTCATCGTCACCGTCGAGCCCGAGCCGGACGACGCACCGCAGCCGTCCTCGACGCGGTCCATTGGCGGGTACTTCTCGCTCGTGGGGCAGCGCGCACCGGACGGCACGCGCGAAGGCGGCGCGCCCGGCCAGCTTCCGAACACCGGGGATGAGGCCTTCCGGGGCGATCTGCTCCGCGCGGCCGGTCTGGTAGCCGTGATGGCGGTGTCCATCTTCATCGGCATGCAGTTGAACCGGAGGCGGGCATGATCCGCGGACTCTACACGGCCGCGTCGGGCATGCTGCTCGGTCTGCGGCAGCAGGACGTGCTCGCTGAGAACATGGCGAACTCGTCGACCGTTGGCTACAAGGCCGAGGCGTCTTCGCAGAGCGCATTCGGCGCGATCCTCGCCTCGAGCGTCGGCGACAAGCTGTCGCCCATTCCGGGGAGCGACCAGCGCGTGATCGGCCGCTTCGGCACCGGTGCGTTCATCGACAAGACGCGCATCGTGATGTCGCAGGGCGCCGACCGCCCGACGGGTGCACCGCTGGATGTCATGGTCCGTGGCGAGGGGTTCCTCGTGGAGCAGACGCCGAACGGCGTCCGCTACACCCGCGACGGCCATATGGCACGCAACGACGCCAACATCCTCGTGAACTCGCACGGTGGGCAGGTGCTGGACACGGCCGGCAATCCGATCAAGGTCGACACGGACAACGTGCGCATCAAGTCGGACGGGAACATCTACCGCCTCGTGCCGACCGAGACGAAGCTGTCCGACGGCACGCTCTCTCACGTCAACACGGAGGAGCTCATCGCGCAGCTGCAGGTGGTGACGCTGCCGACGGCGGCGCTGGTGCGCGCGGGCGACTCTCAGTTCTCCATCGCCCCCGGCACGCAGACCACGCCGGCGAACATGACCGACGGGTCGACGTACATCGTCCAGGGCACGCTCGAGGAAGGCAACGTCGCGGTCAACGACACCGCGACCGACATGTTCTCGCTCGCGCGCGTATTCAGCGCGAGCCAGAAGGTGTTCTCGACCATCAACGAAACACTGCAGACGGCCGTCCACGACATCGGTCGGGCATAGGGAGCGAGATAGATGCCACTTTCGCTCGACGCCGCCATCAGCGGCATGACCACGCAGCAGCGCAACATCGACCTGATCGCGAACAACCTCGCGAACGTGAACACGACCGGCTACAAGCGGATCAAGATCCACTTCCAGGACAACCTGGACGCCGCATCCATCGCTGCGGCACTCAGCGGGAACGGATCATCGGACGGCGCGAGCACCGCGGCAGGCGTCGGCGTTGCCGGTACAGCGCGAGACTTCACGCAGGGGACGTTCCAGCCGACCGGCCGTGCGATGGACTTCGCCATCAACGGCGACGGCTTCTTCAAGCTGAAGCTGGACGACGGCACAACGGCCTACACCCGGAACGGTGTATTCGTCCTTGACGGTGCCGGAAACGTCACGACCGAGACGGGCGAGGTCCTCGACCCGCCGCTCAAGCTGCCGACGAAGTTCCGCGGCCTCACGATCGACGACGACGGCACGGTGAACGTCATCCGCGACTACACGGATGCGGAGCTCGGGAAGCTCGGGCCGTTCGACCCGCGGGACGGCAAGCGGGTCAGCGTCGGCAAGATCGAGCTCGTGCGGTTCAGCAACCCGGTCGGCCTGGAGTCGATCGGCAACAGCAACTTCCGTGAGACGCCGGAGTCCCAGGCGCCGATCGCCGGGACCGCCGGCCAGAACGGCATGGGCACCGTCATCAGCGGGTGGGTCGAGGCGTCCAACGTGGACATCGCGACGGAGATGACCGGCCTCGTCATGGCGAAGCGCGGGTTCCAACTGAACCTGGTCGCGTACCAGACCATCGAAGAGATGCTGAAGCAGGTCAACCAGGTCGGCTAGAGCCGGCCGAGGGGAGTGCATCATGATCCAGCCGCTTCGTCCGCAGGATGCCGGCCAGATCTACCAGCGACAGGTGCAGCAGGCGGATGCCGCCGCGGGCGATGGTCCGCGCCGCATCGCGAACCGCGAGGCCGCACAGGGCCGCCGCACCGACCGCGTCAGCCTCTCGCCGGTGGCGCAGGACTTCGCTCGGGCCCTCCAGCAGGTGAATGAGCAGCCGGACGTGCGCAGCGACCGCGTGGCGGCGCTTCAGGCGCAGATCGCCGACGGCACGTACCGCGTCGATGCGGACGCGATCGCGCGACGCCTCGTCGTCGGTGGGCTTGACGCATGAACGCGCATCGAGGCGAGCTGCTGACCGGCGCGGACGCGCTCGGGGTCGTCCTGGCCTCCCAGCGGGTGATCGTCGACGCAATGCTCGCGCTTGCGCAGCGGCAGCAGGACGCGATCGTCTCGGGTGACGTCGAGGCGCTGACCAACGTGGTCGACGAGCAGCAGCAGATGATGGATCACCTCAACTCCCTCGAGACCGAGCGCATGACGGCGCTGGTGGCGATCGCGACGGCCATCGGCATTGATGACGTATCGGCGCTCACGCTGACGCAGGTCGCGTCCGCGCTCCCCGAGCCTCTGGGCGAATCGCTGTCGGCTCAGGGACAGGCGTTGCGCGTCCAGGCGGAGGCGCTGCGGCAAGCGCAGGACCTCAACGAGCGGCTGCTCGAGGGCAGCCGCGCTCTCGTCGACCGCTGGCTGCACTACCTGCGGACGGTGCTGAGTGGTTCCCTCTACACGGCCTCTGGCGGCACGGGCGGCATGCCGGGCGGCCGCTCCCTCGACCGGTCGGCGTAGGCCGGTCGTGGGACTCTCGATCGGACTCGGGTCGGCGATCAGCGCACTGATCGCCCAGCGCACTGCGATGGACGTGGTGGGGCACAACGTCGCCAACATCGGCACGGCCGGCTACACGCGCCAGCGGGTGGTCATGTCCGCGGTCGCGCCCGCCGGTGGGGCGGGCGTCGGCAGCGGCGTCGCGATCGACAGCATTCAGGGCGTCCGCGACCTGTTCCTCGACTTTCAGCTCCGCGCGCAGAACTCCACCGCGTCGGAGTACCAGTCCCGCGCGGACTCGCTCAACATCGCGCAGACGCTCCTGAACGAGCCGGGCACGAGCGGTCTCGGCAGTGTCATGGACGCGTTCTTCAACTCGTGGAGCGATCTCGCCAACGCTCCGGAGCAAGGCGCCGCCCGGGCCAACGTCGTGCAGGCCGGGCAGACATTCGCCGCCGTGGCGAACAACCTCGTCCGGTCGTTCAGCTCGCTCCGCGACAGCGCCGATGCGCGCGTGACGAGCGCGGTCGACCAGGTGAACACACTCGCGACCAAGATCGCGTCGCTGAACTCTCAGATCGTGTCGGTCAAGGCGAGTGGGGACACCGCGAGCGATCTCGTCGACCAGCGCAGCGCGGCGCTCGATCAGCTCTCGCAGTTGGCAGACATCCGGTACACGGAGCATGACAACGGCAGCGTCGATGTGTTCGTCGGTGGGCACGCCATCGTGACCGCCGGTGCGGCACAGCAGATCAATACGACGATGAACCCCGCCAACAACAACTACGCCGATCTCACGTGGGCATCCGACGGCAGCGCCGTGAACGTGAGCAGCGGCCAGATCGGCGGTCTGATCTACCAGCGGGACACGGACCTCACGGCGCGGATCGGTGATCTCAACACGCTGGTCCACCAGGTGATCACGGACGTGAACACGGCGCACGCCGCCGGCTACGCCGCGGACGGTGTGACGACAGGGACCGCCTTCTTCCAGGGGACGGACGCGGTCGACATCGCGGTCGCGGCCAACGTGGTTGCGCAACCGTCGCTGCTCGCCGCGGCGCGCGTGCCGGGCGCGATCGGAGACGGCAGCAACGCCCTGGCGATCGCAGACCTCCAGACGACGCGCACCTTGTCGAGCGGTGGCGACACGTACGACACCTACTACGGCGGCATCGTTGCGCGGGTGGGATCGGCGGCGCAGAGCGTGCAGGGGCTGTCCGATGCGCAGCACCTGTCGGTGAACCACCTCCAGCAGCTCCAGCAGAGCACCTCCGGCGTCAACCTCGACGAGGAGATGACCAACATGATCCAGTATCAGCGGGGCTACGAGGCCTCTGCGCGCATGATTCGGACCATCAGCGACATGCTCGACACGCTGATCAACAAGACGTAGGCGGATGAGCATGCGCGTCACGAATGCCAGCACCGCACAGCGCCTGATCCAGAACATGCAGACGGCGCAGTCGCAGCTCACCACGTCCCAGGAGCGCCTGTCGACGGGGCTCAAGATCAATCGGCCGTCCGACGATCCCGTGGGGACGAGCGGCGTCATGGCGGATCAGGCCGTGCTCGATCGCATCACGCATCAGCAGACCTCGATCACGCTCGCTCAGGGCGAGCTCGATCAGACTGATGCGATCCTCGGCAGCGTGGGATCGCTGCTGAATACAGCGCAACAACTCTCGATCCAGGGGACGAGTGGATCCATCGGCCCATCGACGCGATCGCAGCTCGCGACTCAGGTGTCGCAGCTGATCACGCAGATGGTGTCGCTGGGGAACACCACGTACAACGGACGGCACATCTTCGCCGGGCAGCAGACGCAGACCGTGCCCTTCGCGGAGAACACGCCGGGCGCGCCAACCGCCGTGACCTACGCGGGCGATGCCGGTCAGGTCCAGCGCGAGATCGCGGACGGCCAGCAGATCCCGGTGAACGTCAACGGAGGACAGCTCTTCGCGCCGATCTTCCAGAAGTTGATCGCGCTCCGGGACGCGCTGCAGTCCAACAACGTGGCCGTCGTCAGCACGGCGAGCGCCGGCATCAGTGCCGAGGTCGACAACGTGCTTGCCGCGCGGACGCAGGTCGGCGCGCTCACCCAGCGCGTCACCCTGGCGCAGACCGAGCTCACGAACTCCACACAGCAAGTCCAGGTGCACATGTCTGGTCTTCAGGACGCCGACATGGCCCAGGAAGCAGTGAATCTGCAGACCCGTGAGACCGCCTACCAGGCTGCTCTCGCGGCGACGGGTCGTTCGCTGAACGAAAGCCTGTTGAACTTCCTGCAGTAGCGCAGCGGGCCGAGGAGGACTCCGATGCAAGTGAAGACGAACCTGATGGGTGCCGAACAGACGCTGGAGATCTCGCAGGAGCAGATCTTCGCGTTCGAGCCCGGGCTCGGCGGATTCCCCGGGCTGCGGCGGTACGCGCTCATCGCGGAGCCGGACTCCGCGGTGGAGTGGCTCCAGTCGCTCGAGGACCCCAACATCTCGTTCGCGCTGATCGAGCCGTTCCTGTTCCAGCCGGAATACGCGTTCGAGCTGCCCGACCGTGACGCGGAGGCGCTGGGCATGCGGGATCCCGGCGATGCGCTGGTGCGCTGCGTGCTGACCCTCGATGAGGATCCGGAGCAGATCACCGCGAACTTGATGGCGCCTCTGCTCCTCTGCCGACGGACGCACCTGGCGCGCCAGGTGGTCCTCCAGGACGGCGACCAGCCCCTGCGTGCCCGACTGTTCGTCGGGCTCGACGGCGCTGCCTCCGAGCCCGACGAACGGCAGATGGCAGCCGGCGCCTGATCTGCGGGCCGGAGCCCATCCGGTCGATGATCCGCCCATAGGAATGTCCGCCTCGGCACGCGCTGTCGAGGTCGTCCGAGCGTGCTGGCAGGGAGGCCGCGGTGCTCATTCTCACTCGCAAGGCAGAGCAGGGCATCGTCATCGACGGGAACGTCGTCGTCCGCGTGCTCTCCGTGGAGGGCGAACGGGTCAAGATCGGCATCGAGGCCCCGCGTTCGATCGGCGTGCTTCGGGAGGAGCTTCTGATCGAGGTCGCGGACGAGAACCTCGCCGCCGCGGCCAGCCCGGATCTCCGCAGCGCGCTCGCCGGGCGCCTCGCGCGCATCGAGCGCCGCGCCGGCTGATCCGCCGTCGTTCCGCAGTTCGCGCCTGCAGGCCGCGAATTCGCACACTTTGTTTACACTTGGATCGCGGATCGTGAATCGTCGGGGGCCATTCTTCTCTTCAGGAAGGGGCCGCGCCCGTACGACGTGGTTCGTGAAACAAGCAAGTGGTGGGAGCGGTTGCGAATCACGGCGGTGCCAGCCTTCGGGCTGACGCGGGCCGGCCCCGACCTGACCCTCCCCTCCAGTCCTCGGCGGCAATGCACGCGATGCCTGCAAAAATCCTGGTCGCCGACGACGAACCCAACATCGTCAAACTGCTTCGTCTCTACCTCCGTGAGGAGGGTTACGAGATCATCTCCGCCCGCGACGGGAAGGAGGCGCTGGAGCGCTTCCACTCGGAATCCCCCGATCTGGTGCTGCTCGACCTGATGATGCCCCTGATGGGTGGATTCGAGGTCTGCACGGAGATCCGCCGCGAGTCCGATGTCCCCGTCATCATGCTCACGGCTCGCACGGACGACGTCGACAAGATCGTCGGCCTTGAGATGGGCGCGGACGACTACATCACGAAGCCCTTCAACCCGCGCGAGGTCGTTGCCCGCGTCAAGGCGAACCTCCGGCGGCGCGAATGGGACCGCACCGAGGACGAGCCCGAACGCCCCGTGGTCACGGTCAACGACCTGACGCTCGATCCCACCAGCCGCGACGTCGTCGTTGCCGGCGACCGCGTGCGTCTGCGCCAGCGCGAGTTCGACCTGCTCGAGGCGTTCATGCGGCACCCCAACGTCGCGCTCGACCGAGAGCGGCTGCTCTCGATGGTGTGGGGTGAAGACTTCTACGGCGACGCACGGACGATCGACGTGCACGTCGCGTGGCTGCGCGACAAGTTGAAGCAGGCGCGCCCCAAGATCGAGACCGTCTGGGGCGTGGGCTACAAGCTCGTGCCGGGGACCGATGCTGCATAGCTTTCGCACGCGCCTCCTCGCCGGGTTCGGGATCGTCATCGGACTGACCCTGTTCATGTCTGCGTCCGCGTTCGTCTTCCTGCTTCGCGAGCAGCAGCAGGAGTCCGCGGAGCAGCGCATTGGTGGCCTCGTCGGGCCATTGTCGGAGAGCGTCCACAACATGGAGTCGCTCGGCTGGCCGCCACAGCTGATTCGGCCTCCGCTCGTCAACGTCTCCCGCGCGTATAACATTCGGGTGCTCGTCCTCGACGGCGGTGGGCACGTCACGATCGACACTGATCCCGGTCAGGGCATGCTGGGTGACACGGTGTCCCTCGCACAGGCGGTGGTCGCTCCCGCTCCCGGCAACGGGCGCATGGACACCTTCCGCTCCCAGCGCATCAAGGCGCACGGCGATGACCTGTACCTCTTCACCGCGGGGGAGCCGTCGAGCAACGTGAGCAACCCCGGGCCGCCGCGGCCGATCTCGGCGACGCGTCTGATCGTCGCGGTGCCTGCCGGAAACGTGATCTCAGCGTGGGCTGAACTCCTGCCGCGCCTCGGGCTTGCCGGGCTTGCCGCCGGGATCCTCGCCGCGGTGTTCGCATCACTGATGGCGCAGCGCTTCACGATTCCGATCCGCCAGGTGACGCGTGCGTCCGAGGCGATGGCGCGGGGCGACCTCAACCAGCGCATCGACGTGAACGGCGACGACGAGGTCGGCCGCCTCGCTCAGGCGTTCAACCACATGTCCAGCCAGGTCAGCCGCAGCAATCGCGCGATGCACGATCTGCTCGCGAACGTCTCGCACGAGCTCCGCACTCCGCTGACCTCGATCCAGGGGTTCTCGCAGGCGCTCGTGGATGGACTGCCGGGCGATCCGCGCGAGACAGGCGCTGTCATCCACGAGGAGGCCGACCGCATCCGTCTCCTCGTCGACGACCTGCTCTACCTCTCCGAGATCGAGTCCGGCGCGCTGCGTCTCGAACTCGACGACGTCGACATCGACGCAATCCTCGAGGGATCGGTCACCCGCTTCCGCTTCCAGGCCGAGGAGGCCCGGGTGAGCCTGGAGACCAGTCTCGCGGGCGGCACGGTTCGCGCGGACGGACGCCGGATCGAGCAGGTGATCGCGAACCTGTTGGACAACGCGATCCGCTTCGCGCCTCCCGAGTCGGCGGTGACGCTCTCGTCCCGTCGTGTCGGAGGCGGGCTGCTCATCGAGGTGCATAACGCGGGCGATCCCGTCCCCCCGGACCAGCTTGAGCGGCTCTTCGACCGCTTCTACCAGGCCGACCCGGCGCGCAGCGGCGGGCGTCATCGCGGCCTGGGGCTGTCGATCGTGCAAGAACTGGTCCAGGCGCACCATGGCACCGTCTCGATCGAGTCGACGGCGGAGCGTGGCACGACCGTGTCCGTGTTCCTGCCGACAGGGCATGCAGTCGAAGTCCTTCGAGCGGACGCGAAGCGATCGGACGCGCCGCGGGTTGAGACGCCGCAGAACATCGAGGGAACCGCATGAACTACCTGAAGCGAAATGCCATCCCGCTGGTCGTCGGACTCGTGGCCGTCGTGGGCATCCTCACGAGCACCGCCGCGGTCATCCGCAACTTCCGCGGGGAATTCCAGTTCCGCGCATCGCACGGCTTCCCGCAGCTTCGCGCCGACGGCCCCACCCTGGGGGTCGAGGTTGGCGATCGCCTGAGCGTCACGGCAGTGACCCCGGAAAGCCCGGCGCAGCAGGCCGGCATTCAGGTTGGTGATGTGATCGCGGCGGTGAACGGCCACGCCGTGACGAGCCCTGACGACCTGCGCGCGCAGCTGGACGCTGTCGCGCCGAGCTCCGACTACACCCTCCGTGTCACTCGAGCCGGCGCGAACGTGGATCTTCGGGTGCACAAGGGCGCCGGGGCCCCCGGTGGCCCGCCGCCGGGCGCTCCCCGCGGAGTCCCCGGTGCTCCAGGCGGGCCCGGTGCGCCAGGGGCGACGCCGTCGCCCTCGCCGCCTGCTACCCCTGAAACGCCTCGCGGCGGGACGCAGGGGCCGCGGCTGGGCATCACCGTCGCGGCCGACGCAGGTGGGGTGCGTGTCGATGCGGTCGTGCCTCGCAGCCCGGCCGATACGGCCGGCGTGAAGGTGGGGGACCTCATCACCGCCGCCAACGACAAGCCGACCGCCAGCGTCGAGGATCTGCAGGCGATCGTCGCGGACGCTGGCTTTGGGAGCAGCGTGAAACTCGCCATCACGCGGGACGGGAAGCCGACGACCGTCACCGTGCGCATCGGCGCTCGACCGATCCCGACTCGCCCGAGCGCGTGAGATCGAGCCTCGTCGCGGGCGTTCCTACTCGGCGGCGCCCCAGCGCATGATCCAGTACTCGTAGGCGTCCTGGAGCGCGAGCCACGACGCCTCGATCACGTCGGTCGAGGCGCCGACCGTGCGCCAGCGGTGGTGCCCGTCCGACGATTCGACCAGCACGCGCACCGCAGCGTCCGCACCGGACGTGGAGTCGATGATCCGCACCTTGTAGTCCGTCAGGTGCACGGCGGCGATACCGGGGAACACCTCGGTCAGTGCCTTGCGTACGCCGGAGTCGAGGGCGGAGACGGGGCCGTTCCCGTCCGCCGCCACCTGGGCGACGTGGTCGCCCACGCGTACCTTCACCATCGCCTCGCCCTGCATCTCATTCTGCTCCGACGTCGCCGTCAGGTGGCGTCGTCGCTCCACGATCAGGAAGTCCTCAAGGCTGAAGGGCGCGACGTACTCGGGCAGGGTGCGGCGCACGAGCAGCTCAAAGGACGCCTCGGCGCTCTCGAACGCCGCGCCGGCTGCCTCGCGCCGCTTCACGACCTCGAGCGCCGCCGAGGCTTGCGCATCGGTCAGGGGGAGATCGACGCCCTGCTCGCGCAACTTCTCGGTCACGCTGCGACGCCCGGCCATCTCCGAGACGAGCACGCGTTCGGTGTTGCCGACCGCCAGCGGGTCCACGTGGGTGTACGAGCCGGGCGACTTCGTGATCGCCGCGACGTGCAGCCCCGCCTTGTGCGCGAACGCGCCGGTGCCGACGTAGGGCTGCTGCGGGTCGAGCGCGAGGTTCGCGAGCTCCTGCGCGAAGCGCGCGGTCTCCGTGAGCTGGCGCAGTTGGTCGTCGCTCACGACGTCGAGGCCCATCTTCAGCTTGAGGTTCGCGATCACCGAGACGATGTTCGCGTTGCCGGTGCGCTCGCCCCAGCCGTTCAGGCACGCCTGCACCTGCGTCGCGCCCGCCTCGACGGCCAGCAGCGTGTTCGCGACAGCGAGGTCGCCATCGTTGTGGCAGTGGATGCCGATGCGGCAGCCGACGGCCTCGCTGGCCGCGCGCACTGCTGCCTGGATGTCGCCCGGCAGGGTGCCCCCGTTCGTGTCGCACAGCGTCACCGTCGCGGCGCCGGCGCGCTCCGCGGCGCGCAGCGTTTCGATCGCGTATGCCGGGTCGTCCCGGTAGCCATCGAAGAAGTGCTCCGCGTCGAAGACGACCTCGCGCCCCTGGGACACGAGATACGCGATCGAATCGCGGATCATCGCGAGGTTCTCCTCCTCGGTGGTCTCGAGCACCTCGCGCGCCTGCGCGGAGGAGGACTTGCCGACGAGCGTGATGACCGGCGTGTTCGCGTTCAGGACGGACTGGATCGCCGAGTCGGTCGCGGCGTTCCCGCCCACGCGCCGCGTCGAGCCGAACGCGACAAGTTTGGCGTGCTTCAGGTTGAGCTCAGAGGCGCGCTCGAAGAACTCGGCGTCCTTCGGGTTCGACCCCGGGTAGCCGCCCTCGATGTACTGGACACCGAGGTCGTCGAGCTTCTGGGCGATGAGGAGCTTGTCCGCGAGGGAGAGCGAGAGGCCCTCCATGCCGAGGCCGTCGCGGAGCGTGGTGTCGTAGAGCTGGATATCGGACGTGGGCATTCGGGTCTCCGTGGAGTCCGCGGGCCGAGGGCGGCCGAGCGGCAGGCGCTGCGTCGAGGGGTGGTCAGGCGCGCGAAATGATCGCCGCCGCCGGCATGAGCCGGTCGGCGAGCACCACCTGTTCCGTCGAGTGCACCTTCGTCACGATGCATCCAGTGTAGGCTGGCGCCTCGTGCCCCAGCAATCCGAGGAGAACCCCATGCCCGGCGATGGCCAGAGCCGCGAAACCGCCATCGTCCGCCCAGCGGCACGCGCGGTTGTCCTCGACGCGGCCGGCCGGGTGCTGCTCGTCAGGGCGGATGCCGGCAATGGCGCGTTCTGGTTCCCGCCCGGCGGGGGGATCGAGCCCGGCGAGACGCCCGCCGAGGCCGCCCGCCGCGAGCTCCTCGAGGAGGCCGGCCTCGACGAGGCCGCCGGCATCACCTGGGGCCCCCACGTCTGGTCGCGGCGGTACACGTGGCACTGGGCCAGCCGGGGCATCTGGATCGACAGCCGCGAGGAGTTCTTCGTGGCTCACCTCGCCGCGACGCCCGCGAGCGCGACGTTCGGCCCGGGGGCGAACGTCGATGGCCTCAGCGCGATCCGATGGTGGTGGGTCGATGAGCTCGCCACCATCGAGCGTCTGGCCCCCGGCAATCTCGCGGAACTGCTCCTGCCGCTCCTGCGCGGCGAGTACCCGGACTCGCCGCTGGAGATCAGGCAGTAGTCGCCTAGCCGCCGATCTTCGCCAACACGAGGTCGGCCATCTCGCGGGTGCCGAGGGTCTTCTCGCCCGGCGACGCGATGTCCGCTGTGCGGTGGCCCTCCTCGATGACCGCGGCGACCGCGGACTCGATGGCCTGGGCCTCGGTCTCGAGGCCGCACGAGTGTCGCAGCAGCATCGCCGTCGACAGCAGCATGGCGAGCGGGTTCGCGATGCCCTTGCCGGCGATGTCGGGCGCGCTGCCGTGGATCGGCTCGTACATGCCGAGGCCCGTGCCGTCCTCCTTCATCGTGCCGATCGAGGCCGACGCGAGCATGCCCATGGATCCGCAGATCATCGAGGCCTCGTCCGTGATGATGTCGCCGAACATGTTGTCCGCGATCACGACGTCGAAGTCGCGCGGCCGGCGGATCAGATGCATCGTCATCGCGTCGACGAGGACGTGCTCGAGGCTGACGTCCGGGTACTCCTTCGACACTTCGACGACGATCTCGCGCCAGAGGCGGGAGGTGGCGAGGACGTTCGCCTTGTCGATGCTCGTGAGCTTGTGCTTGCGTTCGCGCGCGAGCTTGAAGCCGAGGTGCGCGACTCGCGCGACCTCCTCCTCGTTGTAGTAGTTCGTGTCCACCGCCTCGCGCTTGCCGTCCACGAGGCGGCGCTCCTGCGGCTTGCCGAAGTAGATGCCGCTGGTGAGTTCGCGGATGACGACGATGTCGGTGCCCTCGAGCACCTCGGGCTTGAGCGCCGAGGCGTGCAGCAGCGCCGGCTCCGCCTTCACCGGGCGGAGGTTCGCCCACAGCTGGAGGCCCGAGCGCAGCGCGAGGAGGCCCTGCTCCGGCCGGACCGAGGCCGTCGGGATGTCCCACTTCGGCCCGCCGACGGCGCCGAACAGCACCGCGTCGCTGGCCTTCGCCTTCGCGAGCGTCTCGTCGCGCAGCGCCGTCCCGTAGGCGTCGATGCTCGCGCCGCCGACGATGTCGTGCTCCATGCGGAAGACGTGCTCGTACTTCTGTCCGATCACCTCGAGGGCGCGCACGCCCTCCGCGACCACCTCCGGGCCGATGCCGTCGCCCGGGAGCACGAGGATGTCGAAGGTGGCCATGGTCTTTCCCTCCGCGCCGATCGGCCGGCGTGACTTGAGCGTCGTACTCCGCGCCCGAATGTTGAATCGATCCGACGAAGCGAGGCCGAGTGTAGCAAGGGGACCCCTGTGGGGCAGGGGCAGGGCTGGGCGCGAGCGTTAGGCGCGCGACCTCGCCGCATCGCGTGCGGCGACGGCAGCCCGTGCGGCGAAACGCCGGAGCCCGGCCCGGCGCTCGGCCGGGCCCTCCGCGGCCTCGCCGTAGAGGACCTGGTAGATCGGCTCAACCGCGATGTAGAAGCGCACGCGGCGCTCCACGTCGGCGTCGAGGACGCCCTCGTAGTGCGCCCACACCCGCTCGAGGTCGCGCCAGCCGAGGTCGTTGAGAATGCCGGCGAAGTCCAGCGCGGGGTCCGCGATCGCCGCATTCCCGAAATCGATGACCCCCGTCAGCGCGCCTGCGTCGTCCAGCAGGAGGTTCGCGCCCTGGACGTCGCCGTGCGTCAGCACGCGCGGTGCACGGTTTGTGCCGAGGCGGCCGAACTCCTCGCCGAGTCCGGCCAGCCACCGCCGCGATGCCAGCGGCAGGGTGGGGAGCGCCTCGTCGATGAGTCCGCGGTAACGCTCCGTCCAGAGGTCGACGTTGGACACCTGCGCACGTGCGGTGGCCGCAGCGGGCACAGCGTGGAGCGCCGAAAGGAAGCGGCCCAGGTCGGCGCAGAACCGCTGGCGCGCGAATCCGCGCGGGGCGTCACGCAGCGCCGTGCCCTTGACGAGGCGGTGCGTGGTGGCGAGGAGGGTGCCGTCACGGTCCCGCAGTACCTGCATGTCGCGCGGGATCGCGACGCCGAAATCCACGTCTGCGAGCGCCTCGATCAGCGCACACTCGTGCTCGAGCGTGCGGCCGGACCAGGCGAGCGGGGGCTTCGGGACGCGCAGGACGAGGTCGCCGTCGCGGCGGTGGACGCGGTACGCGGTGCTGCCGTAGCCGGAACCGAGCGGCGTGACACGAAGCGGCCGCACGTCGAGCGCTTCGAGCGCGCGCCGTACGGCCGGATCGGTTGCCGTCGAAGAGGTGACGAGACTGCCTTACGGCGTCTTCACCGTGTTCGCGAACGCATTGCTCGTGTTCGGCTTGAGCGCCGAGCGGTGCGACTCGAACTCACCGATCAGGTCGGTGTGCTGCATCGTCAGCCCGACGTCGTCGAGGCCGTTGAGCAGGCGGTACTTCACGAACGGGTCGATGCTGAACTGGCGCTTCCAGTCGGTGCCGGCCACGCTCACGGTCTGCGAGGCGACGTCCACGACGATCTGCGTCGACGGCAACTCCTCCATGCGGGACATGAGGTAGTTCACGTCGTCGTGGGGAAGCTCAACGGTGACCAGGCCCACCTTCGAGCAGTTGGTGCGGAAGATGTCGCCGAACGACGGCGCGATGATCGCCGTGACGCCCATGTCCTCGATCGCCCAGACCGCGTGCTCGCGGCTGGAGCCGCAGCCGAAGTTTTGCTGCGCGAGCATGATCGGCGCGCCCTTGTAGCGCGGGTCGTTCGTGATGAAGTCCGGGTCCTTCCTCCAGTCGAAGAAGGCGAACTCACCGAACCCGGAGCGCTCGATGCGCTTCAGGAACTGCTTCGGGATGATCTGATCGGTGTCGACGTCCGCGCGGTTGAGCGGGATCGCCTGACCGGTGACGGTGCTGATCTGTCGCATGATCCGGCTCCTCTGCTTACTTGATGTCCCGCACGTCGACGAAGTGGCCGGCGATCGCGGCCGCGGCCGCCATCTCCGGGCTCACGAGGTGCGTGCGTCCGCCGGCGCCCTGCCGGCCCTCGAAGTTGCGGTTGCTGGTGCTGGCGCAACGCTCGCCCGGGAGCAGGATGTCCGGGTTCATGCCCAGGCACATCGAGCAGCCCGGCTCGCGCCACTCGAAGCCCGCGTCCTTGAACACCACGTCGAGGCCCTCGGCCTCGGCCTGCTGCTTCACGAGGCCGGAGCCCGGCACCACCATCGCCTTGACCGTACTGGCCACGGTGTGGCCCTTCACGATCGCGGCGGCCGCACGCAGGTCCTCGATGCGGCCGTTGGTGCACGAGCCGAGGAACACGCGGTCGATGCTGATCCGCTGGATCGGCACGCCTGCCTGCAGGTCCATGTACTTCAGCGAGCGCTCGGCGGTCTCCTGCGCCCACTCGGTACCGGCATCCTCGGGCTTCGGCACCGCCTGCGAGATGCCGACGCTCTGCGCTGGCGTCGTGCCCCACGTGACGTGCGGCTCGATGTCCTCGCCCTTGAGCTCGACGTAGGTGTCGAAGGTCGCGCCCTCGTCGGTCGTCAGCGACTTCCAGTAGGCGACGGCCTTGTCCCAGTCCTCGCCCTGCGGTGCCATGTCGCGGCCCTTGAGGTACGCGAAGGTCGTCTCGTCGGGGGCGACGAGGCCGGCGCGCGCGCCGCCCTCGATCGTCATGTTGCAGACCGTCATGCGGCCTTCCATCGACATGTCGCGGAACACCTGGCCGCGGTACTCGATCACGTGACCGATGCCGCCGTCGACGCCGATCTTGCGGATGACCGCGAGGACCACGTCCTTCGGGGTGACGCCGCGTCCGAGCGTGCCGGTGACCTCGACCGACATCGTCTTGATCGGGGCCTGCGGCAGCGTCTGCGTCGCGAGCACGTGCTCGACCTCGGACGTGCCGATGCCGAACGCGAGCGCGCCGAACGCACCGTGCGTCGACGTGTGCGAGTCGCCGCACACGATCGTCATCCCGGGCTGGGTGAGGCCATGCTCCGGCGAGATGATGTGCACGATGCCCTGGCGGAGGTCGAAGATGTCCCACAGCGGGACGCCGAACTCCTTGCAGTTCTCTCGCAGCACCTCGATCTGCTGTGCGGAGAGCGGGTCCGGGTTCGGGAGGGTCCGGTCGATCGTCGGCACATTGTGGTCGACGGTCGCGAGCGTCAGTTCGGGCCGGCGGACCTTGCGGTCGTTCATGCGGAGGCTCTCAAAGGCCTGCGCGCTCGTCACCTCGTGCACGAGGTGGAGGTCGATGTAGAGCAGGTCGGGCTCGCCCTCGTGCGCGCGCACGAGGTGCTCCTCCCAGATCTTCTCGATGATCGTCTTGGGCCGGTCGTTCGTCATGCTTCCCTCTTACCGTTCACTGCTGTCCCCTCCCCCTCGATGGGGGAGGGTGAGGGTGGGCTGGCCGCCACGCCCGGTGCAATCTCATCGAGCGGGAGCGCATCGTATCGCGCCCCCGCGGTACCAGTCATAACGCCGCGAAGGGCTACACCCGCCCCATGGCCTCCTGCGCGGCCTCCCGTGCGGCAGCCTGCCCGTGCGCGGCGATCGACCGGTTCAACGCGTGGACGTATGCCCGCGCCGAGGCGACCAGGATGTCCGGGTCGGCCGCGCGACCCTGGTAGGTTCCGCCGTCCGTGTCGATGCGGATCGTGACCTCGCCCTGGGCATCGATGCCCTCGGTCACGGACTTCACGCTGAACTCGGTCAGCGTGTTCTCAAGGCCGGTCACGCGGTTGATCGCCTTGTAGATGGCGTCCACCGGGCCGGTGCCGATCGCCGCGTCCTCGTGCATCGCGCCGTCCGGACCGATCAGCCGCACGGAGGCAGTGGGGGCGCCGTGGTCGCCGCTCGAGACCTGCACCAGGTCCAGCGTCCACGCGTCGTTCACCGCGATCTGCGTTTGCTCCGAGACGATCGCGAGCAGGTCGCGGTCGTCCACCTCGTCCTTGGCGTCCGCGACGTCCTTGAACGCCTCGTAGATCCGTGCCAGCTCGGTGTCGTTCGGCGTGATGCCGAGGTCCGCCAGCCGCGAGCGCAGGCCGTGCGAGCCGGACACCTTCGTGAGCACGATGGAGGAGCCGATCGGGATGCCGATGTCCTCGCGGCGCATGATCTCGAACGTCTCGCGCATCTTCAGGACGCCGTCCTGGTGGATGCCGCTGGAGTGGCGGAACGCGTTCTTGCCGACGACCGCCTTGTGCGACTGCAGCATCAGGCCGGAGTAGCGCTCCACCATGCGGCTGGCGTTGTACAGCTCCTCGGTCTTGATGTCGGTGTAGGTGCCCATGTAGTCGGCGCGCGTCTTGATCGCCATGATCACCTCTTCGAGGGAGGCGTTCCCGGCGCGCTCGCCGATGCCGTTGATCGTGCCCTCGATCTGCCGCGCGCCACCCAGCATGCCGGCCAGCGAGTTCGCGGTTGCCATGCCGAGGTCGTTGTGGCAGTGCACGGAGACGCGCGCCTTCTCGATGCCGTGGACGTGCTCCATGACGTGGCGGACGCGCGCTTCCATCTCGCGCGGGATCGCGTAGCCGAGCGTGTCCGGGATGTTGATCGTCGTCGCGCCCTCGTCGATGGCGGCCTGGCAGATCTCCACGATGAAGTCGGCGTCGGCGCGCGAGGCGTCCATCGGCGAGAACTCGACGTCCGAGGTGTACCGGCGCGCATGCGCCACGGCGGCGCGGGCCATCTCGACGACGTCTTCGCGGTTCTTGCGGAGCTGGTGCGCCATCTGGATCTCGCTGGCGGAGATGAAGACGTGGATGCGCGGTGTCTCCGCGTCCTTCACGGCTTCCCACGCGGTGTCGATGTCGCTCTTCACCGCGCGCGCGAGGCCGGCGATCACCGGGCCGCGGACCTCGCGGCAGATGCGCGCGATCGCCTCGCGGTCGCCGGGGGAGGTGGCCGGGAAGCCTGCCTCGATGATGTCCACGTTCAGGCGCTCCAGCTGGCGCGCCATCTCCACCTTCTCGTCGATGGAGAAGCTGATGCCCGCGGACTGCTCGCCGTCGCGCAGCGTCGTGTCGAAGATGTAGATCTTGTCAGCCATGTCAGTTGTTCCTTTGCTCGTTCGTCCTCGTTCCTTCGCGCGTGCCCTCCCGTCCCGCTGACAGATGTCAGCAGGCGGAGGGCCGGAGAAGGAGGAGGAGCGAACGAGTCATCGGGCCACTACTTCTGGTGCAGCGTTACTTCTTGTTCAGCCAGGACATCATGCGCCGAACCTCGGCGCCGACGATCTCGACCGGGTGCTCGGCGTTGAGGCGGCGCAGCGCCTTGAAGTGCGGCTGGCCGGCCTGGTTCTCGAGGATCCACTCCTTGGCGAATTCGCCGGACTGGATCTCGTCGAGGATCTTCCGCATCTCGGCCTTCTGCGACGGCGGCGAGACGCGCGGGCCGCGCGTGTAGTCGCCGTACTCGGCCGTGTCGCTGATGGAGTCGCGCATCTGCGCCATGCCGCCCTCGTACATGAGGTCGACGATCAGCTTCACCTCGTGGAAGGTCTCGAAGTACGCGGATTCCGGCTGGTAGCCGGCCTCGACCAGGGTCTCGAAGGCGTTCTTCATCATCGCCGTGAGGCCGCCGCAGAGGATGGCCTGCTCGCCGAAGAGGTCGGTCTCGGTCTCCTCGCGGAAGGTCGTGGCGAGGATGCCGGCGCGCGACGCGCCGATGCCCTTGCCGTACGCGAGCGCCGTCGCCAGCGCGTTCTCGCTCGCGTCCTGCTCGATGGCGACGAGCGACGGGACGCCGAAGCCCTCCTGGTAGACGCGGCGCACGAGGTGCCCCGGGCCCTTCGGCGCGATCATCGATACGTCCACGCCCTCGGGCGCGACGATGCGGTTGAAGTGGATGTTGAAGCCGTGGGCGAACATCAGCGTGTCGCCGGTCTCGAGGTACGGCGCGATGTGGTCGTCGTAGACCTGCTTCTGGATCTGGTCGGGGACCAGGATCATGATGATGTCAGAGTCGCGCGCGACCTCGTCGACGGTGCCGACCTTCAGGCCAGCGGCCTCGACCTTCGCCCATGACGACGAGCCCGGGTAGAGCCCGACCGCCACGTCGACGCCAGAGTCGTGCAGGTTCTGCGCGTGCGCGTGTCCCTGCGACCCGAACCCGATGATGCCGACCTTCTTGCCCTTGAGGACACCCAGGTCCGCGTCCGAGTCGTAGTAAATCTTTGCCGGCACGTTGCTCCCTCTCTGACTTGCTCAGTCACGCCGCCACACGGGCGGACGCGTTACTCCGATACGTAGGGCAGGTCGCCCTCCGGGCGGCGCCCGGATTCACTGTGGAACCGCTGCAGTTCGGCCGACTCGTGCTCGTGGACCGCCGTGGTCCGCGCGCCGCGCGCCAGCGCGATGCGGCCGGTGCGCACCATCTCGCGCACGCCGTATGGCCGCAAGTTCTCCAGCAGCGCGTCGAGGGTCTCCTCGGCCGCTGTCAGCTGGATCACCAGCGACGAGGGGGACACGTCCACGACCTGCGCCCGGAAGATATCGACCAGGTCGAGGATCTCCCGGCGCTGGTCCGGCCGCGCCGCGATCTTGATGAGCGCGAGTTCCCGGACGACTGCATCCACGTCCGTCAGGTTCTCGACCGTGATCACGTCGATGAGCTTGTCGAGCTGGCGCTCTACCTGGAGCGAGATGCTCGGGTCGCCCTCGACCACGATGGTCATGCGCGAGACGCCCGCCTCCTCCGTCGTCCCGACGGCGAGGCTGTCGATGTTGAACCCGCGCCGCCGGAACAGCGACGCGACCCGGTTCAGGACGCCCGGGCGGTTCTCCACCAGCGCGGCAACGATGTGCTTCATCTCTCGGTCCTCTTCCCCTTTGGGGTTTTTCCCCCTCCCCCCTTGCGGGGGTGGGTTGGGGTGGGGGGTGTCCTGCCTCTGGCCCCCTCCCCGGGTGGGGAGGGCAGCGAAGGAGGGGCCCCGCTAGTGAATCGCGTGCTCCGGCGCCTCGATCGTCTCGTTGAGCGCGGCACCCGCGGGGACCATCGGCCAGACGTTCCCCTCGGCCTTCACGCGGAAGTCGAGGATGACCGGGCCCGGGTAGGCCGCGGCCTCCTTGATGGCGTCGTCCACCTGCGAGCGGTCGGTCACGCGGATCCCGTGGATCCCGTAGGCCTCGGCGAGCTTCAGGAAGTCCGGCTGGGACATCGCCACGTCGACGTAGTTGTTCGCGTAGAACAGCTCCTGCCACTGGCGGACCATGCCCAGGAAGCCGTTGTTCATGATGGCCATCTTCACCGGGAGGTGTTCGTCCACCATGGTGGCGATCTCCTGGAAGGTCATCTGGAAGCCGCCGTCACCGCAGATCGTCCAGACGGCGCGGTCCGGGCAGGCCACCGCGGCGCCCATGGCCGCCGGCACCTCGAACCCCATCGTGCCGAGGCCGCCCGAGGTGATGAACTGGCGCGGGCGGCTGATGTTCATGAACTGCGCGGCCCACATCTGGTGCTGGCCGACGCCGGTCGTGATGACCGCCTCGCGGCCCGCGAATGCGGCGATCTTCGACAGCACGTACTGCGTCGACATCTCGTTCCCCGGGGGCACGGACATCGAGGCCTTGTGCCCGTTGCGCAGATCGTCGATCCAGCGCACCCACTCGGCGTGCGAGTTGCTGGAGACCGCGGCGGTCAGTTGCGGGAGCACCCGCTTCACGTCACCGACGATCGGGAAGTGCGCGTAGACGTTCTTGTGGTGCTCGGCCGGGTCGATGTCGACGTGGACGATCTTGGCCGTCGGGTTCATGTCCTGGAACCGGCCCAGCGCGCGGTCGTCCATGCGCATGCCGAAGGCGATGATCACGTCGGCGCTGCTCGCCGCGTGGTTCGCCCAGTACGAGCCGTGCATCCCCATCATCCCGTAGGACAGCGCGTGCTCCGGCGGGATGCTGCCGAGGCCGAGCAGGGTGTTGAGGATCGGCGTCCCGGTCTTCTCCGCGAAGGCGCGCAACTCCTCAGATGAGTCGCTCAGGATCACCCCGTGCCCGGCGAAGATCACCGGGCGCTCCGCCGCGTCGATGACCTTCGCGGCCTGCTCGATGGCGATCGGGTCGCCGTCCGTGACCGGGTGGTAGCCGCGCAGCGACACCTGCTCCGGCCAGATGAATTCGGCTTCCTCGGTGAAGACGTCCTTCGGGATGTCGATGTGGACCGAGCCCTTCCGGCCGGTCATCGCGATATAGGCCGCCTCCGCGAACGAGGGAGCGATGTCCTCGGCGCGCATGACCAGGTAGGAGTGCTTCACGGTCGGCATGGTCATGCCAGTGATGTCGGCCTCCTGGAAGCCGTCCTTGCCGAGGAGCGCCCGGGCGACGTTGCCCGTGATGAACAGCGTTGGCACCGAATCCATGTGCGCGGTGGTGATCGCAGTCATGAGGTTCGTCGCGCCGGGACCGCTGGTCGCGAGCGCGACGCCGAGGCGCCCCGAGGCACGGGCATAGCCGTCCGCAGCGTGCCCCGCCCCCTGCTCGTGCCGCACGAGGATGTGGCGGACCTCCGGGTGGGCCGGGAACCGGTCGTACAGCGGGAGGACCACGCCGCCGGGGTATCCGAAGACCGTGTCCACCCCGATGCGCTTCAGGCTCTCGAGGACGATGTCGGCGCCCATCATCTTGGTCATGGCTCGGGTCTCTTTCTGTTGGGACTGGCTGCCGGGTGGCTTTGAGAACTCGCTAGACACGAAAACCGCCCGGTGACCGGGCGGAGGCGACGCATGTGCGCACGATGCGCGCAGCGCCGCCTAGGTAAGTACGAGTACGAGGACGAGACCGCTGAGTGCGGTCGTCGAGGGGGCGCCGGGGGTCGAGGTCGTCTGCGCCATAATGTGAACAGTCTGACGCCTGCGCGTGAAGTCGTCAACCCGCCGCCGCCTCCGAATTCGCGGCCTCACGCCTCGCCGTCCGCCGTCGTCCCTCGACCGGTAACGAGGTGCCGAAGCAGTTCGAGGGCCGGTTCGAGTTCGACCGTGCTGAAGAACCGCGCGTCGACAGCCTCGACGACCTCGACCGCGCGGGGGGCCAGTTCGGCACCCGCCGGAGTCAGCGAGACCCGCATGGCGCGGGCGTCCAGCGGATCCGCGACGCGGGCGACCAGCCCCTTGCGCTCCAGACTCCGGACGACCTGCGACGTCATCTTCACATCGGTCCCTGCCTGCGTCGCGAGGTCCACCTGGTTCGGGTGGGTTCCCGCGCCGTTCAACCACCAGGTGCACGCCAGGAGGACGAACTGGACGTGCGTGAGGTCCAGCGGCTGGAGCGCCGCGGCGATGGCGCGCTGC
>CAIXBH010000151.1 GCA_903917615.1 uncultured Chloroflexota bacterium | reverse complement strand
TGCCGCCGAGGAGGTCGCGCAGCGCTCGCGAGTCGTGGCCGCCCCCATCACCGAAGAAATGCACCATGCCGCCGGTGAACTGCGAGCCGGTGCTGTTCTTGGTGAGATCGGGCTTCGAGGCAGTCGTCATGGCGTACCTTCCCATTCCGGGGACCAATGCCGCAGCCGTCGACGCCCCTCAGCGTCGATCGATGTGAACATCGGTCTGGGGAAACTCGCGCGCGCTCCCTGCAGGGGACCCCCGCCCACAGGTGCGCCAGGCCTCAAGTATAGGATCGAATTCCCTTGTGCCGTAGTAGTGAGCATGTTCCTGATCGTTATAAGCAACGGTAGTGATAGACCCGCTGGTCGACCGCTGCTCAACGGCGCACACTGCGAGATATGGCCACCGATCCGCGTGATCCGCGCCTCGCCCGTCTCCGCGCACCCCTCGAGGCGCACGAGACGGCGCTGTCCCCGCTTTCGGCACGCGAGGCCACCTCGGCCGGTCGCGAGGTGCCCGAGGAGCCCGACCCGCTGCGCCTCGCCTACCAGGTGGACCGTGACCGGATCATCCACACGCGGGCGTTCCGGCGGCTGAAGCACAAGACGCAGGTCTTCGTGCACCCCGACTCCGACCACGTGGTGACGCGCATGACGCACACCATCGAGGTGCAGCAGGTGGCGCGGACGATCGCGCGGGCGCTGAACCTGAACGAGGACCTCGCGGAGGCGATCGGCTGGGGGCATGACCTGGGCCACACGCCGTTCGGGCACGCCGGCGAGGAGACGCTCGCCGCGCTGCTGCCCGAGGGGTTCCGGCACAACGAGCAGTCGCTGCGCATCGTGGACCTCCTCGAGAACGGCGGGGCGGGGCTCAACCTCACGGCGGAGACGCGCGAGGGGATCCTCAAGCACTCGAAGACGCGCGAGTCCGTGGCGGCGGAGGCGTGGGGCAACGCGAGCACGCTCGAAGGGCAGATCGTGAAGCTCGCGGACTCGATCGCGTACCTCAACCACGACATCCAGGACGCGATCCGCGCGGAGCTGATCGCGGAGAGCCACCTGCCCGCGGTCGCGCGGACGGTCCTCGGCGCGACGCACTCGGAGCGGGTGGCGACGCTGGTGACGAGCTGCGTGGTGGCCTCGCACGCCACGTTCGAGGCGGGGACGCCGGCGATCGTCCTCGACGAGGCGGTGCTGGCGGCGACGGACGCGCTGCGGGAGTTCATGTTCGAGCGCGTGTACCTGCACCCCTCGACGCTGCACGAGGCGCGCCGCGGGCAGCGCATCGTGGAGGCGCTGTTCACGTACTACGAGGCGCTGCCGGAGGCGATCCCGGGGTGGTCGCAGCCGGACGACCCGCCGTGGCGGCGCGCGGCCGACTACGTCTCGGGCATGACGGACGGCTACGCGGAGGCGCGGGCGCGCATGCTCCGGCTCCTGCCCGCCTCGGACTGATAGCCGGCGATGGCGGTACGATAGGAGCCGGCGGTCGGGGGTCGGAGGCCGAGCCATTCTGACGACGCGCACGCCCACCCCTGCCCTGCCCCGTGCCCTTCGCCGCCCCATCGCGAGCGTGGCGCCCTGATGTTCGAGGACGACCAGCCACCCGCCGCCCCGCAGGGGCGTGGCCTCTTCACGACGATGGGCGTGGCGATCGCCGTCGCCGTCATCGTGACCTTCTCCGCCGGCGGGGCGGTGCTCCTCGCGCGCCGGTCCAGCCTCGACTCCGCGCTGATCCGCCCCTCCTCCTCGGCGACGGCGGCGATCGCCGTCACGCGTGACCTCGACCTGCGCGCGTCGCCGGCCGCGGACGCGGCGCTGGTGACGCACATCGCCGACGGCACGCGCGTGCGCGTGCTCGGCCGGTCGCCGGACGCGCGCTGGCTCGTGGTCGGCATCGAAGGCGCCTCGAGCGTCGTCGGCTGGGCGCCGGTGGACGCGCTGACGGGCTACGGCGACGTGCAGCGGCTGGCGATCGTGGCGGACGCGCGATCGGTCTCGGCGGGCGGCACGCGCGCATCCTCGACACAGACGCCGGACCTCGCCGACCTGCGGATCGACCGCGTGTACGCGCGACAGGACCGCCTCGTGGTGTCTGTGGTGAACGACGGGCCGGGCGACCTGACGACGCCGATCTTCGTCTCGGTGAACGACGGCGCGCCGGTACGCCTCGAGACGAAGGCGGGCGAGCCGCTGCGCGCGCACGAGGGCGTGGCGATGACGGTCGCGGGCGCCTACGTGCAGCTGCGCGCGCCCGTGACGGCGAAGGTCTTCACGCAGCCCCCCGAGCGCGAGGAGGACACGAGCAACAACACGTGGACGGGGCTCGTCGAGCCGGACGTCCCGAACGACCTCGAGATCCTGCGCGCGGCGGCGGTCGGCGGGAATCGCCAGCTCGTGGTGACGGTGCGCAACGCGAGCTCGATCCCGATCGCCGGCACGATCACGCTCACCGCGCGCGAGGCGCTGCCGAGCACGACGCTCCTCGGGCGGGTCACGCAGGACGTGAGCCTCGAGCCGGGCGCGACGGTCGACGTGCCGGTGACGGGCGTGGTCGGGGTCGACCTGACGCGCGCGACCGTGCGACTCTCCACCGACGCGATCAACGACGCGAACCTCAGCAACGACACCTACCCCCGCTAGGCAGAGAAGGACGACGCGATCGTGCTCGACCCCGCGCTCCTCGACGCACTGCGTGCGCGCCTCGATGCTTCGCGGGCGGGCCTGCTCGCGTCGCTCGAGGGCGTGACGGACCGCGACTTCGGCGTCGACATCGGCCGGCCGGACGCGGGTGGCGAGACGGTGGTGCAGGCGCTCGCGACACTCGCCTCGGACGAGCGCCACGCGACGGCCGCGGTGGCAGGCGAGACGGTCACCGACCGCGTCGTCGAGCGCCCGCTGCCGCCCCAGGTCGTGCACGCGCTCGCGAGCGCGCGATACCGCACCCGGCGCTACCTCGAGTCCGCGGAGGCGGACCCGCACGACGCCGAGGCGCTCGTCGCCGGCCTCGAGGCCCGCGACGCGACGATGGCCGAGCGCATCCGCCAGCGCCCCCGCCTCGCCCCGCCGCCGGTGTTCCCGATGGTGGAGCCGCAGGGCCCGCAGCCCGGCGAGCCGCCTCGGTCCTTCTCGCGCTAGGCGCACCAGACGCGCGGGTATCCCGCGCTCACTCTGCCGGGAAGCATGAGGGTTCCGCGACCGCGCTCACGCATCCCCCTCGAGCGTCGAGGCGATGCTCTGGCTCCTCTCCCATTCATGGGAGAGGTTGGGTGAGGGTCTGGCTCCTCTCCCATTCATGGGAGAGGTTGGGTGAGGGTTCCGCGACCGCGC
>CAIXBH010000150.1 GCA_903917615.1 uncultured Chloroflexota bacterium | reverse complement strand
GCGGCTCGCGCCGGTGACGATTGCCGACCGACCAGACAGTTCGAGGTCCATCCACCACTCCCGCCGTACGCTGCCAGAGCGCACATCGTGCCGCGCGCGGGCCGCCCCGTCGAGGTACGCTTCGCCTCCCGAAGCCGCGAGGAGCCGCATGCCCGCTGCCGCCCTGACCATCGATGGCCCGATCGCGACCATCACCTGGACGCCGCCGGATGGTCGCATCGACCGCGCGGCCCTTGATGCGCTCGGCGACGCCGCTCGGCAGGTCGCCGACCTGCCCGAGGTACGCGCGGTGATCCTCCGGGCAGGTGGCTCCGACGTTGGCCTCGGCTGGAGCGCTGAGGCGCTGGCGGAGCCGGAGGGGCTCCCCGGGGTGCCGCCGCTCGGGGCCGGCATCGAAGCACTCGCCGCCATCCCGCAGCCTGTCGTCGCCGCGATCGCCGGACGTGCCCACTCGGTGGGCCTCGAGGTCGCGTTGGCGTGCGACATCCGCATCGCTGCCGAGGGCGCGACCTTCGCCATGCCAGACGCCGCCGCCGGAGGTGTCCCGCGGGGCGGGGGCACGCAGCGCCTGCCCCGAGCGGTCGGGCGCGCGCACGCGCTCCGCCTCCTGCTGACCGGCGACGAGATCGACGCCGCCGAGGCACGTCGCATCGGGCTGCTCTCGCGGGTGGTCCCTGCGGCGGAGCTCGACGCCGCGGCGATGATCCTCGCCCAGTCCATCGCGGCACGCGGGCCGGTCGCCACGCGGCTGGCCAAGGAAGCGGTCCACCGGGGGGTGGAGATGCCGCTGGAACAGGCGCTCAGGTACGAACTCGACCTGACGGTGCTGCTCCAGTCGACCGCGGATCGCGCGGAGGGCGTGGCCGCGTTCGTGGAGAAGCGGCCGCCGCGATTCACCGGGGAGTAGCCCCGAATCCATTCCTGTATCCGGGACGTTGTGACGGTGGGCCGGGGTTCGCTAGCATGCGAACTTCAGGGGGGCATACATGAACGTTGTTCTGAACACCGAAGAGGCCAACGCCGTGCTGGCGCTGGTCACCGCGCAGGTGCTCGACCACGTCGAGATCAGCCTGGCGGCGAAGCAGGCGATCCGCGACTGGCGGCGCGATCACGCGCCGGGCACCATCCCGCTGGACGGCTTCACCGCCAGCCTGAACACGGCGCTCGGCAACTTCATCGACGAGCGCACGTCCCGCATGATGCGCACGCGCGGCAAGCTGAAGGTCCGGGAGGGCGCGTGAAAGTCGAATTCACGGTCGAAGAAGCCCACCGCATGTTCGAGGCGGTGATGGACGAGTTGCTCGGGCTCAAGCTCGACACCAAGGACAAGGCGGCCATCCGCCGCTGGCGAGCCGAGGAGATGACCCCCGGCGGCCTGGTGATGAAGGCGCTCGCCACGAAGATCAACGAAGAGGTCCAGCACAGCCACGACCGTGCTGAGGTCAGCCAGATCAAGAAGCCGGACTGGATCTAAGCCTCATCTTCACCGGCGTCGGGGGCCTGCTCTCGACGCCGGCGCGGCCGCTCCCATCCCGAGGCGACCATGCCTGACCCGTCCCCAGCCGACGACCGGCGCTTCGTGCAGTTCGCGCGCGAGGGCGTCGATGGCGCCATCGCCTGGATCACCCTCGACCGACCTGAGCGCCTGAACGCCGTCCACATGCGGATGCGCGACCAGCTCTGGGACCTCCTCACGCTCCTGCGCGACGACCCCACCATCAGGGTGGCGGTGTTCACCGGCGCGGGCGACCGCGCGTTCTCGGCCGGCGCGGACGTCACCGAGTTCGGCACTGCACCGTCGCTCATGGCCGCGCGCGCCTCGAGGCAGGAGCGCGACCTCTGGGGCCTCATGGCGAACCTGCGCATACCGCTCATCGCCGCCCTGCACGGCTACGCCTACGGGGCCGGCCTCGAGCTCTCGATGTACTGCGATCTCCGGGTGGCGGCTGCAGACACGCGGCTCGCGCTTCCGGAGGTGACGCTCGGGTACATACCGTCCGCGGGCGGCACCCAGACGGTCGCCCGGGCGATCGGTCGTTCCGATGCGCTCCGCATGGTCACGACCGGCGAACCGATCGACGCAGCGGAGGCGCTCGCGATCGGTCTCGTCCACGCCGTGGTGCCGGCTGCGGACCTGGAAGCGACCGCTCGCGACTGGGCGTCGGGCCTGGCGGGACTGGCCGCAGACGCGCTCCAGGCCACCAAGCGCGCGGTGATCGAGGGCCTCGACCTCCCGCTCGCGGAGGGCCTGCGGCTCGAGCGGCGCCTGGGGGCTACCGTGGAGCGTGCGCGGAGGAGTGCATCGTGAACGCGATCCAGCGGCTTCGGACCTGGCATGCGCCGCCGCATCTAGGCCCCGCCCTGCTCGCGCTGGTCACGGCGGCCGGCCTCTTCGGCGTCTTCTGGGGCATCCTCTTCCCGGTCAAGATCGACGTCGTGAATTTCGACGCGGGCCCGCTCAGTCAATTCGCCGTGCACCGCGTGGTCGCCTACCCCGAACAGAGCCTCTACCTCGTCGGCATGGACAACGGCAGCATTCGCGCCATCGACGGGCGGGTCGAGGCCGACGGGTGTCGCGTGATCTGGCGGCCGGACGACCCGCGCGGGTCGGCGCGCAACCCGCAGGGCCTGCCCGGCGTCTTCGAGGACCCCTGCAATCACGCGATCTGGTCGTTCGAGGGCAACGCGATCGCCGGTGCGAACCAGCCGCTCCGCACGCCGCACGTCCAGGGTGGTTCGCGAGCCGATGGCCCGAACGCGCACGTCCTCGTGGAACTGATCAACCCAACGAAGTAGGCTCCGGCTCTCGTCGAGCATCGGCGGCGTCAGCTCCCGGGCTGCCCGGAACTCGCTGGCGCGTGCTACGGCGATTGACTACCATGACGCGGCTCAAGGGGGGAAATACCGCATGAATACCGCTGAGTTCCTGATGATCAGCGCCTCGATCGTGCCCGACCGCATTGCGCTGGCCGGCCCCGACGAGCGCATCGACTACGCGACGCTCCAGACCCGCGCCAACAAGATGGCCCAGGCGTTCCAGGCGATGGGCGTCGGGCGCGGCCAGGCGGTCGGCGTCATGGCCGTCAACTGCACCGAAATGGTCGAGATCTACTACGGCGCGGCCGCCGTCGGCGCCACGCTCGTCCCGCTGAACTTCCGCGCCAAGCCCGAAGAACTCAGCTACATGATTGAGTCGACGGACGTCACGGCGCTCTTCATCGAGGAGCGCTACTTCTCGATCTACGAGGGCATCAAGGCGTCGGTCCCGGCCGTGAAGCACGTGATCCCGCTCAACTTCGAGCGCCCCGGGCTCACCTCGTACACCGCGCTTCGCGACGCGCAGGAGGACATCCCGGTCTTCGGCGACGCGGACGACGACGACCCCACGCTGATCATCTTCACCTCCGGCACGACCTCGCTGCCGAAGGGTGTGGTGCTGACCTACAAGGCGCTGACGTCGCTCGTGGTGAACACGCAGGCGCCGGCCGACCCGTCGACCGACCAGCAGGTCATCCTGGTGAGCGTGCCGTTCTACCACATCGCCGGTGCCACCACGATGATGAGCGCCGTCTTCTCCGGGCGCCGTCTGGTCATCCTGCCGCAGTTCGACCCGGAGGCCTGGCTGGCCGCGGTCCAGAACGAGGGCGTCACGCACGCCTTCGTCGTCCCGACGATGCTCAAGCGCATCATGGAGGTCGACGGCTTCGCGAAGTACGACCTGCACACGCTGCAGCTCATCACCTACGGTGCCGCGCCGATGCCGTACGAGGTGGTCCGCCGCGCCGTCGACGTCTTCAGCACCCGTGGGGACAATCCCACCGCGGCGAACGTCGGTCTGATGAACTCCTACGGTCAGACTGAGGCCACGGGCTCCATGACCTATCTCGACCCCGACGACCACCGCCTGAACGGCACGCCGGAGCAGAACGACCTCACGCTGGAGCGCCTGCGCTCCGTCGGCCGTCCGATGGCGGACCTCGATGTCGCGATCCTCGCGCCAGACGGCCGCCGCCTCCCGACGAACGAGCCGGGTGAGATCTGCATCCGTGGCGACCGTGTCATGAAGGGCTACAACAAGCGCGACGACGACACCGAGTCGGCGCTGGTTGATGGCTGGCTGCACACCGGTGACGTCGGCAAGATCGACGACGGCGGCTACCTCTTCATCACCGGCCGCATCAAAGACATGGTCATCCGCGGCGGCGAGAACATCGGCCCGGCGGAGATCGAGCAGGTCCTCGAGGACCACCCCGGCGTCGCCGAGGCCGCGGTCATCGGCGTCCCGGACGTCGAGTGGGGCGAGGTCGTGAAGGCGATCATGGTTCCGGCGGAGGACGGCATGCGCCCGTCCGAGCAGGAGCTGACCGACTACGTGAAGACGCGGCTCGCCTCCTACAAGGCGCCCGCGTACTACGAGTGGGTCGACGAGCTACCCCGTAACCCGCTGGGGAAGATCCTCAAGACCGAGCTCCGTGACAAGTACGGCTCGCCGACGCCGGCGAGCGCGAACTAAGCATCGCGAGCGGCACGGCCCCCGGGCCCGCCACCCGATGAACGACCGACCAACCGCCGCCCCCCGTCCGCCCCGAGTCCTCGGGGCGTGGTGGGGGGCGGCGGTTGGCGTTTCGGGGCTGGGTCTCGTGAGCGCCTTCGAGGCAAGCGCGCGGGGCGCGACGCGCGAAGTGTTCTTCAACGTCGAGGCGCCGTGGTCGGTCTACGCGTGCCTCGCGGCGCTGCTCGGGCTCCTCACCTACGGCCTCGTGCGCCACGCGGCGCTCTGGCGGCTCGGCCGCCCGGCGCCTGAGGTCTGGCGCGACCTGCCGTCGCGGCTCAGGAACGCCCTCCGGCTCGGTCTCGGGCAGCAGCGGCTCGGCCGCGACCGCTACGCGGGCGTGATGCACGCGTGCATCTCTTCCTCGATCGTCGTGCTGACCCTCGTCACCATTCAGGTGGCGATCGAGGCGGACACGCCGTTCCACCCCCTGCATGGCGCCTACTACCTGTTCTTCTCGTTCTACGGCGACCTCTTCGGCCTGGTCGGCCTGGTCGGGGTGTCGATGGCAGTCTGGCGCCGGTACTTCATCGAGCAGCCGCCGCGCGTGCGCTGGGACGAGCGCATCGAGGACCACCTCATCATCGCGGGGCTTGGCCTCGTGCTCCTGACGGGGTTCCTGCTCGAGTCCGCCCGCATCGAGGTCACCGAACTGTCGCAGCACCCCGACTGGGCACCGTGGTCGTTCGTCGGGTACGCCCTCGCCCGGTTCGTGCGCGTCTTCGCGTTCGAACCGCACCAGTTGCTCGCGTTCCACGGGGCCATCTGGTGGGTGCACCTCGCGCTCGCATTCTCCTGGCTGGGTCTGATCGTCTTCACCAAATTGGATCACCTGCTGTTCGCGCCGGTGAATGCGTTCCTGCTGCGCACCGACTCGCCCGGTCGGCTGGCGCTGATCGATTTTGAGAACCGCCCCGACGACGAAGCGCCGTTCGGCGTGGGGCACATCCAGGATTTCACCTGGAAGCAGTTGTTCGAGCTCGACGCGTGCGTGCGCTGCGGCCGCTGCACGTCCGTCTGCCCGGCGAATATCGCGGGGCAACCGCTCTCGCCGATGGCGATCATTCAGGACCTCAAGTCGCACCTCGCCAGCACAGGGCCGGCGATCGCCGAGCATCGCCACGAGGTCGGCGGTATCGGTCGCGACGCGGTGAACGTGCAGATGGTCGGCGGGGTCATCGAGGACGAGTCGCTCTGGGCGTGCCGCACCTGCGGCGCCTGCATGCAGGAGTGCCCGGTCCTCATCGAGCACGTGCCGACCATCGTGGACATGCGGCGGTTCCTCGTCATGGACGAGGCGCGCATCCCGGCCACCGCGCAGGCCGCGCTCGAGAACCTGGAGTCGCGCGGCCACCCGTGGCGCGGCACCACGCTCGAGCGCACCACGTGGATGCAGGGGCTCGAGGACGTGCCGATGTTCGACGGGACGCAGGAGTACCTCTACTGGGTCGGCTGCGCCGGTTCGCTGGTGGAGCGCAACCTGCCGGTCACCCGTGCCGTGTTCCGCCTGCTGCGCGAGTCTGGCGCATCCTTCGGTGTCCTCGGACAGGAGGAGACGTGCAGCGGCGACCCGGCGCGACGGCTGGGGAACGAGTACCTGTACCAGGCGCTCGCCCAGCAGCTCGTCGCGACCTTCGCGGCGAAGGGCGTGCAGCGGGTGATCACCAACTGCCCGCACTGCTTCAACACGTTCAAGAACGAGTACCCCCAGTTCGAAGGCCGCTTCGAGGTGCTGCACCACACGGAGTTCCTTGAACGCGCCCTCCGCGACGGCTCCCTGCGCGCGGTCCACGCCGTGGAGGAGGCGGTCACCTACCACGACTCCTGCTACCTTGGCCGCATGAACGGGCAGTACGAGGCCCCGCGCGCGATCATCGAGATGGTGCCGGGCGCGAACCTCGTGGAGATGCAGCGCAACCTGTCGCGCGGCCTGTGCTGCGGCGCGGGTGGCGGCAACATGTGGCTCGAGGAGCGCGGCGGCCAGCGGGTGAACCACGTTCGCTCGGCTGAGGCCATCGCGACCGGCGCGTCGCAGGTAATCTCGAATTGCCCGTTCTGCATTCAGATGTTCGAGGACGGCACCACCGCGGTGCAGGCCGCTGGCGCCGAACGGATGCGTCCGTTCGATGTCGCCGAACTTCTCGAACGATCCGTCTTCGGCGCGCCCGTCGCCGAGTAGCGTTCCGAAAGGCCGAGGCCGCATGCACATCGTCGTCTGCGCCAAGCAGATTCTCGACCCGGAGACGCCGGCGTCCGCCTTCCGCATCGAAGGTGACCGGGTCGTCCCGGCGCCGGGCATCGCGCCCGTGCTGTCCCAGTTCGACGCCATCGCCGCTGAGGCTGCGCTCCGCGTGAAAGAGGCCCGCCCCGTCGGCGACCGCATCACGGTGCTGTCGCTCGGCGAGTCCGGTGCCGCCGCGATCAAGCAGGTGCTCGCGATGGGCGCCGACGAGGGCGTGCTGCTTCAGGACGCAGCCTTTGAGGATGGCGACTCGCACGGCACGGCACTGGCGCTGGCCGCCGCGATCCGCAAACTCGGTGACGTCGACCTCGTGGTCTGTGGCCGGCAGGCCGCCGACTGGGACCAGGGCCAGGTCGGGCTGCTGATCGCGGAGTCGCTCGACTGGCCGATCGTGACCGTCGCCCAGTCCGTTGAAGCGATCTCCGACGCTGATCTCCGCGTGCGGCGCGTCCTCGACGATGGCTTCGAGACCGTCGAGGTGGGACTTCCTGCCGTCGTGACTGTCTCGAACGAACTCGGCGCTCCCCGCTATCCACGGCTGCCGCAGCTGATGGCGGCAGCGAAGAAGTCCGTCGCCGCGTGGAGCGCGGCCGACCTCGGCCTGGCGACCGGGGACGTCGGCGCAGCCGGCGCACGGCTGCGGCTCGCCCGGCTCGCGCGACCGACCCACGAGAGCCAGGTCGAGATGCTCACCGGCACGGCGGAGGAGCAGGCGGCTGCGCTGGTCGCGCGGCTGCGCGCGGACGGAGTCCTCTAATGGCACGCACCATTCTCGTCATCGGCGAACTGCAGCAGGGCGCCCCGACCGCCACGACGCTCGAGTTGCTGGGCGCTGCCGCCGGCCTCGCCGACGGCGGTCCGGTGGCGGTCACGCTCCTGGGCAGCGGCGCCGCCGCCGCCGCG
>CAIXBH010000149.1 GCA_903917615.1 uncultured Chloroflexota bacterium | reverse complement strand
GCGGCAGCGGCTGCACCCGCCGCGGCTCCCGCTCCGGCGGTGAAGCCGCCGAAGATGCCGGACCCCGACGCGCCGAAGTTCAAGTTCGGCGAGAACGGTGTCGAGGGGAAGTGCGCGATCTGCGGGCAGTACGTCATCAAGGGTGGCGTGAAGTTCCGCGAGAAGTCCGTCCTGTGCGCCGAAGATGCCGAGCGCCAGGCCAAGATCGGCAACCCGTACCGCGCTACCCCGGGTCGCCGCTAACGCGTGACGTCGGCGCGGTGATCGCCTCATGAGCGGCCTCCGGACGCTCTGGCGCACCGGCATCATGGGCCGCTGCCCCGCCTGCGGACAGACCTCGATGTTCTCGGGCTTCTACGACATGCACGAGCGCTGCGCCGTGTGCGACACGCGCTTTGCCCCGTCCTCCGGCGACTGGCTCGGTGCGACCGCGATCGGCTACGGCGTCGGCGCCGTGCTCGCGATCGCCCTCGCGCTGGTAGAGGTGGTGTGGGGGCCGATCCAACGGCTCCACCTCGACCCCATGTGGACGATCGCGGCAGTCTCGCTCACGGTGACGGTGGTCAGCTACCGGTGGTCGAAGTCCGTCTGGTTCGCGCTGCTTTACGAGTGGGGCTTCATGGCACAGGGAGACGAGCCGCCGGGACCGACGGCCTCGTAATCCCCCGAGAAGCAGGCGGCCGCTAGGCGGTCGGCTTCGGCGCGTCGCCGTCGTGCGGGGCCGCCGACGTGGCCGTCGAGGTCGTGCTCGCTGCAGGAGGTGCGGCCGGCGCCGCGGGCTCATCGCCCTTCGCGCTTTCGCGGAATTCCTTCACGCCGCGCCCCAGCGCCTTCCCCATGTCACCGACGCGCTGCGCACCAAACAGCAGCGCGATGATGACGAGGATGATCAGCAGTTCCTGCCAGCCGACGTCACCGATCATCGAGGTCTCCTCAGTCTGACCCTTACGGGAAGCACATGTCGCGTGGGAAGGGTAGTCCTCGATGCAAGTTGGCGGGAGCCCTGCCGTGACCGCGTCGTATACTCGGCCGGCTGGAGGGGGTGACACGTGATCGAGGGCTACCCGGAGATTGCCAAGGACGTCAGCGCGCTGAAGGCGCGGCCGAACCTCCTGGACTGGGCAGGCGAGCGACAGACCTGGTCGTGGGACGCGATGCAGGCGGAGCTCGACAAGCCGAACGGCCTCGTGAACAAGGCCTACGAGTGCGTCGACCGGCACGCCCTGGGCGCCCGCGCGAACAAGGACGCCATCATCTGGCAGAGCGCCGACGGCGCCGTCGAGCGATACACCTACGCCGACTTCCGGAAGCAGACGAACAAGGTCGCCAACGCCTTCCGCGCGATGGGCGTGAAGAAGGGCGACCGCGTCTTCATCCTCAGCGACCGCATCCCGGAGCTCTACTTCACGGTGTTCGGCTGCCTGAAGCTCGGCGCGATCGTCGCGCCGCTGTTCTCCGCGTTCGGGCCGGAGCCGATCCGCGAGCGCGTCCAGCGCGCCGAGGGCTCCGTCATCGTCACCACCCCGAAGCTGCTCGCGAAGGTCAACGAGATCCGCGACCAGCTCCCCTCGGTCGAGAAGGTCGTCGTCATCGCGCACCGCGAGGGCGCCCCGGTGGCGTCGAGCGACGTCGACTACGCATCGATCGTGAACCCCGCGTCCGAGGACTTCACGATCGAGCCGACCGGCAACGAAGACTGGTCGATCATGCACTTCACCTCCGGCACCACCGGGCTGCCGAAGGGCGCCGCACACGTGCATGGGGCGATCGTGTCGCACTACGCGACCGGCAAGTACGTCCTCGACTTCCACGAGGACGACATCTACTGGTGCACCGCGGACCCCGGCTGGGTGACGGGCACCTCCTACGGCATGTTCGCGCCCTTCTCGAACGGCGTGACGAGCGTCATCGACGAGGGCGGCTTCAGCGCGCGGCGCTGGTACGAGACGATCACGAAGTTCAAGGTGACCGTCTGGTACACCGCGCCGACCGCCATCCGTCTCCTGATGAAGGCCGGCACCGCGATCGCACGTGCGCACGACCTCACCTCGCTGCGCTACGTGATGTCCGTCGGCGAGCCGCTCAACCCCGAGGGCGTCGTGTGGGGTCAGGAGGCGTTTGACCTCCCGATCCACGACAACTGGTGGCAGACGGAGACGGGCGCGATCATGGTCGCGAACTACCCCTCGATGCCTATTCGCCCCGGCTCGATGGGCCGCCCCTTCCCCGGCGTGACCGTCACGATCATCGACGACGAGGGCCACGAAATCGCCGAGCCGATGGTCGAGGGCCAACTCGCGGTGAAGCCCGGCTGGCCCTCGATGTTCCGCACGTACTGGAACGACCAGGAGCG
>CAIXBH010000148.1 GCA_903917615.1 uncultured Chloroflexota bacterium | reverse complement strand
CTCGAGGGTGGCCGCCGCGGTCGCAGGGGCGATGTCCATGTGGCAGACCGGGTCGTGCACTGTCGCCGCCTCGACGCCCCCGTGGTGCACGAGCGGATCGTCGGCGTGCGCGCCGTGCTCGGCGTCCGGCGGGGTCGCCAGCGCGACCTCGAGCGGCTGGCCCCACGGCATCGTGACGGACTGCGTGTCGACGCCGTACGTCTCCGGCGCGGGGATCGCGGCCACGAGCCGCTCCGAGGCGCGATTGCCGACGAGGATGGTGCGACCGCAGCAGCAGGACTCCGGCGCCTGGTCCGTTGTCGACCGGTCGAAGGCGAACCCGGCGTAGCAGCCGCACGGGCACTCGTAGTTCACGTCGGCCCCCGCATCGGTACGGGTGACGATGTAGGTCGGGTGTGTGGTGGTCATCGGTGCCTTCTCGCGTGCAATCGTGCTGCACTCGCAAGGTACCACCGGGCGCGCGCGCCTCGGCCACTCACTGTCAGCGGCGCGGCCTCAGGACAGCTTGCAGGACGCCGGCGCATCCGTGGTCCACTGCATGCTCTTCGGGCTCGCCTGCCCGGTCGCCTGCGTCTGGCGCTGCTCCGCGCGTTGCCTGGCAGCTGCCGGATCGCCGTCGCACCCATGGGTAACGGCTCGGTGACGCGCTGCTGCGAACCTAGACACACGCCGCGGGTTCGTGTGTGGCGTGGGCCTGCGTCATGACTACCGATTAACGCGGCTCCTTCGTCTGAACGCGTCGAAACGACGCGCACGAACGAGGTTCGAACATGACACGATTGTTGAGTCGGCGCGCTGTGCGCCTGGGCGCGGCAGCGATCCTCGTTGCGCTCATCGCGTTCGCGCGCGAAACGCATCCCGTCGCAGCCGCGTCAACGTGGTACGTGGCGCCGGCGACCGCAGTACCCGCGGGCAACGATGCAAGCGTCTGTGATCTGGCGCACCCATGTCTGACTATCCGCGGCGCGATCGCGAAGGCGGGCGCCGGCGACACCATCCGTGTTGCAGCTGGGACGTTCCGTGAGCAGGTCGTCGTCGACAAGAACCTGACCATCATCGGTGCGGGCAGCGGATCCTCGACCATCCGGGCCCCGGCGGTGCTCGCGGGTGACCCGGACGGGACGTACACCCTCGTCCTTATCTCGGGAGCGATCCAGGCTGAAGTCAGCGGCTTCGCGGTCGAAGGACCGTCGGCCGGCTTGAACTACGGCATCTACGTGCGTGCGGGGGCCACTGCGAACATCCACGACAACCTCGTGAAGGACATCCGCGACGAGCCGCTGAGCGGAGGGCAGAACGGCGTGGCCATTCAGGTGGGGCTATATCCCTACACCCCCATCAGCCAGGTCGGCACGGCGACGATCACTGCGAACCAGGTCGTCGGCTATCAGAAGATCGGCATCGCGGTCGAAAATGCCGGTTCCTCCGCAACCGTGACCGGTAACACCGTGACCGGCGCAGGCCCCACCGCGGTCACCGCGCAGAACGGTATCCAGCTGCGGCGCGGCGCTACCGGAACAATCAAGACGAACGTCGTCACCGGAAATGCCTATGACGGCGCAGCCTATTCGGCGTTCGGGATCGGTATCACCTATGCAGGCCCGGGCGTCGTCGTCCAGGGCAACACGGTGAATCACAACGGCGCGAACATTTACTGCTGGGAGAGTGACGGCGTCCAGGTGCTCGACAATCAGGTCAGCGACATAGCATCGGTCGATCAGAACGCGGTCGCCGGGATCACGGTGCAGGGAAACAACGCCGCCACAGCGACGATGGGGCTCAGCGGCGTCACGATCTCCGGCAACACGGTGCAGAACAACCTCTCCGGCCCCTCGACGCTTTCCGATGGCATCGACCTCTACGGCATCCGCAGCGCCACCCTCGCCAACAACGTCGTTACGGGCAGTTCCTACGACGGTGTCCTGATCGGCGGATCGGGCAACATCGTGCTGACGGGCAACCGCTTCGTGGGCAACGGCCTCGCCGTCGTCGATGCGACTGCCGCGGCGATCGACTTCCGTGGCATCCCCGCGCGCGATTGGTCGCAGCCCTCTGGTTACGGTGGTGCGAACCCGCTCGGCGGGTTCTCCGCGCACGGGAACACGTTCACCGGCAACCGCAATGGCATCTCGAACTTCGATGCCGCGAGCGTCGCCGCCTCCGGCAACAGGTGGGGTTCGCCCACGGGGCCAACGGACGTCGCCAACGTCGGCGGCACGGGTCAGGCGATCTCCGCTGCGGGCGCGGCGTTGTTCACACCGTGGTGCGCGATCGCCAGTTGTGCGACCCAGTACGGCACGCCGACGGTCCTCTCGGTCCTTACCCAGCCCGGTGGCGCGACCACGAACCAACCGCTCTCACCGCAGCCGGTCGTGCGGGCGCAAGATGCAGCCGGGAACCTCGGGGTGAACTTCGTTGGGTCGGTGACAGTCACGATCGCCACCAACCCCGCGAGCGCCACGCTGGGCGGTACAACGGTACGCACAGCGGTCGCCGGGGTGGCGACGTTCACCGACCTCTCGATCAGTAGCGTGGGCGTTGGTTACACGCTGCGGGCTTCGAGCGCCGGGCTGGCAGGCGTGACGACGGCCGCGATCACCATCGCCCCGCCTCAGCCGTCTCAGCCTCCTCCGGCCTCAGACGAACCGCCAACGCCGGATGACTCGTCGGCTGTCGCGCCAATCCTCAGGGGCATCGTGGTTGTGCCGTTCATCGGTCCACCGCAGACTCTGCAGGGGCTCGCGGTTGGCGGAGTGGCCGTGTCGTCCGTGGCACCCACTGTGGTGGTCGCACAGACGACAACGCTCAGACCGGACGGCAGCGAAACGAGTCCGGGCACCGTGACGATGTCGATCCCCGTCGGCGCCGTCCCGGGGGCGTTGTGGGCGACCCTTCAGCCCTTCGCCAGTATCGATAGCCTCACTGCGCTGGTACCGCTGCCACCGGACCGGGGCAGGATCCTCACCGCCTTCGCCGCGAACGCCCTGGACGCGACGAACCGGCCGATCGTGTCTGGCTTCACTGAATCCGTGTCGCTCACGGTGACCATTCCCGCAGCGGCCACACCCGCAAGCTCTTCGCTGTCGGATTTCGCACTGGTCATGTGGTCGGGTAGCACATGGTTCGATGTGCCCGCCCTGGTCACGGCCCTCCCGGACGGCTCGATCCAGATCGGGGCTGAGGTCACCCAATTCCCGATCTGCGCTGTGCGGTACCTCCCCGGAGGGACGCCCGGACAGCCCGTGCTCGGATCGGTGCCGGTATACGGCTCGCTCCACCTCGCACTTTCCGTCCTCGCGCGCGGCAGCGTCGATGACCTCGAAGCGGGCGCAGAGACTGCCGGTGCCTCCGGCGCATGGGTGCAGGACGGCGCGGGAACTTACCGCTTGCTCGTCATCGGTGGAGCAGCGTTCCTGAAGGATGCGTTCGTACGGTCATTTCCGGGTGGCTTCCCGGCGCCCGTGGCGGTCATGCTGGTGCAGTCCTAGCGCGACACGGGCTTCGGCCGGCGCGCCGGCTGGCGCCGGCCATACGTGCCCCGCAGGTCCGCTGCTCAGGACAGCTTGCAGGACGCGGCCGCGTCCGTGATCCACTGCACGCTCTTCGGGCTCGCCTGACCGCTCGACTGCGTCTGGCGCTGCTCCGTCGCGTAGTCCGCCAGCGGTACGTGCGCCTCGAGGTAGGCGATGAGACACCCGCAGCCCGTGGCGGTGGTCATCTGGCTGCCGACGCAGGCGTTCACGAAGGCCGTCTTCAGCACCTCGGGGTACGGGGCGGTCGCCGTCGCGCCGGTCGATGCGGGTGGTGTGGTGGCGACCGCAGGCGTCGCGTTCGGCGTCGGGCTCGCCGGGCGTGGCGTTGGCGTTGCGGTCGCAGTGGGCGTGGGGATCGACGTCGGCGTCGATGCTGGCTGCGCGGGCGTCGAGGAGCACGCGACGAGCGATGCGGCGAGGAGCGCGGTCAGCGCGAGACGAACGATGCGCATGAGACGCCCTTCGATGCGATGCGATCCGAACGGCGCTAGCCCTCGAACGTGCCGAAGATGAGGCTCGAGTTGTGGCCGCCGAAGCCGAGGCTGTTCGACATCACGTACTTGAGCGGCAGCGCACGCGCGCCCTCCGGCACGTAGTCGAGGTCGCAGTCAGGGTCCGGGTGCACCAGGTGGAACGTGCCGTGGATGCGCTGGTCGCGGAGCGACAGCACCGACACGCCGGCCTCGATGCCGCCGGCCGCGCCGAGGGTGTGGCCGAACATCGACTTCGAGGACGAGATCGGCACGTCGTGTGCGCCCTCGCCGAAGACGGTCTTGATCGACATCGTCTCGAACTTGTCGTTCATCGGCGTGCTCGTGCCGTGCGCGTTGATGTAGTCGATGTCGCCCGGCGTGAGGCCGCCCTTGCGCAGCGCGATGTTCATCGCGCGCGCCGCGCCCTCGCCACCCTCGGAGGGCTGCGTCACGTGGTACGCGTCCGCGGACTGCCCGTACGCGACCATCTCGCACAGGATCGGCGCGCCGCGCTTCACCGCGTGCTCGAGCTCCTCGAGGATCAGGATGCCGGCGCCCTCGCCGAGGACGAACCCGTCGCGCTCGAGGTCGAACGGGCGGCTCGCGGTCTCCGGGTCGTTGTTCCGCGACAGCGCGCGCGATGCGGCGAAAGCCGCGACGGACATGCGCGTGACGGAGGCCTCCGCGCCGCCCGCGACCATCGCGATGGCGTCGCCGCGGCGGATCACCTCGAACGCGGTGCCGAGCGCGTCGGCGCCGGAGGCGCAGGCGGAGACGGTGTTGTAGTTGGGGCCGCGCAGGCCGAAGCGGATCGACACCTGTCCCGCCGCCATGTCCGGGATGAACATCGGCACGAGGAACGGCGAGACGCGGCTCGGGCCCTTCTCGAAGAGGACCTTCATCTCCTCCTCGAGGGTGGCCATGCCGCCGATGCCGGCGCCGATCATGCAGCCGATCTCGTCCGCGTCCGCCGCGATGTCGATGCCGGAGTGCTCGATCGCCTCGCCCGCCGCCATCACCGCGAGGTGCGTGAAGCGGTCCATGCGACGCGCTTCCTTGCGATCGAGGTACGTCGACAGGTCGAACTCGGGCACCTCGCCCGCGACCTGCGAAGCGAGGTCGCTCGCGTCGATGAGGGTGATCGGGCGGATGCCGTTCGTCCCGGCGAGCAGCGACTGCCACGTGGCCTCGCGGCCCACGCCGACCGACGTCAGCATGCCCACGCCGGTCACCACGACGCGCTTCATCATCATCGGTTCAGGCATGACGGCTGTTCCCAGTTCTAGGAAGCGGACGGCGCGGTCAGGCACCTTCCTGCTTCTTGAAGATGCCCGACGCCGTTAGGCGCCTTCCCATTTCTTGAAAATGATCGCGGAGTTGTGTCCGCCCAGGCCGACGGACGTGCTCATCGCGTGGCGCACCGGTGCGGTGCGAGCCTCGTTGGGGACGTAGTCCAGGTCGCAGTCCGGATCGGGCGTCTCGTAGTTGATCGTCGGCGGGATGACGCCGTGGTGGCACACCAGCACGGAGATCGCGGCCTCGACCGCACCGGCGGCGCCCATCATGTGTCCGATGACGGCCTTCGTCGAAGAGATCGCGACGGAGGCCGCGTCCTCGCGGAACACCTCGTGGATCGCGGCGGTCTCGACGCGGTCGTTGAGCGCGGTACCGGTGCCGTGCGCGTTGATGTAGTCGATCTGGCTGGGCTCGAGGCCTGCGCGCGCCATCGCGTCCCGCATCGCCTGCACCACGCCGCGTCCATCCTCGGCCGCGGCGACCATGTCGAAGGCGTCGTTGCTGGTCCCGGCGCCCACCCACTCGGCGTAGATGCGCGCGCCGCGCGCCTGCGCGTGCTCGAGCGACTCCAGCACGAGGATGCCCGTGCCCTCGCCCAGCAGGAAGCCGCTGCGGTGCAGGTCGAACGGCTTCACGGCCTTCGTCGGGTCGTCGTTCTCGGCGAGCGCCTTCATCGCGTGGAATCCGGCGTAGTAGATCGGCTGGAGGGGGGCCTCGTAGCCGCCGGTGATCATCACGTCCGCACGCCCGCTCGCAACGAGCTCGGCGGCCTCGCCGGTCGTCGCGCCGCCGGTGGCGCAGGCGGCGGTGATCGCGTAGTTCGGCCCGCGTGCGCCGAGGTCGATCGCGACGAGGCCCGTCGCCGTGTCGGGCAGCATGTGCGAGGTCATGAACGGCGACACGCGCCGGTGCCCCTTCTCGTCGAGGATCTTCTGCTGCTCGATGATCAGGTGCGCGCTGCCCATGCCGGTGCCGAGCACCACGCCCACGCGCACCGGGTCCTCCTGCGACATGTCGAGGCCGGCGTCGGCCACCGCCTGGCGCACGCCCGCCAGAGCGAAGACGGAGGAGCGGTCGATGCGCCGCAACAGCTTCGCGTCCACGAACGCCGTCGGGTCGAAGTCCTTCACCTCGCCCGCGATCGGGCACTCGTAGTCGTCGACGTCGAACTGCGTGATCCGCGCGATGCCGGAGCGGCCCTCGATCAACGAGGCCCAGGTGGCGCTCACGTCGTTCCCGGCCGGGGTGATCAGCCCGAGTCCGGTCACGACGACGCGACGGTTCGAGGGGATGTGGGTCGTCATCTAGGACGCCGACTGCTGCGGCAGGATGGAGATCGGGATTGGCTGGTCGCGCGCGTCGTCGAGCGAGATCGCCTCGACCTCGTCACCCGCGATGCGCTTGATCATGCGTGCCAGCAGGTGGCCGGGGCCGACCTCGATGAACGTGGTCACGCCCTCGTTGGTCATCCGGCGCACGTTGTCCGCCCACAGCACGGGCGAGCGCAGCTGCGCCTCGAACTCCGCGCGGACGTCGGCTGCGGTGCGGAGCAGGTCCGAGGTGATGTTGGAGACGATCGGGCGCACCGGGTCGGCGAACGTGACGTCCCGGAGGAAGTGCGCGAACTCGTCGGCCTGGGGGATCGAGAGCGGCGTGTGGCTCGAGACTTTCACCTTCAGCCGGATCGCCTTGCCCTTCACGGCCTGCGCCGCCTCCATCGCGCGCTCGAGCGCGCTGACGTCGCCGGAGATGACCGTCTGGGTGTCGTCGTTGAGGTTCGCCACGTCGACACGGCTGTCGTCGCCGGTCGTGGCATCGGCGCAGATCGTCCGCACGGTGTCGGCGTCCAGCCCGAGGATCGCGGCCATGCCCACCGGGCGCTCCTCGTTCAGCGTCCCCATCAGCCGCGCGCGCTCCACGATGAGCTTCAGCGCGTCCCGGAACGAGAGCGCGTTCGCCGCGACGGCGGCGCTGAACAGCCCGAGGGAGTGCCCCCCGAACAGTCGAGGCTGCACAGTGTGGCCGACCTCCGCGAGCTTCTCGCGCATCGCCTCGAGGAACGCGATGGAGGTCGTCAGGACCGCCGGCTGCGTGTTCGAGGTGTCGGCCAGGTCATCCGCGTTCGTGTCGAAGCAGACGGCCTTCAGGTCGATGCCGACGACCTCGCTCGCCTCGTCGAAGACGCGGCGGGCGGCCTCGGAGTTCTCGTAGACGAGCTTGCCCATGCCGGGGGCCTGAGAGCCCTGTCCGGGGAAGACGAGCGCGGTGGGGTCGTTGTCGTGGTCGTGGGACGGGTCGGTCACAGTGGGCCCTCCACGGATGTGATCATCAACCTCATTCGTTAGCGCGGATTGTATCATCGCGCCTTCGCCCGGACGGGGGGCTCACGCGTGCGTCAGCCCCGCTCGAGGGCCTTCCGCGCCTCCGGCAGGGACCGCAGCAGGTCCGAGGCGAGCGTCGCGGCGTCGCCGTACACCTCCGCGACCCGCCGCCCCGCGTCCGCGTGGAGGAACACCGCGGCCGAGGCGGCGTCGAACGGGTCGAGGCCCTGCGCGACGAACCCGGCGCACAGCCCCGCGAGGACATCGCCGTTCCCGGCGTGCGCGAGGGCCGAGGAGGCAACCTCGGAGATGCGCGCCCGGCCGTCCGGCCCCGCGACGATCGTGCACGCGCCCTTCAGCACGACCACGCTCTTCGAGGCACGTGCGAGCCCGGTCGCCCACTCGAGCCGGTGCCCCTCGACGCTCGCGATCGGCTCCTCGATGAGGCGCGCCATCTCGCCCGGGTGCGGCGTCAGGATGCGCGGCAGCGTGAGGCGGGTCCGCCAGTCCGGGAGCGTCGCGAGGATGTTCAGCGCGTCCGCGTCGAGGACCACCGCGCGCAGCCCCTCGACGTTGCCGAGCTCGCCCAGCAATTGTTCGAGGAACTGCCGCGTCCCCGGCGCCTGGCCGAGGCCCGGTCCGATGAGGAGCGAGCGCGCCCGCGACGCACGAAGCGCACGGAGCAGCGCCGGCGCGGCGGCGGCCGAGAGCCCGCCGTCCTCGCTCGGCAGCGGCTCGTGCGTCGCGTCTGCCAGCGCGGCGAGCAGCGG
>CAIXBH010000147.1 GCA_903917615.1 uncultured Chloroflexota bacterium | reverse complement strand
CACGGCCGCCGCGACCTGCTCTGGGGTCACCCGTCCGTATTCGTCGACGGGGAGTACTTCGACCTCGCAACCGAGGCGCTCCATGAACTGGGCGGAGTACAGCACCGCGTGGTGCTCGATCTCGGTGGTGATGATGTGACGGCCGACACCGGCCTCCATCTGCGCGAAGGCGACCCCCTTGATGGCGGCGTTGATGCTCTCCGTGCCGCCCGAGGTGAACACGATCTCCTCGGGAATCGCGCCGAGCACGCTCGCGACATCGAGGCGGCTTGCCTCGAGCGCATCGCTCGCGCGACGGCCGTCGGCGTGGTGGGCGGAGGGGTTGCCGTAGTCGCCAGTGAGATGTGGCAGCATCGCTTCCAGCACCTCGGGACGCACGGCAGTCGATGCGGCGTGGTCGAGGTAGATCGCGCGCCCATTCGGGAGCTGGGATACAGCGGGCCGGGATGCAGCGTCTGGCATGACGAGGAGGGTACGCCCCGCTGTGAGGCACAGTAAACGTTACTGTGCGTCCCGCTCGCACCTCGCCGACGAGCTCGGGAGACGAAGCATCCGGACAAAGCGAAACCGCGCGCGGGCGTACGACCCGGAGCGCGGTTTCTTGCTTCAAGGGTGTCTGTCCACCACGGTGCCGGTCTCAGACCCGGTCACTGGGGCGCCCCCGCCGAAGCCACAGTCAATGTACGTCGCGCGCCGGGCCGCGATGACCGGTTGCGAACGCTGTTGCGCACATTCGGTGCGCATTCATCCACACCGTACGTGATGCCGACGGGCCCCTGGAGCGCAGCGACCCCGGCGGGTGCTTGCGCGCCTCCGCCGGGCGACCCACGATGCGACGCATGACGACCGACCGCCGCGGCAACCCCGCACGCCAGCGCCCACCACGGGGCGAGGCGATGCCCGAGGCGGACGCGCCGCGCGCCGAACCCGTGCGCCCGCTCCTCGTCGTCGGGCTCGGCAACCCGGACGCGCAGTACGCCGGCACGCGCCACAACGTCGGCGCCGCGTGTATCGCCGTCCTCGCGCGACGACACCGCGTCGAGTTGAAGCGCGAGGGCCGCGTCGACCGCGCGCGCATCAGCGTGGATGGCTACGAGTTCGACATCGCTCGACCGCGGTCGCACATGAACGACAGCGGATCGCCCATCGCGCAGGAGATGCGCCGCGCCGGCGTACCACCGGAGCAGCTCCTCGTGATCTACGACGACCTCGACATGCCCGTCGGCCGCACGCGGATGCGGCTCTCCGGCAGCAGCGGCGGCAACAACGGCATGAAGTCGCTCATCACCGCGCTGAGCGGCAGCACGGCCTTCGCGCGCATCCGCGTGGGCATCGACCGCCCCTACGACGGCACCACGCCGGTGTACGAACCCGAGCGCATCGCCGCGTGGGTGCTCTCGAAGCCGCACCCCGCGGATCGCCAGATCCTCGAGGCCGCCGCGGAACGTGTCGCCGACGCCGTCGAGGAGGCCGCGCGCGTCGGCTTCGAGGTGGCGATGAACTCGCTCAACCGCTGGACGCCTCCCTCGGCGTAGCCGTTCCCGACGCGAGGGCGGTGCGGTGCGCTCCGTGGCCTGCCCGCGGCACGTAACGGCCACGTGATGCCCGGTCATCGACGGTGTGCAGGCGTTCCAGGCGATGCTCGACCCGCGGAGGTCGGCGGCCTCAGAGCGCCCGAAGTCGATTGCCGAAGGAACCTCATGAAAGAGCCGTTCAAGACAGACCTGCAAGCGATCCGCCAGCGTGCGCGAGCGCACATGGCGGACGGCGCCGTGATCGCCAGCCGCAAGGGCGATGTCGGCCCGATCATCGACGTGCTGAACGAGGTGCTCGCCACAGAGATCGTGTGCGTGCTCCGCTACAAGAACCACTACTACACCGCGACCGGCATCGATTCGTCCGGCGTCGCGGCGGAGTTCCTCGAAACCGCCGCCGAGGAGCAGCAGCACGCTGACTGGATCTCGGCCCGGATCGTGCAGCTCGGCGGGAAGCCAAACTTCGACCCGGCCGGACTCGCGACCCGAGCGCACTCCGAATACGAGGAGGGCGATTCGCTCGAGGCGATGATGAAAGAGGACCTGGTCGCGGAGCGGATCGCGGTCGAAACCTACACCGAGATCATCAAGTGGCTCGGTGAGGACGACCCAACGACGCGCGAGCTCATGATCAAGATCCTCGCGATGGAGGAAGAGCACGCGGAGGAGTTCGTGAGCCTGCTCGGGAAGAAGGCCTGAGCCCAGTCCCGAGGCTCCGCGCCGAACACCTCGGCACACCGTCACGCCGGGCTCACATCGGTGATCGCCCGGTGGCGCGACTTCGGCGTCCGCGTACACTGAGTGCGTCACCGCAACACGACGAAGGGCCCCCGTTCGCGGGCGGCCCCGTTCGCGCGTGTGTTGTTGACTGCACGAGGAGGACACGCTGGACCTTCGCGCGCTCTTGCCCGCGCTGCAGGCCGTCGACCCGCTGACGGAGGTCTTCGCACGCCTGGACACGGGTACGCCCGTCCGCGTCGGCGTCCTCGATGCCGCGAAACCGGTCACGGCGGCGCTGCTGTGGCGGCGCACCCGCCGTCCCGTCCTGCTCCTCGTCCCGCGCGAGAACGACGCGACGGCCGCCTACGAACAGTTGCGCGCCTGGGTCGGCGACGCGGCGGTGCTCTTCCCGGCGCGCACTGCGCTCCCGTACGCACGCGACGCGCAGGACGCCGAGGTGGCGTGGCAGCGCATCGCCGCGCTGTCGAAGATCGCGCTCGCATCGTCCGGGGGGACACCGCCGCTCGTCGTTGCGTCCATCGCCGCCGCCGCGCAGCACACGCTGCGCCCGGCGGACCTCGGCCGAGGCCCGGGCCGGATCGAACGCGGCCAGCACGTCTCGCTCGAAGCGCTGGCGCTACAACTCGTCGAGGCGGGCTACGAGGTCGTGCCGCTGGTCGAGGCGCCGGGACAGGCTGCGCGCCGAGGCGGGCTCGTCGATGTGTTCCCGCCCGACCTCGAATCCCCGGTGCGCATCGAGTTCTTCGGCCCCGAGGTGGAATCGATCCGCTCGTTCAACCCCGACACCCAGCGCACGCTCGAACAGATCGAGGACGTGCGGATCGGTCCGGCGAACGAGTGGTTCCCCTCGCGCCCCGAACTCGCGCGTCTGGCGACGCACCTCGAGAGCAGCCGAGACGCAACCGTGCGCGACGACCTGCAGCGGCTGCGTTCCGGTGAGTTGCCGACGCCCGTGCTCTACGGGCCGCTCGCCTCCGAGGCCACGATCCTCGACCACCTGCGGGGCGACGCGGTCGTGATCCTCGATGAGCGCGAGGCGCTCGACGCGGCCCTTGCCGAGATCGACGAGCTCGCCGAGGAGCGCCGCGCGGAACTCGTGCTGCGCGGCGAGATGGACGCATCCACCCCGCTCCCGCACGCACCCCAAGACGCCTGGCGGTCGGCCCTCGACGCGCACGGTCGACGCGTCGAGCTGGGCCGCTGGATCACCGGCAACGAGGCAGGGGCGTTCCGTCTCCCGTTCCGCGCCGCAGACGCGTACGCGGGCCGCCTCGCAGACGCCGCACGCGACACCTATCGGCAGCAGCAGCGCGGCGACCGCGTGGCGATCGTCACGCAGCAGGCGCAGCGCTACCGGGAAGTCCTCGCGGAGAACCTCGTCGACGTGCAGGTCACCGAGCACGTCGGCGCTGGCAGCGAGCGGGTGCCGCGCGGCACGATCGCGCTCGTCCAGGGCGCGCTGTCCGAGGGCTGGATCGTCCAGTCGAACGACGGACCAATCGCCCTCGTCACCGACCGCGAGCTGTTCGGCTTCGTGAAGCAGCGCCGGACGCTGCGGCAGCGCGCCAGCCACCGCTCACGTTTCCTCGCCGAGGTGTCGCCGGGCGACTTCGTGGTCCACGCGGACCACGGCATTGCACGCTTCGGCGGCATCATCCGCCGCGAGGTGGACGGGGAGGCACGCGACTACCTCGAGCTGCGCTACGCGGGCGACGACAAGCTGTACGTCCCCGTGGAGCAGGTGGACCGTGTCGCGCGGTACAGCGGCCCGTCGGGCTATGCGCCGCGGCTGACGCGCCTCGGCACGCAGGAGTGGTCGCGTGCGCGCCAGCGCGTAAAGGGCGCGGTGCAGATCGTCGCGGCCGACCTCGTGCGCCTGTACGCGGCGCGCCAGATGATGCCCGGCCATGCCTTCGGGCCGGACACCCCGTGGCAGAAGGAACTCGAGGACGCGTTCCCGTACGAGGAGACGCCCGACCAGGTCGAGGCGATCGCCGCCGTGAAGGCGGACATGCAGAACGAGCGCCCGATGGACCGCGTGATCTGCGGCGACGTCGGGTTCGGCAAGACCGAGGTGGCGATCCGCGCCGCGTTCAAGGCGGTGCAGGAGGGCTACCAGGTCGGCGTGCTCGTGCCGACCACCGTGCTTGCGGAGCAGCATCTGCGCTCCTTCCGCGAGCGCTTCGCCGGCTTCCCGATCACGGTGGACGTCCTATCCCGCTTCCGCACCGACCACGAAGCACGCGAGATCATCGCGCGCGCGCGCGCCGGCGAGATCGACGTGCTCATCGGCACGCACCGGCTGCTGGACCCCACGATGGAGTTCAAGAACCTCGGGCTGGTGATCATCGACGAGGAGCAGCGGTTCGGCGTCACCCACAAGGAGCGGCTGAAGCGCATGCGCCTCGAGGTCGACGTACTCACGCTTTCCGCGACGCCGATCCCGCGCACGTTGCACATGGCGCTGAGCGGCATCCGCGACATGTCGATGATCGAGTCGCCGCCCGGCGGTCGCCAGCCGGTGCAGACCTTCGTCATGGAGTGGGACGACGCGATCGGGCGCGAGGCGATCCTCCACGAGATCGAGCGCGGCGGACAGGTGTTCCTCGTCCACAACCGCGTGCAGAGCATCGACGCGCTCGCCGACAAGATCCGCGCGCTGGTGCCTGAGGCGCGCGTGATTGTCGGGCACGGCCAGATGCCGGAGGCAGTGCTCAAGGGCGTGATGGAGAAGTTCGGGAACGGCGAGGCCGACGTGCTGGTCTGCACGACGATCATCGAGTCGGGCATCGACATCCCGAACGCGAACACGCTGATCGTGGACCGGGCCGACATGCTCGGGCTCGCGCAGATGTACCAGCTGCGGGGCCGCGTCGGCCGCGGCGCGAACCAGGCCTACGCCTACCTGATGCACCCCAAGAACCGCGCCCTGAACGAAGTGGCGCAGCAGCGCCTCGCCACCATCTTCGAGGCAAGCGAGCTCGGCTCCGGCTTCCAGGTGGCGCTGCGCGACCTCGAGATCCGCGGCGCCGGGAACCTGCTGGGCGCAGAGCAGAGCGGCAGCATCGCGACCGTCGGCTTCGACCTGTACACGGAGATGCTCGCGGAGGCGGTCGAGGAGCTGCGCGCGTCGCATGAGCACCGCGCGCCGGAGCCGCTCGCGCACGAGACACGCGACGCCCTTCGGGCGGTGATCATCGACCTGCCGCTCGCCGCGTTCATCCCGGAGTCGTACATCCCCGACATCGAAGGACGCCTCGCGCTGTACCAGCGGGTCGCCGGCCTGCGCACCATCGCGGACGTCGAGGCGCTCGCGCAGGAGACGGAAGACCGCCTGGGCGACCTGCCGGAGGCCCTCACCCAACTCCTCGCCGTCGTGCGGCTGCGGCTGCTGGGGAACGCCGCCGGCGTGGCCTCGATCCGCGTCGAGGAGGGCGAGGTCGTCATCGGCTCGGCCGACCGGCAGGCGTTCACGAGCCGACAACTCCCGGCGTTCCCGCGTGGCGTGCGTGTGGGACGCGCGCAGTTGCGGATGGACCGGGCCGCACTCGGCCCGCACTGGCTGCAGGCCATCGAGGGGCTGCTCACGCTGCTTGCCGGCGGACGCGTCCCCGTCACCGCCTAGCCCGGGATATCGTGTCGTCATGGCACAGCTGCGCCTCATCTGCTTCGACTTCGACGGCACGCTCGCGTACATGCACCCGACGCACTGGGCGACCTATGCCGAGGCGGCGCGGGACGCGGGCATCGAGTTGTCGGAGGCCGCCCTGGCTTCGCCGGGCGTGGATCGCGCGTGGGACCCGTGGCTGACGCCGCAGGGCGTCGCCCACCCGGACGCGTCCACCTCCGCGGCGGCATTCCGCGAAGTGCGCGTAGCGATCGCGATGCAGCGCATGCGCGACGCGGGCGCGCAGGTGGACGATGCGACGCTGCGCGCCGCGGCCGAGCGCGCGGCCACGCTGGAGGCCGACGCGAGCCGCTTCCGGCTCTTCGACGACGCCCGCCCCGCGCTCGCGAGGATCGCGGCGGCGGGCACCCGTGCCCTCATCATCTCGAACCACCTGTGGGAGCTGCCCGAGATCGTCGACGCGCTGGACCTCGGATCGATGTTCGCGGGCGTCGTCACCAGCGCACGTGCCGGTTACCGGAAGCCGCATCCGGAGATCTACCGGGACGCACTGCGCGAGGCGGGCGTCGAGGCGCATGAGGCGCTGATGGTGGGCGACAGCATCACCGCCGACGTCTATGGCGCCCAGGACGCGGGGCTGCACGCGGTCTTCCTCGACCGCGACCACCGCACCGACCTTCCCGAGGGGGTCCGCACGATCCACTCGCTGCTGGAGGTGCCGCTCACATGGCCGTAACGCTCGCCCCGGTCGAGGAGCGCGACCTCGACGCCTTCTTCGCCATGCTCCGCGACTACCACGACGAGATGGACACGTTCGACCCGCGCACGGGCGAGGACGCGTGGGACGCCTCCCAGTACGAGGAAGCCATCCGTGCCGACCTCGACGGACAGGAGTTGCTCTGGATCCTCGACGACGGCGAGCACGCCGGGCTGCTGATCATCCTGACGCTCCCCGACTGGCCCGATGATCGCCGCAGCGTGGCGACCATCTCCGAGTGTTACGTCACGCCGCAGCATCGACGCCGCGGCGTGGGATCTGCCGCAGTCGATGCGCTGCTCGCCGAGCATCGGGAGCGCGGCACCTACGAAGTGGAGGCGGGGATCCTCGTGCGGAACGGGCCGGCCCGTGCCTTCTGGGAGCGGCTCGGCTTCGAGACGCGCTCACTACAGACCGCGCGACGACCCTAGCGAGAGCGCTGCTGTACGATCCGCGCTGGCCCGACGCCCGCCCCTCCGGCGGTGCGGGCACCCGATCCGAGGAGCGCGTCATGTCCGACATCTGGGACGTCCACTGCCATTTCCCGCGTAACTTCGACGGGGACGGCGAGCCGGACTACGCGAAGCTCCTCGATGAGCGCGCCGACGCGCTGCGCGCCTCGGGCGTGGTGAAAGCGAACCTCCTCTCGGGCGGGCGGATGGGCGGGCCGCGGCCGGGCCCCTCCTACGAGGAGTGCCTGGAGTACGCGAAGCGGCACCCGGACCTCTGGGTGCCCTCGGCGGTCGTCGACCCCGAGGAGATGAGCGGCCGCGACATCCAGCACCTGTTCGAGCAGGGCTACAAGGGCCTCAAGATGATCGGCGTGCGCCGCGCGTACGACGACTACAAGTACTTCCCGGTCTACCAGGCTGCCGAGGAACTCGGCATGCCGATCCTGATGCACATGGGCGTCATCGGTGGCGGCGTCGACTACTCGATCATGCACCCGCGACGCGACGCAAAGGCCGCCGAGACGTTCCAGCGGATGCGCCGGATGGGGCGGATGCAGCCACGCGACACGTCCGCGATGCGCATGCGCCCGTTCCACATGGACACGATCGCGAACAACTTCCCGAACCTGAAGCTCATCGGTGCGCACATGGGCGGCACCGGGAACTACGACCAGGCGGCGTCCGTGACGCGCTGGCGCCACAACGTCTTCCTCGACATGTCCGGCGGCGACACCATCGAGCGCCACGCGGTCGAGCGGCGCCTCGTGGGCTACGAGATCGGCGTCGAGAAACTGACCTGGGGCTCCGACTGCGGCAGCGACGAGATCGCGATGCACGTCGAGCACCTGGAGCAGGTCTTCGAGAAGTCCGGGCTGAACGAGGACCAGAAGCATCGCATCCGTTACGCCAACGCCGCGGAGATCTT
>CAIXBH010000146.1 GCA_903917615.1 uncultured Chloroflexota bacterium | reverse complement strand
GAGACGCCGGTCTTGTCGCCGCCTCCAGGCAATCCCAGCGTCGCGTCCTTGCCGACCGCCGTGCTCGCCGGCGGTGTCGGCGCGGCCACCGACTCCGCCGCGCGCTCTGCGGCGCGTGGATCGACTGTTACCGCGCCCCGTAGTTGACGCCCTCGCTGCGGATCTGCGCCCAGAAGCGTGATGGCCATCGCGCCCGCCGCCGCCGTCGCGGAGCCGATGCGCCTCGCCCCCGGTCGGGCGCCGATCCGCGCGTAGTGCGCCCCTTCTGTCGAATCTTCGGCGCCCGCAACGCGCCGTCGTAGCCGTCGTCCGTGAGGACGGAGCAGCCCACGTCGGGGCCTGAAATAGGCGACGGGAAGCGCGCAAAGTCTTGGCGGACACGCGCTCCCCGTCATGCTCCGAGTCGGAGTTGAGGACGACTCGAAGCTCTCCGAGGGTGATCCGAAGTCGGATCGACATCAAGACCTGGGTGCACCGCCGCCCACGGCGGACGAGGTCCGCCCGGTGCACTGCGTGGGCTGCGCCCGCGCGAGCCGGCCCGTAGGAGGCCCGCTCGTCGTCCACGGGCACGGCGGGCGCGACCGCCACGTCATGGGCGTGCACGGCCCCCGTGAGCGGCCGGTGAGCATCTCGGTCGAGGGTCGGCGTTACGCGTGCCAGATCTGCGGCTGCGTCATGCTGGTCGTGCCGCGCGATCTCGGTCCGTGGAGGCGGTACACGCTCGCGACGATCGCGCTGGTGCTCGCCGGCGCGGCCGACGGCGTGCGCGCCGAGCAGCTCCGCGCCCGCTACGCGCCGGGTACGACCTTCGAGTCGGGGTGGGCGTCGCCGCGTCGGTGGCTGCGCGCGATCGCGGCGGGGAAGCTCATTCGGTGGATTCGCGGCGTCTCCGAGCTCGCCGACCGCGCGCTCGCCGGGCGCGTCGCCGCGGTCCTCGCGGAGGCGTCGGGGAGCAACGCTCGAAGCGCGAGCTTCGAGGATCGCGTCTTTGCGGGGGTCATGTCGTCGTCGGATTCGTGAGGCCCATCACGCGCGGCTCGCCGCAGAGTGCACGTCCCACCACATCGGATCGCTCCCTTCGGCAGCCTCGTCAGCGACGACTCGGCCTGCGCGGGCTTCGTGTTGCCCGCGGGAAAGGCCATCTCGATGACGACACCCACGGGCATCAGCGCCCGCGATCACAGAGAGCGCGTGGCGGTCTTCCGCCACGGCATCATCGGCGCACTCGCGACGCGCGACTCGCTCACGCACGGCGAGCTCGCGCAGGCGCTGCGGCGGATCGCGGAGGAGTGCCACAGACCGCCAGAGGCCGAGCGCACGAGGACCTTCTCGGTGCCGACGCTCCAGCGCTGGCTCTACGCCTACAAGAAGGGCGGGCTCGAGGCGTTGCAACCGTCACCGCGCTGCGATCGGGGGCGCGGTCGCGACCTCGGCCCCGCGTTGCGCGAGCTGCTCCTCGACATCCGGCGCGAGTTTCCGAGCGCCTCGGTGCCGCTGATACTGCGCACGCTCGTCGCCGACGGACGCATGGCCGAAGGCGACGTCGGCGAGGCGACGCTCCGCCGGCTCTATCGGCAATCGGGCCTCGCGCGCCTCGCGCAGAGGAAGGAGGAGGGCGCCACCAAGACGCGCCTGCGCTGGCAGACGACGCGCCCCGACGCGCTTTGGCACGGCGACG
>CAIXBH010000145.1 GCA_903917615.1 uncultured Chloroflexota bacterium | reverse complement strand
GACCATCAACCTTGACAGGCACCGCATAGTGACGGTGAAGTGACCTCCACGGCGCCAGAGATCCACTGATGCGGTTCAATCAGTCGGACTAGACACCCGGATTTCATCGAGAAGCAATCGCACCGCGAAAGAACGTCCATGGCAATCGACCAGAACGCTGACAGCATTCATTTCGCGGCATACCCAGCGGAACGAACGGCCGCCAACGCGCTCGATGAAGCGTTCGACATCACGCACGCACGGCGCGTAAACGGACTGAGCGTTTGGATCGCGAAGGCTCATCCGTCGGTCGCCACTCGCTTCGGTCTTGAGCGCGAAGTCGTAGTCGTGTTCTCCAGCTATCCCGAGACGGATGCCCGGGTCCTCACCACATTCGACACGATCCGAGATTCCGCGGAGTTTCGAAATCGGGTGGAGCGCACGTTCGGGGTCCTCGTGCACCGCGGGGATCGGGACCTCACCGAAAGTCTCGTTCGCACCGTTTCCGACGAGAAAGTCATCGTCTCACTTCCGGAAGCCGCGCTGACCGCGTCCACACGCGGAGCGATGTTTGTGAGGAACGCGATCGCGCGCGCCCTCGCCGAAGTTGACGTATTCGGGATGACCTCGCCGATTCGATCCGACGCCTACTTTTTCGGCCGAGACCCCCTAGTCGACCTACTCGTGAACCGCGCCCGCGTACAACACGAGAACTCCGGGGTCTTTGGACTCCGCAAAACAGGCAAGACTTCGATACTCTTGGCGATGCAGCGGCGACTCGACCCACAACGGATTCTCGCTGCTCTGGTCGACTGCCAAAACCCCAGCGTTCAGACTGCACGCTGGTGGTTCCTGCTCGAACAAATCACACGCCGCCTCAATACCGAAGCACTGCGACGTTTCCATCGCAGCACTCCGCTAACCACGCGCTACACAAACACGAACGCTGGGAATCAGTTCATGACCGACCTCGAACAGATACTGGACTGCGGTCCGTTCGAAGGTCTTGTGGTCCAGTTGGACGAGATCGAATGGATCACCCCCGGCCTCGAGCAGGCACTCGGGCGACACTGGCGCGAGGATTACGCACCGTTTTGGCAAGCAATCCGCGCAGCGCACCAGATGCTCGACGGGCGGATCACATTCGTCGTATCGGGAGTCAACCCTCTGTGCCTCGAAGAGGCTCAGTTCTCGGGCATCCCCAATCCGATCTTCCAAGGCGCCCTGCCGTACTTCCTGGAACCCCTCTCACTAGACAACGTCCGGGCACTGGTCCGGCGGCTGGGGCGATACGCAGGCTTCGACTTCGAAGAGGAAACCTACGACAGTCTTCGACGTCGATTTGGGGGACACCCGTTCCTGATCCGCCTGGCATGCCGTGAGCTTTGGGTCACGCGCCCCGATCCGCATCCAGACCACCTGACGTCCGTGCGCTGGGAAGACTTCGAACCGATCGAGGGCGCCATCGTCGACGCTGTCGACGCTCCGATCCGCGAGATCTTGACGGCGCTCCTCTGGTGGTACCCCGATGAATACAACTTCCTCGAAGTTCTCGCGTCCGGAGATCGCGACTTCATTGACGAATGGTTGGCCACCTACCCCCACGAACGGCAGCGGGTCGAGCAGTACGGCATTGTTGACCCGCTGTCGCATCAGTTCGTGATCGACGACCTGCGAACGTTCTTGCGCCAACAAGGAGACCGGTTCCGTGCTGCCGTACAACCTCTCCGGTCCGGCGGAATCAAGATTGAGATGCCTCCTCTACCGGACATCGAGAGCCTGCGCCGAGTATGGGAGTGGCGAACCACCATCGAGACCTCACTCAGGCGTCTGATAGTCGCAGTGTTGTCGACCGCCGCAGGACACGACGAGACGAAACTCCGCGCGCTCTTAGCCGATGGCCTTCGGCCTCGGCGAGATCGCGGGATGGACCTGTTCGAAGGTCAAGCGATCGGTATCGCAATGAGCGAACTGTACCTACTCGATCTGCAAGACATAGTCTCCGAGCACTGGGAATCTTTCAAAGGAATCTTCGACAACAACAAGGCGCGGTTCGACATGTGCATGGAAGCCCTGAACAAAGGCCACCAGACCGAGGGGCATTCCAAACCAATAACCGAGGACGAAATGCAAGAGATCGAGCAAGCCTATGTGTGGATGCGCAATCGGCTTTCGCGCTTCGACATCTGAGAGGCGCCCAGGTTTCCATTCAAGTCACGCGCTATCTAGATGTAGAAGGACTCCGTACGCGAGACAGGTGAGAACAGCAGCCAAGGGCGGCATACCGTACCGACACCGAAGAACAGCTGCGACCAACCCAGCCCTTTCTCCCTCTGGAACTCCTTCGCTTCCTATGACGTCTCAAACATGAGCCTTCCCCGTGCGTTAGGCACGAGGGCGCATCATGGGTGGGGAGCGTCTACATGAACCTGTCTCGTCTTGGCACACTCGGCATCGCTGCGGCGGTGCTGTTCTTCGCATCGGTCGGCGGCGTCCGCGCGGTCGAGGCACAAACGGCGCAAACCGCGCCGCTGCCTCAGCCGGGCTTCAGCTCGGTTCCGACGTACGGCAGCCTCGGGCTCGCGCTCGTGGTCTTCTCCGGCGGGACGGTCGACCAGCTCGCAACAGCCGCCGCTGGCGCTGGCGCATCCGGGGTGTGGGTGCAGGACGCGACCGGCCGCTATCAGCTGCTGCCGGTCGGCGCGCCCGCGTTCATCACCTCGAGCTTCGCGGGGGCGTTCGCGCCGGCCGCACCCGGCGCCGCCAACTTCACCGGCCTGACGGCGGTGACCCTCGTCGCGCCGAGCACCACGTCACCCTCGATCGTCACGCTGGCGAACGACGGCCAGACGATCACCATGCGCGTGGGCGAGACGTTCTCGCTGCAACTCGGAGAGACCTACTCGTGGAGCGCCTCGGTCGTCGACCAGAGCATCCTGAGCCGCGTGGTGAACGTCACGGTCGTCCGAGGCTCCCAGGGCATCTTCGCGGCGAAGGCGCCCGGCCAGACGACCCTCAACGCGTCCGGCGGGCTCATCTGCGCAGCGAACCAGCCGTGCCCCGCGCTCGCTCGCGTGTTCCGCGTCCAGGTCGTCGTGCTTCCGTAGCACGCGACCTCACGCGCGCACGAGAGCGGGGAGGCATTAGCCTCCCCGCTCTGCGTTCGCGCCGGCATCGGCTACCATCCCTCGCGCGGCGTCGACATGGCACGCACGCGATGCAGCCGAGGAGGACGACGACATGCGAGGCGTAGGACTGACGGAGTTCGGGGGCCCCGAGGTGCTGCAGGTCGTCGACCTGCCCGAAGTGCACGCCGGCCCGGGCGAGGTGCGCATCCGCGTCAGCGCCGCGACGGTGAACCCGACGGACACCTACCTGCGCAATGGCACCCGCGCCGCAGCGCTGAAGGACGTCCCGCCGCCGTACATCCCCGGCATGGACGTCGCTGGCGTCATCGACGAGGTCGGCCCGGGCACCTCGACGCCCCTCCAGGTGGGCGACGCGGTCATTGCGATGGTGGTGAACAACGCGAGCCACGGCGGCTACCGCGAGAGCATCGTGCTGGCGGCGGACGCCGTGTCGAAGGCCCCCGCCACCTCCTCGCTGGTCGAGGCGGCCACCCTGCCGATGAACGGCCTCACCGCGCGCCAGTCCCTCGACCAGCTCGCGCTGAAGCCCGGCCAGACGATCGCCGTGACGGGCGCCGCGGGCTGCTACGGCGGCTACGCCGTGCAGATGGCGAAGGCGGACGGCCTGCGCGTCATCGCGGACGCCTCGCCCGCGGACGAGGCCCTCGTGCGCGGCCTCGGCGCGGACATCGTCGTGCCGCGGGGGGACGACATCGCCGCGCAGATCCGCAAGGTCGCGCCGGACGGGGTGGACGGCCTTGCGGACGGCTCGTTCCAGTCGCAGCAGGCGGTCGGCGCGGTCCGCGACGGCGGCGCGTTCGCCTCGGTGCGCGGCTGGGCCGGCGACGAGCGCGGCATCACCTTCCACCGCACCTCCGTCCGCGACTACGATCACCGCGCCGACCTCCTCGACGCGATGCGCGCGCAGACCGAGGCGGGCAAGATCACCCTCCGCGTCGCGGCCACCTACGCGCCCGAGCAGGCCGCCGAGGCGCACCGCCGCCTGGAGGCGCACGGCACGCGCGGCCGCCTCGTCATCACCTTCTAGACGCCTTCTAGGCGGCCGGTCAGCACGCAGACACGAAACGGGGAGGCATGATGCCTCCCCGTTTCGCTGGGCTGTGCGCGAGCGCGCTACGGGGTCGGAGTCGGCGCCCGGGCCGAGAGGTGCCGGCGATGCTCGACCGGCCCGTCCTCGATGATCTTGCCGTCACCGAGGCGGATCAGCCGCTGCGCGCCGGCCGCGACGTCTGCCTCGTGCGTGACCATGAGGATCGTGAGCCCGCCCTGCTCGTTCAGCTCCTGCAGCAGCCCGACGATCTCGTCGGACGTGCGGCTGTCGAGGTTCCCCGTCGGCTCATCCGCGAAGAGCAGCGTCGGGTTCGTCACCAGCGCGCGGGCGATCGCCACGCGCTGCTGCTGCCCGCCGGAAAGCTCGGTCGGCGAATGGTCGGCACGGTCCGCGAGCCCCACGCGCTCCAGCGCGGCCATCGCCCGCTCGCGCCGCTCGTGCAGATGGCCGTAGACGAGCGGCACCATCACCTCGTCCACCGCGGCCAGATGCGGCAGCAGGTTGTAGCTCTGGAAGACGAACCCGATCTTCTCGTTGCGGATCTCGGAGAGCTCGTCGTCCGTCAGTGAACCGACGTCGATGCCGTCGAGCAGGTACTCGCCGCTCGTCGCCACGTCGAGGCAGCCGAGGATATTCATCAGCGTCGACTTGCCGGAGCCCGATGCGCCCATGATCGCGACGAATTCGCCGCGCTGAATGTCGAGCGACACCCCATCGAGCGCATACAGCGTGTCCTCGCCGGTCACATAGCTCTTCACGAGGTCGCGCACCTGGACGATCGGAATCGTCGCATCCACGGGGGCAGCCGCCGGCTCAGTGGTCATACCTCGATGGTGGCGCGTTCACGTCACCATGCCGACACCCGATCGTCACCCATCGACGGGAGCAAGGTCACCGCGGCCGCGATCCGGTCCGGATCACCGCGGTCATGCAAGAATGGCACGGGAAGCCCCAACGTCGCGGCCGCCGCCCACGAGACCGACGCGAGCCCTCGAGCACCCGAATCGTGCTCCGGCAGGCATCGGCGAATTGAGGGCGCTCATGGCGATTCGGAGCGGTGAACCCACCGTCGATACGACGGATCACATCCTCGAAGCCACGGTGCGCGAGGTCGCCGCCCTTGAGACAAAGGAGCGGCAGAAGGAGCGCCTCCAGGATCGCATCGTCGACCGGATCACGGCGGCGATGGGGAGCCTGCCGTTCCTCGCGATCAACGTCGTCTGCTACGCCGCGTGGATCGCCCTCAACGTCGCAGGCGGCCCGCCCCACGCCGACCCGTTCCCGTTCCCGTTGCTCACGATCTGCCTCGCCAGCGAGGCGATCATCCTCGCGGTGTTCGTGCTCATGAGCGAGAACGCGCAGGGACGCCGGGCCGACCGTCGCGCCCGCCTCGAGATGCAGGTGAACATCCTGGCGGAGCGCGAGATCAGCAAGCTCGTGGGCATGGTCGCCGAGATCCACCAGCACATCGGCCTGCACCGTGACTCCAGCGACGAGGTGCGCGAGATGCAGCGCGCGACCCACCTCGAGGATGTCGCGGACGCCGTCGAGTCCGTCGCGGCGGAACGCGACCCCGCCACCACGAGCGGCGACGACGTGAGCACGGTCCTGTAGGCGGCTACTCCCTCGATCACCCACCCGCAAGTTTGACAGCCACTACGTCTGTGCTTATACCCCCCGCTAGTACCCATCCGCAGGAGGAGTCGAACCTATGCCATCTGATCCGCTGCCGAACCACTGGGATGTCGAGACCGACGTCGTCGTCGTCGGAGGAGGCAACAGCGGCCTCCCGGCGGCCATCGAAGCCCACAACGCGGGCTCGAAGGTCATCCTGCTCGAGAACAACGACTTCCTCGGTGGCCTCATGCGCGGCTCCGGCGGCTTCATGTTCTTCTGCGAGACGCACGTCCAGAAGAAGCTCGGCATCGAGGACCACATCGAGTGGGGCGTCGAGGACGAGATGCTCATGAGCGACTTCCGGGCCATCCCGGAGATCGTCCGCACCTACGTCGAGAACGGCGCTGAGACGGCGCTCTGGCTGGAGCGCCTCGGCCTCACCTGGGCCGACCAGCTGACGGACGGCGACTGGGGCGCGGGGCGCCTCGGCAACCGCCGCGTCATGCGCACGCACTTCGCGGGCGTCTCGCCCACCGGGTACTACCCCGGCGGCGCGCCGCAGGGCCAGAACGGCTTCGCGCTGACGACCGTCCTCGAGAAGGCGATCGCGAACCTCGGCATCGACACGCGGCTCAAGCACCGCATGCGCAAGGTTTACCGGGACGGCAACGGCCCGGTGGTGGGCGTCCTCGTGGACACCCCAACGGGCCCGATCAACATCCGCGCCCGCAAGGCCGTGGTCCTCGCCGCCGGCGGCGCCACGACGAACGAGCAGCTGATCAAGGCGTGGGACCCGCGCCTGGTCGGCGACGCGATGTACTCGGACGGCCTCCCGTACATGACCGCCATGGGCGACGCGATCATCGCCGGCGAGGATGTCGGAGGCGGGCTCAGCGACATGTCGTTCGCCTGCTTCACCCCGGTGAAGTACGGCAGCATCTGGTACAGCCTGTCGCTCACCGCCATCGAGGGCGAGGAGGGCATCCAGACCACCGGCGTGCCGATCCCGGCTCGCCAGGGCGCCTACCAGCGCGTCATCCTCGTGAAGAACGACGGCAACCGGTACATCAACGAGGCCGAGGCCACGGTTCGCAACCCCTCGATCCCGCGTGACGTCCAGGGCATGCCGCCCGCGGAGTACCCGGAGGAGCCGTTCATCCGGAAGTTCCTCAGCCTCCCGAACCCGCGCAACGTGTGGGTCGTGGCAGACGCGGCACAGGCCGCCGAGATGAAGTGGCCGGTCAACGAGATCGCGAACCCGGAGCCGATGCGCGGCCGCGGCCTGGACCCGAAGTCCTGCGCCGTCGCGAACACGCTCGACGAGCTCGCCGACAAGATGGGCATCGACAAGGCGAACTTCCTCAACACCGTGCAGCGGTACAACGGCTTCGCCGCCACCGGCACGGACGAGGACTTCGGCAAGGCCGAGCCGCTCTACCCGATCGCACAGGGCCCGTTCTACGGCCTGAAGATGAACATCATCCGCCACACCCCTCCGGGGGGTCTCCGCATCAACTCGCGCGGCCAGGTGCTGGACCGCTCCGCGCAGTGGGACGGCGTGCAGGCGGTGGGCATCGACCAGGAGCCAGTGATTCCGCACCTCTACGCAGGTGGCGAGTGCGCCGCCTTCGTGGGCTGGCGCCGGGCGCACCGCAAGACTGGCCCCATCCTCACGATGGGCCGCCTGATGGGCCTCGCGGCCGCCAAGGAGCCGAACCTCTAGTCGAGGCCGGCAGACCGCACCGGAGGGGAGGTTCCGGCCTCCCCTTCGTCGCACCCGGCGCGGAGATCCGAGCCGCCCGCCACGGCGTACCTGCATCAGCACACGCCCGGAGGGACGGGAAGGGGGAGGCTACGGCCTCCCCCTTCCGCGTCTATCGGAGGCTGCGGCGCAGGCGCGTAGCATCGCGGGCGCGACTGCCGTACATTCCACCGGCACAACGTCGAGCAGAGGAGCCACGCATGTTCGGGACCATCGCACGCCTCAAGGTGAAGCCGGGAGCGGAGCCGCTGCTCATGGCGTGGGCGCAGGCGCTGAAGCCCAACAACGTGCCCGGCTCCGCTCGAATGCAGGGCTGGGTGTCCACGACCGTCTACCGCACGCAGCGCGACCCGAACGAGATGTGGCTGGCCGTCGTCTGGAGCGACGAGGAGGGCTACCGCGCCAACGCGGCCCTGCCGGGTCAGCACGAGTGGTACCTGCGCATGCGCGCCCTGCTCGAGGAAGACCCCGAGTGGATCGACGGCGACATCGTCACCCACACCTCAAGCGGGCAGGAGTCCCACCCCGCGTCCTAGCCTCGAACCGCCGTAGACATGCAACAGGGCCTCCCGACGGGAGGCCCTGTTCGTTCCGTGCGAGATGCGCAGGCTACTCCTCGGCGGTCTTCTTCGTGATCGCGCGGCCCTGCTTCTCCTCGAGGCGGCCGAGGGCGCGCCCCTTGTCGGGGTGCTCGTCCTTGATGATCCCGTAGGCCTCGCGGCCCTCGTGGCCCTCGGGCAGGTACTCCGTGATGGGGAGCCCGTCCTTGTTCACGAAGAGCAGGCAGTGGCAGTACTTGTAGCGCTGCATCTCGTCGCAGGCGCAGATCCACTCGGACGACTTCGCCTCGGCGACCTTGTCCTCGTAGAAGTTGCACGGGCACAGCGGCCGCCCGAGCTCGTCGATGTGCTTCGCCAGCCCGATCACAAGGAACTCGGTGATCTCGGGGTGGGGGTGGAGCTGCGTGCCCGACTTCTCCGCGAAGCCGCGCGCGTACTTCCACATCTTCTCGATGTTCTTCGCCGAGGCGCGTGAGCGGTCGGCGTCGGTGGGCTGATCAAGCGTCATGAATGCTCCCGTTCTCCCCCCAGTGTCGCCGCTCCAGCGAGGCAGTCAAGCGCGTGCCCGCGCGTCCTCGAAGGGTCGAGGACTGCGCGGGGGCGGCCCACCCCCCCGCCCCCTCCCGGTGCGGGAGG
>CAIXBH010000144.1 GCA_903917615.1 uncultured Chloroflexota bacterium | reverse complement strand
GGTGGCGATCCAGATCGTGCCCATGGTCAGACCCCGTTCACGACGACCGCGGTCGTGCTCGCGCAACTGTTCGTCGCCGCACCATTCCTGGTGCGCGCGCTGCAGGCGGGGTTCGAGTCCGTGGACCCCGCGTACGAGCAGGTGGCGGCGACACTCGGTGTCTCGCCGCTGCGGACGTTCTGGCGCGTGACGCTTCCCCTCGCGCGGCCCGCGCTCGTCTCGGGCGCCGTGCTCTGCTGGACGCGCGCGCTGAGCGAGCTCGGCGCGACGCTGATCTTCGCCGGGTCGTTCGAGGGCCGCACCCAGACGATGCCGCTCGCGATCATCTCTGCCTTCGAGTCGAACGCCGGACTCACGGGCGCGATCGCGTTGTCAGCGGTGCTCCTCGCCGTCGCGCTCGCGCTGCTTGTTGTCATGCATGGGCTGCTGAGCCGGGAGCGCGCAGCGTGATCGAGGTCGATGTTCACCGTCGCCTCGGTGCGTTCAACCTCGACGTGGCGTTCGCCGCCGCCGGCGAGACGGTGGTGCTCTTCGGGCACTCCGGCTCGGGGAAGAGCGTCACGCTCCAATCCGTAGCCGGGCTGATGCGGCCGGACGCCGGACGCGTGGTCATCGATGGACGCGTGGTGTTCGACGCCGCTGCGGGCATCGACGTGCCGCCGCAGGAGCGCGGCGTCGGGTACGTCGTGCAGCATCTGGCGTTGTTCCCGCATCTGACGGTGCGCGAGAACGTCGAGTTCGGCGTGCGCGGGACGCGCGAGGAACGCCGCCGGCGCGCCTCGGAGGTGCTGTCGCTCCTCGACATGGCGGGCTTCGACGACCGCCGCCCGGGGACGCTGAGCGGCGGGCAGCAGCAGCGCGTCGCCCTGGCGCGCGCGCTCGCGCGCGACGTGCGCCTGCTCCTCCTCGACGAGCCGTTCTCGGCGCTCGACGACGCCCTGCGGCGCAACATGCGCGCCGAGCTCGTCCGGCTGCGCAACGAGCTCGGCCTCAGCGTGCTGTTCGTCACCCACGACCTGCGCGAGGCGCATCTGCTCGCCGATCGCCTCGCGGTCTTCGATGCGGGGCATGTCCTGCAATACGGCACCCGCGACGAGGTCTTCGCGCACCCGGCATCAAGGCGCGTTGCCGAGCTGACCGGCGTCGCGAACGTGTTCGGCGGACGGGTGCGCGCGGTGCGCGCCGATGGCATCGAGGTTGAGTCCGCCGGCCGGGTGTGGCACTGCGTCCCGGTCGCCGAGGCGTTCCGCGTGGGGGACGCCGTCGACGTCGCGATCCGTGCCGAGCGCGTGATCCTGCGCCGCGGCAGCGCGGTCGACACCGGCGCCGTGAACAGCCTCGAGGCGACGGTGGTCGAGGAGCACGCGTACGGCGCGACGCACACACTGCTGCTCGATGCCGCGGATGGGATGCGTGTCGAGGTCGACCTCGCATCGCGTCCGTACGAGGTGCTCGGCGTGGCGCAGCAGCGGACATGGACGCTGGAGCTGCCGCCGGGCGATCTCCACGTAATGCGTGCCGCAGGCTCCCCCGAGCCCAACTCTTAGCGGGGAGTCGCGTTCCGGCCGTTCAGCAGGATGACCGCGCTCCGCGCGAATGCGTCGCCGGAGGCAGCGGCTCGACTCGCATCCGCCAGCGCGGGTGCGAGGTCCTTCGGATCGCGCAGGTACTCGCCCAGCGCCCGCACAAGGTAGGCATCGACCAGCTCAGGCCGGGCTCCGATCGCTCGCGCCGAGGCCTGCACGAGCGCAGCGCCGAGCGCGGCGGCGCGGCCGTCCGCGGCGGTCCGCGTCACCAGCGGCCCGTCTGTTGCGAATGCCTCGGCGGGCTCGAGGTGGCGCATCCGCGCGGTGGCGGCGGCGTAGTCGCCCGCAAGGACTTCCGTCAGCAGCGGCTGCGCGCTCGATCCCGCCTGCTTCGCACGCGCGGCCGCGACGTGGTCGATCACGATCGCCATCCAGCGCACGTCCTCGCTGCTCGGTGCCGCGGCGCGCGCAGTCGACATCGCCGCGGCCGCATCGGTCCAGAGGCCCGCGTTCGCCAGGGCGATCGCGCGCGCCACGCTTCCCGCGACCGATGTCGTGCCGGGCGTGGTCGCCGCGAGGCCCGGCAGCGGCGCGAGCTGCACCGGGACGAGCTCGCGGTTCACCCAGCGGTACACGACTTCCGAGATGTCGAGGACGCCGCACGTCGCGCAGAGCACGCCCGGATCGGACGCATCGAGGATCACCTCGGGCACGCCGTCACCGTCCAGGTCCGCCTCAGTGCCCGCCTGCGGACGTGGGCTGTACCACCAGAAGCTCGAGGTGAGCGCCTTGCCGTCGAACCGGAGCATCTCGTACGTCCCGCCCTTCGCGGCGGTCGCGCCCGTGACGGCGATCCACGCGACGGTGTCACGCAGGACGGGGCCGGCGAGTTGATGCATCGCCGTCGCGACGGGTGTCGAGGCGAGGGGCTGGCGCGCGACCTCGGTCCACTCGCCGCCGCGAGGCTCGTAGAGCGCGGCAACCTGCGCGCGGCCGGTCGCTCCGTCGTAGACGCGCGTCCCGGATGTCGTGGCGATCCATAGTTCGCGGTCGGGGTAGCGCAGCGCGACGGCGGTGGCGTTGTAGGGCGGGTTCGAATCGCCTGCGTCGGGCAGGCGCGCGTCCGTGCCGAAGACGGAGCGGATGAGCCGCAGCCGCACCTCGTCTCCCGCCGCCCGGCCAGCGGTCGAGGTTGCTGCGGCTTCTTCCGAGGACGGCGCGGTCGCCGCGGGTGTGCGCGTGCATCCGACAACCAGCAGTCCACACAGGGCCCCGACGGCCAGCGCCAGGCGGACCGTCGGGGCGTGCAAGCCGCTAGTCGAGGCCGCCGAGGGCGCGGCGTTCGTCGTCCGTAAGCGGCTGGCCGCCGCGCAGGAGGCGCAGCCGATCGATGCGGTCGACAATCGGCGGATGGGTCGACATCAGGCCGGCCGCGCGAGACTCGAACTTCTTGATCGGGTTCACGATGTAAAGGTGCTGCGTCGAGCGGTTCGCGACCTCGAGCACCTCGGTGTCCGTCGCGATCTTCGCGAGCGCCTGTTCGAGGCCGACCGGGTTGCGGGTGAACTCGACCGAGGTCGCGTCCGCGAGGTACTCGCGCTGGCGGCTCACGGAGAGCTGTACGAGGCGGGCCGCGATGGGCGCGAGGATCGCGAGCACGACGGCGACCACCATCATGATCACCTGCAGCCCGCCGCCGCCCTCGCGGTCGTCCGAACGGCGGCGACCGCCGCCGAACCAGAACGTGTAGCGCAGGAACATGTCCGCGAGCAGGGCGATCCCGCCGACGAGGACGCCGACCAGCAGCATGTAACGGGTGTCGAGGTTGCGGACGTGGCCCATCTCGTGGCCGATCACGCCCTGCAGCTGCTCGCGGTCGAGCTTCTCCAGGAGCCCCTCGGTGATCGCGATCGAGGCGTGATGCGGGTCGCGGCCGGTCGCGAAGGCGTTCGGCGCGGTGTCCGGGATGATGTAGACCTTCGGCATCGGCACGTTTGCCGCGAGCGCCATCTCCTGCACGACGTTCATCAGCTGTGGCTGCGAGGTCGCATCGACCTGCTGTGCCTGCGACGCTGCGAGGACGAGGCTATCGCCGCCGTAGTACGAGCCCAGCGAGAGCAGCACTGCGAAGGCCACCGTGCCCGCGGTGATCCAGAGCCCGCCCCACGGGTCGCCCGTCGTGCTGTAGCCGATCGCGAACCCGAGGGCGCCGAGGAGCACCGCGACGCTCAGCATGAGCAGCCACGACATGCGACGGTTCGTCGCCTGCTCGTCGTAGAACGTCGTTGATGCCATGAGGAGTGCCGGGCCTGACCTAGCGCAGGTTCACCTCGGGCACGGCGTCTGCCTCGGGGCCGGCGTCGAAGAACTCCTTCTTCGAGAAGCCGAGCATCCCCGCCACGAGCACGGCGGGCACGGTGGAGATCGCCGTGTTGTACTGCATGACGGTGGCGTTGTAGTGCTGCCGCGAGAAGGCGATCTGGTTCTCGGTGGTGGACAGCTCCTCCATCAGGGAGGCGACGTTCGTGTTCGCCTTCAGGTCGGGGTAGTTCTCCACGACCGAGAAGAGCGAGCGGAGCGTACCCGTGAGGGCGTTCTCCGCCTGCGCGGACTGCACCGGTCCCTGCGCACCCGCGGTGACTGCATTGGCGCGCGCCTCGGTCACCTTCGTCAGGAGGTCCTGCTCGAAGCCCATGTACCCCTTCACCGCGTTGACGAGGTTGGGGATGAGGTCGTGGCGGCGCTTGAGCTGCACCTCGATCTGGGCCCAGGCTTCGTCCACCTGGAGGCGGCGGCGGATGAGGCCGTTGTAGAGGCTGAACAGCAGCGCCGCCAGCACGATGACGACGCCGAGCACGATGATTGTGGGGCTCACGAGGGCTCCGATTCCGCGAGGCGCCATACACGTGGGAGGCGCCGCAACATCTAGGATACGCTCAGTTCTCCCGACCTGAGGCCTCGACGCCGGAGCATCGCGTGACCAACCAGGACCCGACCCCCGCACCAGCCCCGGACGACGAGATCACCAAGCACGGGCCGGTGGAGCAGCGCCTCGGCAAGTGGAAGGGGCTGTTCCCCAAGACGCACTCGCTCGTCCTCGTGAACACCGGGTACGGCAAGGGCAAGACCTCGGCGGCCCTCGGCGTGACCATGCGCGCGTGGGGTCGAGGCTGGAAGATCTGCTGGCTGCAGTTCATCAAGAACAAGGACTCGCACTACGGCGAGACCTACGCCGCCGAGCGCATGGGCATCGAGATGATCGCGCTCGGCGACGGCTTCACGTGGCTCTCCGAGAACATCGAGCACGACATCAAGCTCGCCCGCGAGGCGTGGGCCCTCGCCAAGTCGAAGATCATGTCGGGCCAGTACGACCTCGTCGTCCTCGACGAGATCACCTACCCGATCACCTATCGCTGGCTGCAGGTGGACGAGGTCGTCGAGACGATCCGCAACCGCCCCAAGGACGTCGACATCATCATCACCGGCCGCGAGGCGGACCCGAAGCTCATCGAGCTGGCGGACACGGTGACGGAGATGAAGGAAACGAAGCACGTCTACCACACCGGCGTGAAGGCCCAGCCGGGGATCGATTACTAGCGTGAGGCTCGCCGTCCTCGGTCTGCTCGCGGTCTTTGCGCTGACGGCGTGCACGTCCCCGCGAGTTCCGCCGACACCGACGCCGAGCGTGACACTCGGCGCTGCCACTGCGCCGAGCCCCTCGGTGGCATCGTTTCCGTCGCCTACGCCTGGCGCGTTACCGCCGTCGGCGACGACCCTCCGGGAAGTGCCTGCAGGACCTCCGCCAGCCGGAGCGACGGTCATTCTCTTCGCTGGCTGCCAGTGCGACGTCACCTTCTTGAGCAAAGGTCTCCTGCGAGTCCGTAACGTCGGTGGCTATGTCGATGTGAAATCCGTGCAGCCCGGCTCGGCTGTGGTGCCGGACGGGAGTGTCTTTGTCGGCGCAGCCTGGAGAGGCAGCTCGTTGTTCTCACTGCATGGGATATATCGGGACGGCCGTCGCAGCGGAGCACCGAACGTGTACCGGCTGCTCATCTCGGACGACGCCGGCGATACATGGCGGGTAGTTGGCGATATGGAGCCCAGCGTTGAGAACTCGTTCGTCTACCTAGATTCAGTCGCGGCGGACGGTACTCCCATCCTCAGTGGATGGGATGGGGAGCACATGAACAGCAGCAGTCGCTTCCGCTGGGGTGGCGGGAAAGTATCCTTACCGTCCCGTCCATCCGGTGCAGCGATCCAACCCGTGAACGGCGCGGGGATGTGGTGGGATCGTTTCGCACACACCTTGTTAGGCCCCGACGGTCTGCGGCTCACGCTCACCGAGGTCGAGATCGCTGAAACGGTATCGATCTCCCCGGAAGGTCGATACGCACTGACGGGAGTTCCGGCAACCGCGTCCGGGAATTGGCTTTGGATTGCCGACAAGATGAAGGTGCAACGCCGCTGGGAGCTCCCGCGGTATTCGTTCCGTGTGCAGTGGCTCAACGAAACGAACGTTGCTGCGGTGAGCTTTGCCTCTGGGCCGCCAGGCGTCGTCATCATCGATGTCGAGAACGGCACCGCCCAGGCATTGGGGTCCCTGCCCCAGGTGGGCGATGGCGGTTTCTGGGTTCCGTTGCCAACCCTGACCGCGTACTAGCGCCCTGAGGCGACCGAGTTCGCACCCTGCGGCACGCAGCCCAACTGGCCGTCGTTCCAGCAGAACGTGTTGAACGCCCAGTCCATCAGCGCGGTCGTGTCCGCATCGCGGTTGTTCGAGTTGAACACGGTCACGAAGAGGCGATGTCCGGCGCGGCTTGCCGTTGCCGAGAGCGTCGCGCCCGCCTGCTCGGTGAAGCCGGTCTTCACGCCGTCGCCGCCGGGGTAGTCGAACTCCCAGTCGTTCGTGTTGTAGACCTGGATCGTCCTCGATCCGACGGCCTTCCATGTGCGCTGCTTCACGATGTTCGCGAAGAGCGTCTGGCGCATCGCGTAGCGCGACAGCATCGCGATGTCGTAGGCGGAGGAGACGTGCGTGGGGCCGCCGAGGCCGTGCGGGTCGATGAAGTGGCTGTCGCGCAGGCCGATGGTCGGCATGAAGGCGTTGAGGTCCTTCACGAAGGCCTCATCGCTGCCGGAGATCGTGCGGCCGATGGCGATTGCCGCGTCGGCGCCGGAGGGCAGCATCAGGCCGTAGAGCAGGTCGCGCAGCGTGAAGCGGTCACCCTGCTTCAGCCCCATCACGCTCGCGTCGTCCAGCTGGGGCGCGTCGAAATCGATGCCGACCGTGACGGTCTCGTCGAGCTTGCCCCGGTCGATGGCGAGCGCGGCGGTCGCGATCTTCGTGAGGCTCGCGGGCTGCAACTGCCGGTGCGCGTCGAGGTCGAGGAGCACCGCGCCCGAGGCGTCGTCGACGACCACGGCGGAGGCGGCACCGACCTTCGGGGCGGCCGTCGGGTTGATCTGCTTCGGCGCGGGGGCCGCGGGGACGGGCAGGAGGGGCGGGGGGCCGGCCGTGGCCTTCCCGGGCGTCGAGGGGGCGGAGCCGGATGGCCCGATGACCTGCACGGACGCGGCGCTCGCGCGCGAGCATGCGATCAGCGCGGTGGCCGCTAGGAGCGTCAGGAGGGACAGGGAGAGGAGGTGCGCGGAACGCGCCGCAGCGGACCTCGAGGTCGATCGATCGCGCACGATGCCTTCGTCCATGCCCGCCGCGTCAACAACCCTACCCGCGCGCGGCGCTCACCGTCCAGCCTCGGCCGCGGTTAGGGCTGGCCCGAGCTGGAGGGCGGCGAGGACGCGCCGCTCGGCCTCGATGAAGGCCGGCTCGCCCAGCGCGGCGGGGGTCCGCGGGCGCGGCAGCGTCACCTCGACCGTCGCGCGGACGCTCGCCGGGCGCGGTGTCATGACATAAATGCGGTCAGAGAGCAGCACCGCCTCGCGCACGTCGTGCGTCACGAGGACGACCGTCCAGCCGAACTCCGCCTGCACCTCGGCGAGCCACGTCTGCATCTCGAGCCGCGTCAGTGCGTCGAGCGCCCCGAAGGGCTCATCGAGCAGCGCGATCGGCCGGCCCTGCACGACCGTCCGCAGCAGCGCGGCACGCTGCCGCATCCCGCCGGAGAGCGCGTGCGGGTAGGCGGCCTCGAACCCCGCGAGCCCGAAGCGCGGGAACAGCGCGGCTGCGCGCGCGCGCGCCTCCCCGCGCGGCACGCCCTGCACCTCGAGCCCGAGCGTCGTGTTGTCGAGGATGGTGCGCCAGGGGAACAGCAGGTCCTGCTGCGGCATGTACGCGCAGTCCTCGATGCGGCCGGTCGCGAGCGCGCCGTCCACGCGTACCTCGCCCCCGTCGGGTGCCTCGAGGCCTGCGACGATATTGAAGAGCGTGCTCTTGCCGCTGCCGCTCGGCCCGATGACGGAGACGAACTCACCGGGGCGCGCCTCGAGCGAGACGCCGTCGAGGACGCTGCCGGTGCCGGGGTACGCCTTGCGCAGGTCGCGCACGTCGAGGCGCGGTGTGGAGGTGGCGGCAGTCACGTGCGCTGCCTCGTCGCGTAGTGCCAGGGGATGACCAGCCGCTCGACGACGGCGGTCGCGGCAAAGAGCGCGATGCTCAGTACGGCCGTCACGACGACTGCCGCGATCACGAGGTCCGTGCGGAACGAGTTCTGCTGCTGCTGCATGAAGATGCCGAGGCCACGCCTCGCGCCGACGTACTCGGCGAAGATCGCCGCGACGACCGCGTAGGTGATCGCGATGCGCAGTCCGGAGAAGAACGCCGGCAGCGCGCCGGGCAGCCGCACGAGGCGGAACACCTGCCAGCGGCCCGCGCCCATCGAGCGCAATAGGTTCGTCGCGCCGCGCTCGGCGGCAGCGAAGCCGTCGACCCAGCCGACGGTCACCGGGAAGAACGTCACGAGCGCCACGACGATCACCTTCGGCGCCAGCCCGAAGCCGAACCACACCACGAGGAGCGGCGCGATCGCGACGAGTGGGATCGCCTGCGAGGCGACGAGCGCCGGGTAGAGCGTGCGCCGCACGGCCTGCGAGAAGTCGATGGCGATCGCGCAGGTCGTGCCCACGACGACGGCGGCGACGAAGCCGACGGCCGTCTCGCCCAGCGTGGGGAGCATGTTCAGCCAGATGAGGTCGCGAAAGCGCCACCCCTCGGACAGCACGCGCGTCGGCGCGGGCAGGATCGTCGGGTGGATGCCGGAGACGCGCACGTACGTCTCCCAGACGATGAGCAGCGTGGCCACGAACGCCCCCACGCTGAGGACGCGACCGGCCTGCTCGCGTGCGGCGGTGGGAAGAGCGTGCATGGCGCCTCGACGCAGCGCGCTACAGCAGCGCGTTCGTGAAGTGGGTGGACCAGTCGGGCTCCTGCTTGAGCGACTTGCCGCTCCCGTCGGCGAGGATCCCCGCCTGGTACAGGAAGCGGGGATAGGCGCTCCACTTCGCCAGCGTCTGCGTGCCGAACTTCCCCTGCTCGTCGAGGTAGTACTTCTCGGCGAGGAGGCGCGCACTCCGCAGGGGCAGCTCCGGCAGCGTGAACGCTCCCGGGTTTGCGTCCATCAGCATCTTCGCGGCCTCGTCCGGGTGCTGCGCCGCGTATGCGAAGCCTCGGACGGTCGCCTGTACGAAGCGCTTCGCGAGGTCGGGGTGCCGCGCGATCCACTGGTCGTTGCCGATCATCAGGCAGTCGTAGTGGTCCGGGAAGCCGTAGTCCGTGTATGCGAAGTACTTCAGCGGCTGCTTGCGGAGGTCCGCTTCGATGCCCTCCCAGGTCAGGAAGGGCACGGCGAAGTCCGCCTTGCCCGCGTACAGCGCCTCGTATGCGCCGGTGCTGAGCGACACCGTGTCGAAGACGCCCCGGCCGCCGGCGTTCTTGATCACCGTCTGCAGCGCCGGGCCCTCGGCCGGACCGCCGAAGCCCGCGTAGACCTTCCCGTCGAGGTCCTTCGGCGACTTGATGTCGTTCCGGTCGGCCTTCACGGCGATCACCGCTGCGATGTGCTGGAGGATCGACATGACGGACACCACCGGCTCGCCCGCCGCACGCGCGAACACGATGGAGTCGGCGAACGAGATGCCGAACTCCGCACGCCCGGCCCCCACGAGCACCTCGGGCGAGGAGGAGGCGTACGGCAGCGCGTCGAAGGCGATCCCCGCTTCGCGGTACCAGCCCTGCTTCTCAGCCACGAAGAAGCCGGTGTGGTTCGTGTTCGGCGTCCAGTCCAGCGCCAGCCGGATGGTGTCCATGCCGCCGCTTCCGCCCGGTCGGCCGTCGTTCTTGCAGCCGACCGCCGCCAGTGCCGCCGCCGCCATGCCGTACATCCCCATCGACAGCACGCGCCGTCGCGGCCAGCGGGGTGCCGGGGTGGAATCGGCGAAGTCGGTCATGCGGTGGCTCCTCTTCGAGCGCGGCGACGCGGGACATCGGGGGCGAGGAGCGGATCGCGTGACTGTGGCGTGGCGGCCGGCCGAGGGCCGTCCCGTACGCACATCCCTTCGCCGGCATTACCCGGATCAGGTTCGCGGGTCTGATCTCAGGCCGGGCTCCGCCCGACCACCCCGTGTGCTGGTATCTCCACCAGAATAACACGCGCCCGGGGGCCCGCAGCGACGTCGCATGATGCAAATCGCCCGCGGTTCGTGTTCACTGATTGCAGTCGATACGCGGCACACCCCTGGCGGGGAATCGGCGGGTGGTCTGTGGGGCGCAGGCTCCGAACACACTGGTATCGAGCGACGACGGTCGCGCTCGCGGGCATCCTGCTCGTGGCGGCTGCTGCTGTCGCGCTCCCGCGCACCGCGACCTCTGCGCGGTCGGCACCGACTGCCGTGCCCGCCGCGTCCGCGGCCTCATCGTCCATCGTCAGCACGCAGCCGTCCCCGTCAGGCGGCGCGCCGGTCGTCCGTCCGGCCACGCTTGCGACGTGGGGGCCGGCGCCACAGATCGCCTCGACGACTCCGCCCCCCGAGGTCGCTGCCTGGAGCGGCGTGATCCTCGACGAGGCAAGCGCCTCGGTGCTCTACCAGAAGGACCCGCACGCCCGGCTGTCGCCCGCCAGCCTGACGAAGATCATGACGGCGCTGCTCGCCCTCGAGCATGGCGACGTCGATGCCACGGTCGATGTCAGCGTCGACAGCCGCACGATGCGCGGCAGCACGGTCATGGGGCTCGTGCCCGGTGAGCGGCTGACCATGCAGGGGCTGCTCTACGGGCTGATGCTTCCCTCCGGCAACGATGCCGCGCTCGCCATCGCGCAGGCCGTGAGCGGCAGCACGCCCGACTTCGTCGACTTGATGAACCGGCGTGCGGCGGAACTGGGCATGGAGGACACGCACTTCGCCAACCCGCATGGCCTCGACGCGTCCGGTCACTACACCTCCGCGTATGACCTCGCGCTGCTCACTCGCACCGCCATGCAGCGCAAGGACTTCCGCGACATCGCGAACACGCAGGCGATCACCGTGCAGGGCGCGATCAACACCTACCACCTGGGCACCCTGAACCCGCTCTACGGGCGCATCGCAGGCGTCGACGGGGTCAAGACCGGCTACACGCGGACGGCCCAGCAGACGATCGTGGGGTCGGTCGTGCGCGACGGTCACCGCGTGTACATCGTGCTGCTGCGCTCCACCGACCGCACCGGCGACAGCCTCGCGCTGCTGCGCTGGGCCTTCGCCTCCTGGTCATGGCCGGCAACGCCGGGCGTCGTTGCGAGTGACCGCGATTCGAGCGGGACGTGACTCCGCTGGCACGGAACATCCGCACCGCCTTCCGCGGTTCCGCGACGGCAGCGTTCGCGCTCCTGGGTCTGACGCTGCTCGCGGCCGGCTGCGGCGCCACGTCGAGCCCCGCGCCGCGCATCGCCTCGGCGGCGACGCCCGAGGTGGCGGCGCCAGCACCCACCCCGGCCGCTGCGTCCACGACCGCGCGGCCGAAGGTCGTCGCGATCGACCCGGGGCACGCCGCGGATGAGAGCGGCGCAGCCGCAAACGGCATCGTGGAGAAGGACTCCAACCTCGAGATGGCCTGGCGCGTGGCGCGCCTCCTGCGTGCGCAGGGCATCGAGGTGGTGATGACGCGCACCACGGATGCGCGCGCGGGCGCGCCGGACGGGACGCCGCAGCCGCTGGGCTACAACGGCACCCGCCTCGACCTGCAGGCGCGCATCGAGATCGCGAACGCGGCGCACGCGGATGCGTTCGTGTCGCTCCACTCGAACGGGCTTGGCGACACGAGCGTCCGCGGGTACGAGGTGTACTACAACAGCGCGCGTCCCTTCGCCGAGCGGAATCGTGTGCTGGCGTCCGCGATCTTCGCCGGCATCGGCCGCGAACTGCGTGCAGGCGGCTATGCCGATATCCCGCGCGCCGCGATCGACGACAGCTGCTTGAAGATGTTCCAGGGCCGCTGCTTCCCGCTCTTCGTCCTTGGCTCGCCCCGCGTGATGACACGCGATGAGGTGTACCGTCGAGGTGGGACACCGGAGGCGCTGGGCATGGCGCCGGACCAGCCCAGCATCAGCAGCCCAGCCACGGAGATGCCGGGCGCGCTCGCTGAGCTCCTCTTCGTGAGCAGTCCGGCCGACGCGGCCATGCTCCAGGACGAGGGTGCCCGCGAGGCGCTCGCGCGAGGTGTGACCGCCGGTATCGTCGAGTTCTTGGGGGCCGACCGTGGGTGATCGCACGCGATACTTCGCCGTGGCCGGATTGATCGCGCTCGCCCTCGTGGGCGTCCGCACCCGGCTCGTGGCCCCGAGGGTCGCCACGCCGGCGCCTGCGGCTCCGGCCGCCGCCGCGGTGGTCGAGGTGGCGTCGACCGTCACCCCTGCCTCATCGTCCACGTCCGCGCCGACGCCGGCGCGGGTGGCGAGCAATAGTGCGGGGGCGACAGCATCTGCCGCTGCGCCCGTCGCCCCTGCGTCGGCTCCTTCGATGTCCGACGCGCTTGTGGTCGCCGCCGGGGAATCGCAGCCCGCCGTCGCAGTGAGCAGCGGCGCCCGCTCGCGCGCGATCACCGCAGGTAACGCGGCCACGAAGCGCGTTGCGCTGACATTCGACGCGGGCGCCGATGTCGGGCATGCCGAGGCGATCCTGAACGTCCTCGAGACGAACAACGCGGTCGCGAGCTTTGGGATGACGGGCCAGTGGGCGGAGGCGAACCCGGCGCTGGTGCGCCGGATGGCCGCCGCCGGCGACCAGCTCATCAACCACACCTACAGCCACAGTTCCTTCACCGGCTTCTCCACGGACGGGCGCGCGATGAGCCGCGCTCAGCGTCTTGCCGAGATCGACCGGACCGACGCGATCATCCAGTCGCTCACGGGTGCCTCGACGAAGCCGTACTTCCGGCCGCCGTACGGGGACCTCGACAGTTCGGTGCTCGACGACGTGGGCGCCAACGGCTATTCGGTGACGGCGATGTGGGCCGTCGATTCGCTCGGCTGGAACGGGCTTGGTCCGGGGGCCATCACGGAGCGGACCCTGCGCCTGGCCTCACCCGGGGCGATCCTCATCTTCCACGTCGGCGCCGCCTCGGCGGACGCAATCGCGCTTCCCGCGATCATCGACGGCCTCCGCGAGCGCGGATACAGCTTCGTGACGGTCGCCGGGCTGATCGCCTCCTAGGCCGAACGGCTCCGGTCGCTGCCGCTCGGCCGCCCGCTCCGCTACGCTGCCCTCAACTGCTCCAGGGAGGGCCGCATGTCGACCGTCCTGGTCGTCGAAGACGACCGCGCAATCCTCGATACCGTCGCGTACAACCTCGGCCGCGACGGGTACGAGGTGCTCACTGCGGATGACGGTGTGGATGGGCTCGCGCTCGCACGCGAGCGACGGCCGGATGCGATCGTCCTCGACGTGATGCTGCCGCGGATGTCCGGGCTCGACGTCTGTCGGCTGCTGCGCAGCGAGATGCCGGTCTCGATCCTCCTGCTCTCCGCGCGCGACTCCGAGGCAGACCGCGTACAGGGCCTCGACCTGGGGGCCGACGACTACCTGACCAAGCCGTTCTCGATGCGTGAGCTGCGCGCTCGTGTTGCCTCCATGCTGCGACGCGACTCGATCTCGCGCGCGGCCGGTCCGCGCGAGGTGGTCGGCGCGCCCGCCGCCGCGCTCCTGACGGCGGGCGAGATCGTCCTCGACGAGACGCAGCACCAGGTCCGTCGCGGCGACGTGTCCGTGCCGCTGCGGCCGCGCGAGTTCACGCTGCTGGCCTACCTCATGCGCCACCCCGGGCAGGTCCTCAGCCGTACGCAGATCCTCGAGGACGTGTGGGGGCTCAGTTATCCCGGCGAGACGCGCACGGTGGACGTGCACGTCCGCTGGCTGCGCGAGAAGTTCGAGGACGATCCGTCCGAGCCGCTCCACATCCAGACCGTGCGTGGCTTCGGGTACCGGTTCGTCTCATGATGCGCATCGCCGGTCTCCTCGCGGTCGCGCTCGTCGCCGTGCTTGTGGCGGTGGTGCTGCGTTCGCCGCTGTCGCTGCTGCTCGGCGCCGCTGCGGGCGCTCTCGTGGCTGTGTTGCTCAATCGCGGCACGGCGCCGCTGACGACCCCAAGTGCCGCATCCGCGCAGCCCCCCGCCGCGATGGACGCACACGCGCTCCAGCCGCTGCTCGATCACGTCCGCGAGGGGATCCTCCTCGTCGGCGCAGACGACGTCGTCCTGGTCGCGAACGCCGCAGCCGCCGAGGTGCTCGATCGGGAGCGCGAGGCGATGGAGGGCGTGTCGCTGATTCGCGCGACGCGGGACCACGCGTTCGTGCAGGCGCTGCGCGACGCCGACCGCACCGCACGCGAGGTGGCGCTGCCTGGCGACCGCATCGTGGAAGTGACGGCGGCACCGGTGAACCTGCCCCCAGTGCAGGCGATCCTCACTGTCCGTGATCTCACCACGCTCCGCCGGGCGGAACGGGCGCGCGAGGACCTCGTGGCGAACGTGTCGCATGAGCTCCGGACGCCGATCGCGGCAGCGCGTGCCATCGCGGAGACGCTGGAAAGCGGCGTGGACGAACCCGAGCAGCAGGAACACTTCCTCGGGCAGCTGACCGGCGAGCTGGAGCAGCTCAGCGGGATGGTCGAGCGGCTGCTGCGCCTGTCACGCCTCGATGCCGAGTCGGAGGAGTTTCACCTGGAGCCGATCGACGCCGGCGCGCTCGTCGCGGCGGCGCTCGCCCGCATGCGCCCGGTCGCGGACCGCGGCGACGTGCGGCTGCGCGGCGAGGGCCGCCTGGAGCGCGGCGACAGCCTCGTGCTCGCCGACCGGGAGCGCGTCCTCGAGGTGCTGACGAACCTCCTCGACAACGCCATCCGCTATACCCCGCCCGCGGGGGAGGTCACCGTGACCCTGGAGCCGGACGGCGGGATGGTGCGCTGCAGCGTGCGCGACGAAGGGCCGGGCATTCTGCCCCCGGAGCGTCGCCGGGTGTTCGAGCGGTTCTACACGGCTGACCGCGCCCGCGGCGACGCCGGCGCGGGCCTCGGCCTGGCGATCGCGCGGCACATCGTCTCTCGGCTGGGCGGCGAGATCTGGGTGGCGGATGAGGGGCCCGGTGCGACGCTCTGCTTCACCCTTCGCCGCCCGGAGACGCCCCCGCCGGCGTAGCCGGCCCCGCCCCATTCCGCGTGTTGTTGCGACGTTAACCACGGAGTCCGCGCCCCGTTGTAGGCTTACGGCCAGTTCTCGCCATCCTCGAAGGGTTGTCTGTCTATGCCGCGCGAGCAGTTCCAGCGCCAGTTGGCCGCCCTGCAGGATGGCATCCTCGAGATGGGCTCGATGGTCGATCGCTCCATCGAGCGCTCGATGCAGTCGCTGTTCGACCGTGACGTCGAACTCGCGCGCGTCATCATCGAGGAAGACAACGACATCAACTCGATCGGTTTCCACCTGCAGAACCAGTGCATCTCGCTGCTGGCCCAGCAGGGGCCGATGGCCGGTGACCTGCGGCTGATCGTCTCGGTGACCAGCATCACGAGCGAGCTCGAGCGCATGGGCGACCACGGCAAGGGCATCGCCAAATGCGTCGTGATGATGCAGGACGAGCCGCTGGTGAAGCCGCTCATCGACATCCCCACGATGGCCACCATTGCCCGCCGGATGCTGCGCGAGGCGGTGCAGGCGTTCGTCGACCAGGACGTGGACGCCGCCTACAAGGTGGGTGAGTCCGACGACGAGGTGGACCACCTCTACGACCAGGTCTACGCGGATCTCATCCAGATCATGATCGGCGACCAGACGACGATCGAGCCGAGTACGCATCTGCTCTGGGTGGCGCACAACCTCGAGCGCATCGCTGACCGCGCGACGAACATCGCCGAGCGCACCGTCTACTCGGCGACCGGCATGCTCCCCCAGATGGACGTGTCGATGTACTAGCGGGTGCCAGGCGCGTCGGGTCGGACCCCGGCGGTCGCGCCCTCTCCCGATTCCCGGCGTTCGGTCGCCTCCCACAGGATTGCGGGGCGTCCCGCCGGCCATCTAGACTATTCCCGTCATTGTCGAGTAGATTAGTCGACAATCGTCGCCAGCAATGGCGCCCAAAGCATGTGATGGAGCCGTTATGACCACGTCCAGCCGGGCGAGCGCCCCGACCGTCATCCCGATTCTCGACAAGGAGTTCGAGGACTTCCGCACGGAAGCCGCCGAGTTCCTCGCTGGCAACCGCGTTGAGCAGCAGTTCATCGGCTTCCGCCTCCACCAGGGGGTGTACGGCCAGCGCCAGCCGGGGCGGCAGATGATCCGCGTGAAGCTGCCGTTCGGCGGTATCGGTCCCGAGCAGATGGAGGCGATGGCGCAGGTCGCGGAGAAGTTCGCGCCGCTCGGCAAGGGACACATCACCACCCGCGAGGCCGTCCAGTTCCACCACATCCCGCTGGCGGAGATGTACGACGTGCTGCGCACGCTCGGCGACGCCGGGCTCTCCTCGCGCGAGGCCTGCTCGAACGTCGTGCGGAACGTCACCGGCGACCCCTGGGCAGGGATCCGCGGCGACGAGTTGTTCGACATCACGCCCTACGCGGCCGCGTTCGTCCGCTACTTCGTGCGCCAGCCGTACACGCAGGCGCTGCCCCGCAAGTTCAAGGTCACCTTCTCCGGTTCCGATGCGGATGCCGCGCTCACGCCGATCCATGACATCGGCCTGATCCCGCGCGTGCGCACGGTCGACGGCAAGGAGCAGCGCGGGTTCCGTATGGTCGTCGGCGGCGGCCTGTCGACGATGGCGAAGGATGCCGTCCTGCTCGAGGACTTCGTGCCGGTGGAGGACTTCCTCCGGTACTCCGAGGCGATCATCCGGATCTTCAACGACGCGTCCGAGCTCCGCGTGAACATCCTCAAGGCGCGTCTCAAGTTCCTCGTGCATCGCATTGGCGAAGAGGCGTTCCGCGCTCGCGTGTATGAGTACCTCGCGCAGGACTGGGCGAAGGAGCCGCGCCCGAGCGTCGAGTCGCTGCTGATGATCGAGGACGAGTCGGCGCTTGCGCCCGCGGCCTCGAACCTCGACGTGAGTGTGGCGCCGACGGCAGAGCGGGATGCCTTCGCTCGCTTCGTCGCGGACAACGTGCGCGCGCAGAAGCAGGCGGGCTACTACGCCATCGAGGTGCTCGTGCCGCAGGGCGACCTGCGTCCGGAGCAGTGGCGCGGCCTCGCCTCGCTCATCACGGAGCTCGGCGCTGGACGCGCGCGGACCACGCAGGCGCAGAACATCGTGCTGCGGTGGATCCCGGGTGCGAACGTCCTCGCGGCGTGGCAGCGGCTGCGGGACCTTGGTCTCGCCGACGCCGGTCCGCAGACGATTCACGACGTCGTCTCATGCCCGGGCACGGACTCGTGCAAGCTCGGCATCACCTCGTCGATGGGTCTGAACCGTGCCATCAGCGAGCGGATCGCGCTCATGGACATTAGCGACCCGCTGACGAGCAAGGTGCTGATCAACATCAGCGGTTGCCCGAACTCGTGCGGTCAGCACCACCTCGGCAACATCGGCTTCCACGGGGCAGCTATGAAGAACGACGCGCGGCAGATCCCTGCGTACAACGTCTTCCTCGGCGGCGAGCGCCACGAGGGCAGCGTTGCTCACGCCGGCACCCTCGCGAAGCTCCGCCTTCCGGCGAAGCGCGTCCCGGAGGCGGTCGAGCGCTTCCTCAAGGTCTACGAGGGCCAGCGTCACGACGGCGAGGAGTTCAACACGTTCTTCGCGCGCGTTGGCGTGAAGCCGTTCGAGGACGCCGTCGAAGACCTGACGATCACGCCCGAGTTCGCGACGAACAACCTGCAGGAGTTCATCGACTGGGAACGCGAGGGCCTGTACGTCCTCGAGCGTGGCGAGGGGGAGTGCCAGGTCTAGCCGGAGGGCAGAAGCGGCGGTGCTCACCCGAGACCGCCGCTTTTCTTGACCTGATGAGTGTGTGAAAGCGCGCACGAGCGCGCGGGGGAGTCACGCGGTGGCGACAGCAGCGATCAAAGAGTTGACCCACCTCCAGACCCTGGAGGCTGAGTCGCTGCACATCATTCGAGAGGTCGCGGCGGAGTTCGAGCGGCCCGGCCTGCTGTTCTCCGGCGGCAAGGACTCGATCGTCATGCTGCGCCTCGCGGAGAAGGCCTTCTGGCCGGCGCGCATTCCGTTCCCCGTGGTGCACATCGACACCGGCCACAACTTCCCGGAAGTGATGGCGTATCGCGACAAGCGCGTCGCCGAGCTTGGCGTGAAGCTCATCGTCGGCTCCGTGCAGGAGGCGATCGACGCTGGCAAGCTGGTCGAGGAGACCGGCCCCCGTGCGTCGCGCAACCGCCTCCAGACGCCGGTCCTGCTCGAGACGATCGAGAAGGCGCAGTTCGACGCGGTCTTCGGCGGCGCGCGCCGCGACGAGGAGAAGGCGCGCGCCAAGGAGCGCGTCTACTCCTTCCGCGACGAGTTCGGCCAGTGGGATCCGAAGAACCAGCGACCCGAGTTGTGGGACCTCTACAACGGCCGCCACCGCCGCGGAGAGCACATCCGTGTCTTCCCGCTGTCCAACTGGACCGAGCTCGACATCTGGCAGTACATCCTCGAGGACGAGATCGAGATCCCGTCGATCTACTTCGCGCACGAGCGCAACGTCTTCCAGCGCGATGGCATGTGGATGGCGGAGACGCCGCTGATGGAGATGCTCCCGAACGAGCATCCCGCACCCCGTCTCGTGCGGTACCGCACCGTCGGCGACATGACGTGTACCGCAGCTGTCGACAGCGACGCGCGCAGCGTCGAGCAGGTGATCGCGGAGATCGCGGCGACGCGGCTGACGGAGCGCGGCGCGAGCCGGGCCGACGACAAGTTCTCCGAGGCCGCCATGGAAGACCGCAAGCGCGAGGGTTACTTCTAGTGGAACTGCTGCGCTTCGCGACGGTCGGCTCGGTCGACGACGGCAAGAGCACGCTCATTGGGCGGCTGCTCTACGACTCCAAGTCGATCATGCAGGACACCTGGGACGCCATTGAGCACACGTCCGAGGTCCGCGGCGAGGAGTACGTGAACCTCGCGCTGATCACGGATGGGCTCCGGGCCGAGCGCGAGCAGGGCATCACCATCGACGTGGCGTACCGCTACTTCGCGACGCCGAAGCGCAAGTTCATCATCGCGGACACGCCCGGCCACGTGCAGTACACGCGCAACATGGTGACCGGTGCCTCCACGGCCCACCTCGCGCTCATCCTGATCGACGCGCGCCAGGGCGTCGTCGAGCAGTCCCGGCGGCACGCGTTCATCTCCTCGCTGCTCGGGATCCCCCACCTCGTGGTTTGCGTGAACAAGATGGACCTCGTCGATTTCGCGCAGGATCGGTTCGAGGCCGTGCGTGACGACTTCGCGTCCTTCGCCGAGAAGCTCGATGCCACCGACATCACCTACATCCCGATCTCTGCGCTCAACGGCGACAACGTCGTGGATCGCTCCGAGGCCATGCCGTGGTATCAGGGGCCCGCGCTCCTGGAGCACCTCGAGCAGGTGGAGGTCGCCGCCGCCGAGGACCTCGAGGACGGACGCTTCCCGGTTCAGTACGTGATCCGCCCGATGCGCTCCGAGTACCACGACTACCGTGGGTATGCAGGCACGGTCGCGGGCGGCATGCTGCGTGCGGGCGATGCAGTGACCGTGTTGCCAAGCGGCCGCTCGAGCCGCATCGAGGCGATCGAAACCTTCGATGGCCCCGTGGACGTCGCGGTCCCGCCGATGTCCGTCACGGTCCGCCTCGCGGATGACGTGGATGTCTCCCGCGGCAACATGATCGTCGCCAGCGCGCGCCAGCCGATCGTGGCCGACACGGTCGAGGCGTGGATCTGCTGGATGACCGACCGCACGAGGTTGCAGCCGGGGATGCGCCTGGCGATCAAGCACACGACACACACCGCGCGCGCGTTGATCACGCGCATCTGCTCGCGTCTCGAGATCAACACGCTTGCCGAGGACATCGACGCGGACGGTCTCGCGCTGAACGAGATCGGCCGGGTGGAGCTGCGCACCACGGAGCCGCTGGCGTTCGACTCGTATCGGCAGAACCGCCACACCGGCTCGTTCATCCTGATCGACGAGGCGACGAACGCCACGGTGGGGGCGGGCATGCTCCTGGGCGCGTTGCCTGAGACCCCGCCTGAAGGCGGTACGCTCTAGTCCAGCGCTTCCGCGGCTGAGGTACGATCCCGCCATGCCAGAGGGAACGCGCCCCGTCCCGCGAGGGACTTCGACCCCGGTCTCGCGTCGGCGATTCTTCGCGCTTGGCCTTGCCGCCGGCGGGGCGGGTGCATCCGCGCTGCTCGCAGGCTGCACGGCGCGCCCGCTGTTCCGCGCCGCCTCGGCCGCGACGGAACCGCCGGTGGCGGCGACGCCGACGCCCGAGCCGACACCGCCCCCAGCACCGGTGCCCCCGCGTGGGCGCGAGGATTTCTCGCTGATGGCGGGCACAACCTGGGAGACCCCGGGGACCGTGTTCCACAGCGGCGTTCGCGGCACGCGCGTGATGATCCTGGGCGGCGTGCACGGGAACGAGCCGGGCGGCTGGGAGGCCGCTGAGGCCGTTGCCGAGTGGGAGGTCGCCGCGGGCGAAGTCCTCGTGGTCCCGCGCGCGAACCGGCTGTCGGACGCGGCGCTGGAGCGCACGCTGCCTGGCTTCGGCGACCTCAATCGCCTCTATCCGGGCGACCCCAATGGCCTCCCCATGTCCCGCATGGCGGCCGAGGTCATTCGCTACGCCCGCGCGTTCCAGCCGGACTACCTCATCGACATGCACGAGTCCTGGGTGTTCTACAACGAACGCGGGTCCAGCAACGGCACCGCCTTCATCGGCCAGACCGTTGCGGTGGGTGTGCGCGGCGAGCAGCTCGACCGAGTCACGAAGGTCGTCGAAGAAGCGAACACGCTGGTGACCTACCGCGAGCGGCTGGTCCTGCGCACGACCAACAGTCCCAGCGGGCTGCCCGAGCCTCCGCGCGGATCCGATGGCCGTCCGCTGCCGGTGCAGACCCCGCCCCCCGCGCCCGGCGTCCCCGTCCCCACGCCCGGCAGCAGCGCGAACGCCGGCGGTGGCACCACGTCGCTCGCGATCGGCAACTGGGTGAAGGGCTGTGCGCCCATCCTCGTCGAGCTCGGACAGATGGATCAGCCCGAGGCGCGGCGCGCAGAGATCCATCAGATCTTCGCCCGGACACTCATGGGCCAGATGGGGATGTTCTAGCCATGCCGTACACCACCGCCGATGACGGCGTCCGCCTGTATTACGAGACCGCGGGACGTCGTCGCGGCGCGGATCCGGTGCTGATCTTCGTGCATGGCTGGTGCTGCAACATCGAGCACTGGGCACCCGTTGCGAGCGCGTTCGCCTCGACGCACCGCGTCGTCAGCCTCGACCTGCGAGGGCACGGAAAGTCCGACGCGCCGCCTAAGGGGTACTCGAACGCGAAGTTCGCCGGCGACGTCGCCGCCGTCGCGCGCGCTGCGGGCGTGACAGACGCGGTCGTGATCGGTCACTCGATGGGCGCGCGGGTGGCCCTCGGGACGGCGAAGTTGCACAAAGATCTCGTGCGAGCGTTCGTCATGGCGGACGTCAGCGTCGGCGGTTATGTGCCGCCCGCAGAGCTCGAGGCGAACGCGGACTTCCGGCTCGTCGTCGAACGTGGCTACGAGGGCGCTGAGATCCTCTATCGCCGGTTCTTCAACCCGCCGCAGAGCGCCTTCGCCGACCGCGTCATCGCTGAGGCAATGCGCACGCCGCTGCATGTGGTGGTCGAGGCGCGCCGCGCGCTCATGACCACGAACAGCGCCGCGATCGCGAAGGGCGTCCGCCAGCCGGTGCTCTTCATCAATGCGAGCTTCGGCAACACCCGCACCGCCGACGAGATCCACGCGCTCCTGCCGCACGCGGAGTTCGCGCAGGTCGCGATGTCAGGCCACTTCGTGCAGCTCGAGGTGCCGGACCAGGTGGAGGCGATGATCCGCCGCTTCCTCGCCTCGCTGCGCTAGGTCACCATCCGGCGCACGACCTCGTACATGAGCTCGAGACCCATGTTCAGGTTGTCTACGGTGATGAACTCGTTGTGCCCGTGGAAGCCATCGCGTTCCGACTGGCTGAGCAGCGCAGGGATGAAGCCGTAGGACGGCACGCCGAGCAGGCGCGTGAAGCGGTTGTCCGTCCCGACGATCGAGGTCGAAGCCACGACCGCAGCATCCTCGAAGGCCTCGGTGCAGACGTCGCGGATTACACGGAACAGCTCCGTGTCCTCAGGCGAGACCGCGGGCGCCTCCGCGTCCGGCAGGATGAACTCGACGCTGACGAGCGGATCGTCGATCACCGCCTCGACTTCGCGCAGCCAGGCGTGGCGATCCTGTCCGGGCACGAGGCGACAGTCGATCGTCGCCGTGCTGCGGGCCGGGACGACGTTGAACTTCATGCCCACGTCGATCATCGTGATGTTCAGGGTGTTCGAGAACGTCGCGACGCTGTCGGGGCTCGCGTGGATGGCAGCGTCGAGTGCCGCGCGGTCGTCGAGGTCGCCGATCAGGCCCGCCGCGTGCAGCCCCTCGAGGTACGCGCGGGTGATCGGCGTCAGCGTGAGCCCGCGATCCCACCGTGCCAGGCGCGCGAGCGCGGCGATGAGACGCACCGCTGAGTTGTCCGCGGCGGGCTTGCTCGCGTGCCCGGGGGTGCCGACTGCGATGAGCTGCAGCGGCGACATCTCCTTCTCCGTGATCGCCACCTCGAAGAGGCGCGCGGGCCGCCCGCCGAAGTCCGCCATCCCGGTGCCGCCTTCGTTGATGCAGCACTCCACGTCGAAGAGTTCCGGGCGGTTGCGCGCGAGCCAGCCCATCCCGCCTTCGCCGCCGCCCTCCTCGTCGGGGACGGCGACGAAGATCAGGTCGCGCCTGAGCGGCAGTCCGAGACGGTGCAGCAGCAGCATCGCGAAGAGCTGCATGACGCCCGCGCTCTTCATGTCCACGGCTCCGCGGCCGTAGACGCGCCCGTCGCGGATGAGCCCGCTGAACGGCGGCACGTCCCAGTACTCCGCCTCCACCGGCACGACATCCGTGTGGTTCGCGAGCATGAGCGGCCGGCGGCTGCCGTCGCCCGGCAGCCGGGCAATCAGCATCGCGCGGCCGGGCATCTCCTCGATGTACTCGCACGCGATCCCCTCGGCGGCGAGCAGGTCGCCGAGGAAGTGCGCGGCCGGCGTCTCATGCCCGGGCGGGTTCGAGGTGTCGATGCGGAGGTACCGCTGGAGCACGGCGAGCGCCTCGGCATGCACGCGCGGCCAGTCGATGCCGGATGACGAGGGCGATGTGGGCACAGGCATCCTCCGCAGCGCCTCGATGATACGCGGGGATGCGCGGCCATCGATTTGCGGCGCGCTACGATCGCGGGCGATGGATGAGATCGACGAGATCGAGGTCAGCCACGTCCGCACGCTCGACGAGATGGCGGAAGCGCTGAGCATCCGCACGCGCGTGTTCGTGGAGGAGCAGGGCGTGCCGCTCGACCTCGAGGTGGACGAGTACGACGGAGACCCGGCAACGCATGAGCGCGTGGGTGTCGTGCACGTACTGGCGCGGCGGGGCGGTGTCGCCGTCGGGACGGCACGCCTGCTCTTCGATGCACCGGAGGAAGATGGACACGGCCTTCCCCACATCGGCCGAGTTGCGGTGCTCCTGGAGCACCGACGAGGCGGAGTCGGCGCGGCGTTGATGGCCGCGCTCCACGAGGAAGCCCGGGGGCGTGGCGCCACCGGCATCGCGATTTCCGCCCAGCTGCACGCGCTGCCGTTCTACGAAGGTCTTGGCTATGTTGCGGCGGGCCCGGTCTACCTCGAAGCCGGCATCGATCACCGTGCGATGACCCTGCGCCTGAGGGCGTAGCGCATCCGGCAGGGACGGAGTCGCGTATGCGCACGGCTGGAATCGTCGCGATTGTGGTCCTCAGTGCGTTCCTCGTCGCGTGCGGCACAAACGCGCCAACGGTGCCCGTCGCGACTCCGAACGGCACGTCGAACGTCGCGCCGGCGGGCGCGGGGCCCGTCGGCGCCAGTCTGAAGGAGTGGACGATCGGCCTGACCGCCCCGAGCGCAAAGGCGGGGTCGGTGCAGTTCAGCGTGCGCAACGAGGGCACCGTGCCGCACGATCTCGTCATCGTGAAGACCGATCTGCCGGCGAACCGCCTGCCGACCGCGGGCGGCAAGGTGGACGAGAGCCAGGTCACCGTGGTCGGCCGGACGGGCCAGCTCACTCCCGGCGAGGGCACGTCCGTCTCTGCAGACCTCGCCGCCGGTGCCTACGTCCTGTTTTGCAGCGTGATCGGTCACTACAACTCCGGGCAGTACGCCGCATTCGCCGTCCCGTAGCTCCCCGCGCCGTAACGCCCCCGATGCGCCCGTGCGCGCCGAAGGACGGATACTGGATCCGCCGCCCGGATTGCGAGGATCCCCATCAGGACCGTCTGGATTGCGATTCCGATCGCGCTCGATGCCCTCTGGGCGCACAAGGTGCGCGCGAGCCTGACCACGATCGAGATCGCGATCGGGATCTCGGCGGTCATCATCCTTGTCGCCATCGGGAACGGCGCATCGGCGTTCATCACGGCGAGCGTGAACTCGCTCGGGACGAACCTCGTCTTCGTTCGTCCAGGCGCCGCGGCGGGCGGCCTCGTCGCGCAGCCCCTCGGGTCGGCGCTCTCGCTCACCCTCGAGGATTCGCACGCGCTGCTCGATCCGGGCCTCGTGCCCTACGTGGCCGCCGTTGCCCCTGAGGTGTCTCTGCGCGGCCAGCTGGTGGCGGGCGACCACAACGCGAACACCACCATCGAGGGGATCGACGACTCGTACGCCATCGTGCGGAACTATGCCGTCGCGACGGGGGACTTCATCTCCCCGAGCGATGTCACCGCTCGGTCAACGGTGGTGGTCCTCGGCAGCGCGGTCGCGGCCACGCTCTTCCCGGGCAGCGACCCGATCGGCCAGACGGTGCGCATCAACCGGGCCGCGTTCCAGGTGATCGGTGTGCTCGAAGCCAAAGGTGGCACCGGCTTCGGGAGCGCGGACGACCTCGCCTTCGTGCCGATCTCGACGTTCATGGGCCGGCTGCAGTCCCTGCGGTCAGGCGCGGGCGGGAACATCGTGTCGGCGATCAGCATGCAGGTGACCGAAGCGGAGCGCATTGCCGATGTGAAGGAGGAGATCGCGGTGGTGCTCCGCGAGCGCCATCACATCCCGGCCGGAGATCCCGACGACTTCACGGTGACCAGCACGCAGGACGCGCTCAAGACGCTGAGCCAGGTGACCGGGGCGCTCACGCTCTTCCTCGGCAGTGTCGCTGGCATCTCGCTGGTCGTCGGCGGCATCGGCGTGATGAACACGATGTTCGTGTCCGTGACGGAGCGGACGCGCGAGATCGGCATCCGCAAGGCGCTGGGGGCGAAGAACTCCGACATCCTCGCGCAGTTCCTCATGGAGGCGGTCGCACTCACGGCGCTTGGCGGTGCGGGCGGCCTGCTGTTCGGGCTCGCCGTGTCGCAGCTGCTCTCGATACTTCCGATCGCGGGCGGCGCGCTGAAACCCATCGTCTCGCCGACGCTCGCCGTGTTGGCCGTCGGCGTGTCGGTCGGCATCGGGCTGCTCTTCGGCACCTACCCCGCGGTCTCCGCCTCACGGCGCAACCCGATCGAGGCGCTGCGCTACGAGTGACCGCAGCGCCTCGAGGTTGCGGCTATCGCGCCGTCCTAGCTGGCGAAGACGCGCACGCGGAATTTCACCGACCCGCGTCCGGCGCGGTAGTTCCCCGTTCCGTCGTACCACCAGTTGATGGACACGGACTTGTTGCGGCCGGTCGTTCCCGGCGCCGGTTGCGCCGAGATGCGCGCGCCGCCACGAACCGAGGAGACGATGTCGAGCTGACACCAGCCGTACGAGCGTCCGGCGGGGATGTCGAAGTTGACCGTGAACGTCCCTCCGTCGCCCATGACGAACGACGAGCCACGGAACGACTGCGTGTCGTCCTTGAGGACGATCGGCGCGCCCGGTCCGCTTGGCGCCGAGAACGCCTTCACGTGGTATTCCACGAATCCGTTGCCTGCCGTCGGGTTCACGCCCCCGTCGAACCACCAGTTGATCTCGACCTGTTGGTTGCCGGTCGCACCCGGCTGTGGTTGAGCGGAGATGCGCGCTCCGCCCCGCCGCTGGCCGGGGATGTCGAGCGTCGCGTTGCTGTAGATCTCGCCCGCGGGGATCGTGATCGGGAACGTGTCTGTTCCTCGGTCCCCGGTAATCGGATTGTTCCCTGAATGCGTTCGGTCTTCTTCCGTGACGACGGTCATGCGGGTGCCTCCTGCAAGTGTGGTGCGATTCGGCGGAATCATGCGAGGCGCCGCCATGGCGCGTCAACACATCGACACGCGCTGTTCGGGGATATCGGAGCAATGTCAGATTGGCAGCGGCCACGCCGGTCGTCGAGCGGCACCCCACCGCGAAGGGACCGCCGTGTCGTGTTAGGTGATCAGAGTGGTGCCCTCGGGAAGATTCGAACTTCCGACCAGCGGATTAGAAGGCCGCTGCTCTATCCCCTGAGCTACGAGGGCGCCTCCTGAGTTTACCGACGTCTCGCCTGCGGGGGCCCCGTCCGTGCACCGGCCAGCGGCCTGAGGCCATGGCGTGCATGCCCTCGATGCGGCCGTGTTCGAGGTGGGCCGGACGCCCGCGGAGCACTCGGTCGTTCGAGACGCGGAGGCGTCGCGACAGGTTCACCCATTCTCTACTTCTTGTATGCGCGCTCGGCAACTGCGCTGCGCTCTACTGGATGGGTGATCCCGCGGCCCAGAGGGGGCTCGGACTCGTCCCTTGGAGGCGGCGAGCCGAAGCGGTCGGCCTGTCATGCAGGGCGTGGGAGTTCGGGGTTCTCGTGGCGCTCGCACGAGGTTCGACGTCGCACACGCGTTGCGCCGAGCCGGTTCTTCGCGGCTTAGCCGTACCTGCACGTACCCCCTGTCTCGAGTCCATACCGATGTCGACCTCCGGTGACGGATGAGTAGCCTGTCCCGGCGCCCGATCGCACCCGTCCGTCGAAGGCGTCGGCTGCGCTCCCTTGTCGCGAACGCCCTCGTCGTGCTCGTGTTCGCCGGGACGTCGCTCGGTCTGACGCTGCAGGCTCACGCGGCGGGGCTGGTGCCGCAGTCCGACGCCGTGCCGGTGGTCACTTCCGCCGCGGGCGAGGCCGCACCCGCGCCGAGCGCTCCCGCACCGAGCGCACCCGCGCCGAGCGCTCCCGCACCGAGCGCACCCGCGCCGAGCGC
>CAIXBH010000143.1 GCA_903917615.1 uncultured Chloroflexota bacterium | reverse complement strand
CGCAGGTGGTTGTCGGCCCACCGCAGTCGAAGGGCCGACGACGGACTCACAGTGCATGGATTGCGAGCGACGCGCGTCGCGCGGACGCTCGTGGACGTTGCCGGTGCGCTGTCTGACGAGCGGCTTGAAGTCGCGTGCCGAGACGCGTTGCGACGCAAGTTGCTCACGATGGCCTCGCTGAAGCGTGAGCTGAAATCGGGGCGAGGGGTTGAGGGCGTCGTCCGCGTGCGGCGCATCCTGGAAACACTTGTGCGGGAGTAGCCATAGCGAGATGTTGGGCCGCATGACGACGCCGATGAATGTTGCGGAATTCGTGGAGAATCTCTTCGAAGACGACCTGCACATGAAGCGCATGCTGGCCCTGGCAGAAGTGACCAAGGGGGCCGTGAGCGCAGGCGCCGTCGGCATTCACGTCATCGGGCGCGCGCTCGCGGTGGCGAAAGGGCGGGACGCGAGGACCGAGAAGAAGCACTCGGTGAAGCAGGTCGACCGACTCGTCGGCAACGACGCCATCGATGTGTGGGCCCTGTTTTCGAAGTGGGTGCCGTACGTCGTCAGCAACCGCGAGGAAGTCTGGGTGGCCCTCGACTGGACGGAATTCGATGCCGACGGGCACTCGACGTTGGTGGCAAGTCAGGTGTCATCGCACGGGCGCACGACGCCGCTGCTGTGGCGCACCTTCGAGAAGAAGGCCATCAAGGGAAGTCGCCTCGACGCCGAGAAGCTCGTCCTCGAGCGACTTCGCCAGGTGCTGCCCGCGACGGTGACGAGAGTCCTCATTCTCGCCGACCGCGGCTTCAGCGACCCCGCGCGATGGCAGGCCATCGAGGCCCTCGGTTTCGACTTCATCACGCGCATTCGCGGCGACATCAACATCACCAATACCAAGGGCCAGATGAAGACGGCTGCCGCGTGGCTCTCTCCCAGCGGGAAGGCGAGCCTCCTGAAAGATGTGGCAGTGACGAAAGAGCACCTCCCCATCCACAGCTTCGTCACCGTGAAGATGCCGAGGATGAAAGACGGCTGGTACCTCGTCTCATCGCTCGCCGGTGTCACCGGCGGCGAATTGGTGAAGCGCTACAGCCGTCGCTTCACCATCGAAGAGTCCTTCCGCGACTTGAAGGACCTGCGCTTCGGCATGGGGCTCTCGTGGACGCGCGTCTCGACGCCAGGTCGTCGCGACAGGCTGCTGCTCGTGAGCGCCCTCGCCATCGCGTTTCTCACCATTCTCGGCGCAGCCGGCGAAGCCATCGGCATCGACAAGTACTTCAAGACGAACACGTCGAAGAAGCGGCAGTACTCGCTCTTCCGCCAGGGCTGCGACTACTTCGACTTCTTCCCTGGCATGAAGGAGGAGCGGGCGCGCCTCCTCATCGAGAAATTCTCAGAGCTCCTCACGGCCCACGAACTCGGCTCGATCGTCCTCGGCTTCATCTGAGGGGATGACTCAGGTCCCCACTACAAAAGTGACTGCCAGAACGCGTCACACTGGAAGAACCTTCGCGTCTCGCGTCGAGGGGCTGATCGGGTGGGGCACCGCGAACGAGCCGAACCAGACCGACCCCCAGCCAAGAGCTGTTCTGCCGCTTACGCCGGCTCACGTGCCCGCGTCGGGCACCGACAAGTCCACCACCGCCGGCCCATCACCCGCACTCGCCCGTGCCAACCGCTGCACCAGCTCCCACTTCACGCCGGGGTTCAGCCCAAGCCGACCTTCTTCGCCCAGCTCAGGCCCATGCCCGATGAAGTCCACCGTGTCGGGCCCCTCGGCAGGGTCACCCGT
>CAIXBH010000142.1 GCA_903917615.1 uncultured Chloroflexota bacterium | reverse complement strand
GTCCCCCACCGCAAGCGCGACCCCCACGATCATCGTCCCGAGCCCGACGGCTGCCTCGAGCGCCACCGCAGCGGCAACGAAGACCGCGACGTCGATGCCGACCGTCACGGCCACGATATCGGCTTCCGCCGCCACTGCGAGCGACCCGTGGAGCTACTGTGCGGCGGTCGGCAGCATCGACACCCCGGACGCGCGCCTGCTCACGGACGCCACGCGCACCTCGATCCAGGACGCGCTTGCGATCGCCGAGCAGTTGCCGCAGCGCTTCGCCGACCCCGCCTCGAGGCGCGTCGCGATCCCGTGGCGGTGCATGAGCGGGACGGTGTGGGGCTGTGACCCCGGTGCGAACCTGCCGTGCGGTCCTGCGAACACGAGCCGCGACCCCAGCGCCGGGATGAGCGGCTACTGCGCCGAGCATCCGGACGGCGTGCTGCCCGCGTTCGTCACCGGTCACGACTCGATCTATGCGTGGACGTGCAGCGGGGGTAAGGCGGTGATCGAGCGCCAGCCGTTCACCGCGGACGAACGAGGCTTCGTCGCGAACTTCTGGTACAGCCTCGCTCGGCCGAGCTAGCTGTCGTCCTCAGGAACGTTGTTCAGGCCGGCACGACCACGGACCGATCGCGCGGCACCGGTACGCGTCACTGACCTGTGTGATGGGGTTGCACCCCATCAGGGCATTGCCCCGCTCAGCAGACCCAGCGCAGCGGCGATTCCGCCGGGGTGTGGGGGGCGAGCCCCCACGGATTGGTTCTCTCACCCTCCCGCGCCGGGAGGGGCAGGGGTGGGCCGCCCCGCGAATCCTCGATCGACAGAGCAATGTCAGACGGCATCGCACATCTGGCATCCACGCGGCGAGGCGCCCCGCGCGGCGTCGAGACAGCCCGCCGGGCTATGCGCCCGGCTTCAGCACCATGTCGACGACGGCGATGAACAGCACGATCGCGTTGATCCGCGACCAGGTGACGAGACCCGCGAGGCCCGCCTGCACCTCGGCAGTGTTCGCACCGGTCGAGGCGATGAGCGCCTTCAGCTTCTTGCCGTTGCGCGCGAGCACCGCGCCGCTGATCGCGCCGCTGATGATCAGCGCGAGGAAGCCGATTCCCACCCACGGGGCCGCGAAGCCAGGCCCCATCTGCGCCAGCCCGATGCCCGCGAGCAGCGTGACGACGGCGAGCGGGGAGTAGAAGCGCGGGCCGAACCAGTCCATGCGGTCGACCGTCGCGGCGATCTCCTGCGGATTACCCGCGCGGCGCACCTGCTCGGCCAGCATCGACATCATCAAGCCACCGCCGACCCAGAGAATCACGGCGGCGATGTGGATGAGCAAGAGAATGTGATAGGCGTCGTACACGGTCGGCTCCTTCTGCGCGTCAGCGCACAACGACTGTCTGGGCTGTGTGTTGCACGATCAAGCGCGCATGACCGAACGAGGCGTCTCGGCAGTCGCGCCGCTGCGGACGATCGTCGTGCCGGTGGCGGTATCGCGGTCCAGGACGATCAGGTCCTCGATGCG
>CAIXBH010000141.1 GCA_903917615.1 uncultured Chloroflexota bacterium | reverse complement strand
CTCGTGCTCGTGCTCGTGCTCGTGCTCGTGGTCGCTGTGGCCGTGCTCGTGGTGCGTCTCGACCATCGGTGCTCATCCCCTCGAACGATGCTGCGGCGACTGGGCCGCGCTCGAATCTTTGCACGAACGCGCCCGATGCTCACCGCCGCTGGCAGCCGGGGCAGTAATGCGTGCCGCGCCCCGCGACGCGGGTCTTCACGATGGTGTGTCCACAGCGCCCGCAGGGCTTCCCCTCGCGGCGGAACACGTGCACGAGCAGGTGGTGCATCCCCTCCCCGCCGAGGCCGTCGCGGTAGTCGCTGAACGAGGATCCGCGGTCGCCCAGCGACTCCTCGAGCGTCTCGCGCACGGCAGCGTGAAGGCGGGCCGCCCGCGTGGGCCCGATCCGGCCCGCCGGCGTCCGCGGGTCGATGCCCGCGATCCAGCACGCCTCGTCCGCGTAGATGTTCCCGACACCGGCAGCGACCGACTGGTCGAGGAGCACCGCCTTCACGGGGGTCTCGCGCCCTCGCAGCCGTTCGCGGAGCCAGCGAGGGGTGAACTCGTCGGACAGCGCGTCCGGGCCGGCATTCGGCATCGCTTCGACCGGGTCGTCGACGAGGTGCCAGGTGCCGAACTTTCGCAGGTCGTTGAAACGGAGCGTCGTGCCGTCGTCGAGGTCGATGCGGGCGCGCTCGAAGCGGTGCGGCGGCGCGTCTGCGGGCAGGTGGACGAGCGATCCCGTCATACGCAGGTGCATGACCCACCAGCGGCCGTCGTCGAGTCGGAGCGTCAGGTACTTGCCGTGCCGCCCGACCGCCTCGACTGTCCGCCCAGCGAGCGCCCGTTCGAGCGCCCGGGGGGCGTCGGTGACCGCGAGGCGCTCGGCGCCGGGGTGGATGCGGACGCCCTGAATGCGTCGCCCAACGATGAGCGGCTCCAGGTCTCGGCGGATGGTCTCCACCTCGGGCAGTTCGGGCACGCTACCCAGCCATCTAGTCAGTGCTCTCCAGCGCGCCCCAGTTGTCGCCGACCTTCATCTCGATATCGAGCGGCACAGCGAGGTCGAGCGTCGGCATGAGCCGGTACGCGATCTCCCGCACGTCATCGAGCTCGGCGCGCGGCAGTTCAAAGATCAGCTCGTCGTGCACCTGCAGGACAATGCGCGCACGCGCACCCTTCGCCCGCCGCGCGAGCAGCTCGGCGTCGATGTGGTTCATCGCGACCTTGATGATGTCGGCCGCCGTCCCCTGGATCGGCATGTTGATGGCGATGCGCTCGGCGGCCTGCCGCAGATTGTGGTTCGCTGCGCGCAAATCCGGGATGTAGCGGCGCCGTCCCGTCAGGGTCTCGGCGTATCCACGGTCGCGCGCCTCATTCACGGTGCGCTCACGCCACTCCTGCACCTTCGGGTACGCCTCGAAGTAGGCGGTGATGAAGGCCTCCGCCTCGTCGCGCGGAATGCGCTCGCGCGTCGACAGGCCGAAGGCGGTGAGGCCATACAGCACGCCGAAGTTGAACACCTTGGCGCGACGCCGATCGTCCGAGGTCACCGCCGAAGGGTCCTTCTTGAAGACGCGCGCCGCCGTGGCGCGGTGAATGTCCTGCTTCTCCTCGAACGCGCGGCGCAACTCGGCGTCGCCACAGATGTGGGCGAGGACGCGCAACTCGATCTGCGAGTAGTCCGCGGAGAGGAACACCGGCTCATCGCCGCAATCCCGCGCCACGAACGCGCGGCGGACGAGGTTGCCGATCTCCGTCCGCACGGGGATGTTCTGCAGGTTCGGGTCGTTCGAGGAGAGCCGGCCGGTCGCCGCTGTGACCTGCGAGAAGACCGAATGCACACGATGGGTCCGCGGATTCACCTGGTGCGGCAGGGTGTCCACGTACGTCGACTTGATCTTCGTGAGCTCGCGCCACTCCAGGACCGCGTTCACGACCGGGTGGATGTCCCGCAACGGTTCCAGGGCATCCGCGTCCGTGGTGTAGCCCGTCTTCGTCTTGCGGGTGTGCGGCAGGTGCAGCTCCTCGAAGAGGATCGAGGAGAGCTCGAGCGGGGAACCGATTTTGAACTCGTGCCCCACCGCGTCGTAGCAGGCCCGCTCGGCACGGGTGATGCGCTCCATCAGCGTCCGGTCGAGGTCCTCCAGGATGGTGGGGTCGAGCGCGATGCCGAACTGCTCCATGCGCGCCAGCACCGGGAGATGCGGCAGGTCGATCTCCCGGAACACGGTGTCGAGTTTCGACTCTTCGAGGTCGCGCTCGAGTACCTCGAAGGCGCGCAGCATCACGTCGGCGTCGATCGCAGCGTAGCGGCCGACGTCCTCGATGCCGGCGGCGGAGAACGGGATCGCCTTGCTGGCGTTCCCCAGGAACGTCTTGGGGTCGATCGTCTCGAGCCCCAGCTTCCCGAAGGCCGTGCGCTGGAGCGGCTGGGAGGAGTCGCCGAGGAGATACGCCGCGATCTGCGTGTCGAAATCGATCGCCGCCGGCCAGAGGTGGGCCGGCGACTCCGCCAGTGCCAGCGTCGCGAACTTGCCGTCGTGGGCGATGCGCTTCACGTCGGGGTCCTCGAGAAGCGGGCCGAGCGCGGCAAAGACGACGTCGCGAGAGAGCTGGATGGGCGCATCGGCACCCTCGTCGCCCAGCAGGCGAGCCTGCCCGAGGGTGACGTGACCGAAGGGGATGTAGGCCGCATGCCCGGGCACCCAGCTCACGGCGATACCCACCAGCGTGTCCGCCGCTCGCATCGGGTGCGGATCGTCCGCGATCACCTCGAGCGCGAACCGGCCCTCGTGGCGGATCGCCGCAACCACCTCCGTGAGGCGTTGCTGCGTCGTCACCACCTCGTACTGCCCCTGTGGCGCCGAGGCTGGCGGCGGCTCGTCGACTGCGGCCTCGCGGTTCGACTGCGGCAGCCGGTTGATGAGCGTGCGGAACTCGAGCTCCTGGAACAGTTCGACGACCGCCTCGCGGTCGTAGTCGGCCAGCTCTGCCGCGTCGAGGTCGAGGTCGACCCCGGGGACGTCACGGATGATCGTCGCCAGCTCGTAAGAGAGTTGCGCCTCGTCGACGCCGTTCTCGAGCGCGGTGCGCGTGCGCTTCGGCTCGATCTCCTCGAGGTGCGCGAGCATGTTGTCGAGCGTGCGGTACTGGTCGATCAGGGCCTTGGCGCCCTTCTCACCGATCCCCTTCACGCCGGGGATGTTGTCCGAGGTGTCTCCCAGGAGCGCCTTGTAGTCGATCATCTGGTGCGGGTCGAAGCCGAAACGCTCGCGCACCGCCTCGGCGTCGTACATGACGTAGTCGCGCTGGTACGGGCGGTACATGTACACGCGCACGCCCGGCTCCACGAGCTGAATCATGTCGTTGTCGAGCGTGACGATGACCACCTCGACGCCCCGCTCGACGGCCTGCGCAGCGAGCGTGCCGACGACGTCGTCGGCCTCGTACCCGCGCATCTCCATCAGCGGGATGTGGAACGCCTCGAGCAGCTGACGTACGCGGTCGAACTGCGGGATGAGGTCGTCCGGCGTCGGCGGTCGCTGCGCCTTGTAACGGTCGTCGCGCTCCTTGCGGAACGTATCCTCGGACGCGTCCCAGGCCGCGATGACGTGCGTGGGGTGCAACTCGTTGAAGACGGTGAGGATGCTGTTCGCGTAGCCGAAGACCGCCGCGACCGGCTCTCCGGTGCGGCGCACCGTCAGCACATCGCGGAGCGCGAAATACGACCGAAAGATGATGCCGTGGGAGTCGAGGATGACGAGGAGCGGATGCTCGCCCGAGGGGAGCGTGTCGCCGGACGGCGCTGCGGCGGCATCGCGCCGCGGGGTTGAGCGAGCGGCGCCCGCGGCCTCGGTAGTCACGTCCGCAGTATAGGGCCGCCCCGCTGGCGACCTCCCCGCCGGATGGCTCGGCGGCCGCGCGAATACGGGTACGATGCCGCGGTGATTCGCTACCGGTCGCTCCCCGTGCTGGCCATCCGTCGCATGCTCGGCAACTGGCGGCTGCTCTCCAGCGTCGTCGTTGGGACGCTGGTCGCGGCGGCGATTCTGTCCGCGACGGCGATCTTCGCCGACGCCATCCGTGACCTCGGCCTGCAGTACGCCCTCCGGCAACACCCCGCGGCGGCCCTCGACGTGACGATCGACCAGGGCAACGTCCCGGTGTCCTCCACCGCGTACGAGCGGTCGAGGACGCGTCAGGACACCGCCATCGCCCGGGCGATGCGCGGCGCGACCGAGGGCCTCGTGCGGTCAGCGCAGAGTGCGACCTTCTACCCGGTACCACCGGGCCGGAAACCCAACCTGCAGGATGAGACGCGACCGCGGGCGAACCTGCTCATGCGCTCCGACCTGCGCGACCACGTCGCGGTCGTCCAGGGCGCCTTCCCTGCTTCGATGCCGAAGGGCGCGAACGGCCCGCTGGCCGGATTGATCGGCGCCGACACGGCGAAGGCCAACAACCTCAAGGTCGGCGACGTAATCGACTTCTACCCGTTCTGGGACGAGAAGGCACCGGTCATCCAGGTGCAGGTGGCTGGCATCGCCCGCGCGAACGACCCCGGTGACCGGTACTGGGGACGGCTCTCGCAGCGCCTCGACGCGGAATCGCGGTCGTGGCCGACTTACCTCGTCTGGATTCCTGAGCCGACGTTCTTCGGCGCGCTCATCGAGCGCGAGCCGACGCTGACCGCCGACTACGCGAATCAGTACGAGGTCCGCCCCGACGCGCTGAACGCGCGCCTCGCGCTGCCAGTGGCGAACGGCCTCGGCGGCCTCCCGCAGTTGCTCGGTGCGAGCGACGCGGAGTCACGTGTGTCCAGCGACCTCGAGGGCGTGTTACGCACGTTCGACCAGAAGCTGTTCTTCACCCGCATCCCGCTGTTCGTGGTGCTGCTGCAGGTCGGCGGCATCGTCGCGTACTACCTGGTCATGGTGTCGACGATGCTGATCGAACGTCAGGCGGCGGAGATCGCGACGCTGCACAGCCGCGGCGCGACCACGGCGCAGCTCCTCGTGCAGTACGGCGTCGAGGGCGCGATCCTTGCGTTCCTCGCCGCGTTCCTCGGCCCACCGATCGCTGCGACGGTCGTCTCGGCGCTGGGACCGACACCGGCCTTCGCGTCGCTGAGCGGTGGCGGGCCGCTGGCGGTCAACATCGGCGGCGCGGCGTACGCGCTGGCTGCGGGTGGGGCGCTGCTGGCCTTCGGCGCGCTGATGCTCCCGGCGTGGCGCGCGACCCGCGTGACCGTCCTCGAGTTCAAGCGCGCGACGGCGCGCCCCCGACCGACACCGCTCTTCCTCCGCTACTACCTCGATGTCGCACTCGTCGGCGTGCTCGCTCTGGCGTTCTGGCGGCTCTCGCGGGAGGAGCAGCTGGTCACGCGCGCGCTCTTCGGGGGCGCGAAGGTCGACCCGTTCCTCCTCGCGACGCCCACGGTGTTCATGCTGACCGTGGGTATCGTCTTCCTGCGGCTATTCCCGCTCGTCCTGCGTGCGGTGGCGTGGCTCCTCAGCAAGACGCGGAGCGTCGCGGTGCTGGTGGGGATGCGTGGGCTCGTGCGAAACCCCACCCACTACACCCGCCTCATCCTCCTGCTCATGTTCGCGACGGGTGTCGGGATGTTCGGCGCGACGTTCTCGGCGACGCTCACGCGCTCGTACGACGAACGCGCCGGGTACGCCGTAGGCGCCGACGTCCGTGCGAGCGACATCTCCGGCGTTGCGTCCGCAAGCAACGCGACCTTCGTGACCACGATCCGAGGTGTGCCCGCGGACGCCTCGACACCTGTCATGCGGACGGACGGGAGCGCCTTCGCGGGCAAGCGACAGACCGATGTGCAGATGCTCGGCGTCGACCCGGCGACCTTCGGCAATGTGGCGTTCTTCCGCGGCGACTTCGCTGGCGTCGGGCTTCCGCAGATGCTCGCCGACCTGTCGAAGGACACCCCGGGGGCCAGCAAGGCACCCGTCCTGACCGACGGCGCGCAGCAGATCGGCGTCTGGCTGAAGCTCAACGACATCCGCGGCCGCGTGACGCTCGGCGTCAGCCTCGAGGACGCCTCAGGGCGCCTCGTCAATCGCGTGATCGGCGACGCGCGCCCGGGCGACCCCGCGACGACGCGCTGGACGTTCTTCAGCACTGACTTGAAGTCGCCGAATCCGCGCGAGGCGGCGCTCGTCGCTCCGATCTCGCTGCGTGGCGTCTACTTCCAGCCGACGTCCGGCATCGCCAGCCAGCGTGGCAGCATCCTCGTCGGCCCCGCCCTGGCCACGAAGGACGCGCCCGTCGGGGACGCTACGGGCACGCTGCCGCTCGGATCGCGCCTCGCGGAGGCCGCGTGGCCGAATGCCGTCCTCGTCCGCGACTTCACCCAGCCGGGGTTCGAGGTGATCCAGGGCCTCCGGCCGACACCCGTCGCGGACGTCGCGCGCGCTGAGGCCGGCGGCCCTCCGGGATTCGCGCAGGCCGTCCGCTACGACTGGCAGGACACCGCGACCTCACCGCAGTTGCGCGGCCTGCGCCCCTCGACGGTTGCAGGGCCGCTGCATGTCTACCTCTCGCGCGACGCCGCGCGGGCCCTCGAGCTGCGCACGGGAGACGCGGTCAGCCTCGCCATCTCCGGGCGCTGGGTCGACGGGCAACTGTCCGGAGTCCTGGACTACTTCCCGACGTACACGCCCGGGCGCACGGGCTTCGCGCTGGTGAGCGCCCCCGGCCTCCTCGCAGCAACGACCGCCTCGCTCGTGGATCGCACGACCGGCTACAACGAGGCGTGGTACGCGACCCACGACGCCGCTGCGACGCGTGCCGGCCTCACCAAGATCGATGCGCGCACGATCAGCGAACGCGCGGCCGTGCGCCTCGCGCAGCAGGAAGATCCGCTGATCGCCGCCGGCTGGTCGGGCATCCTCGCGATCGCCTTCGGCGCCGTGCTGCTGCTCTCGGCGATCGGATTCGTCGTGTACTCCTACCTCACGGCGCAGGCACGCGCGCTGGAGTTCGCCATCCTGCGCACCCTCGGCTTCTCGAAGCCGCAGGTGTTCTCGCTCGTGCTGTTCGAGCACCTCTTCGTCATCGCGGCCGGCATGGGCCTCGGCACGGTCGTGGGACTGCGCGTCGGACGCCTGATGCTGGGTCTGCTCGGCATCGACGAGCGCGGCGGCACGGTCGTGCCTCCGTTCATCCAGCACGTGGACTGGACCGAAGTCTTCGTCGTCTGGGGGATTCTCGGTACAGTGTTCGTCGTGACGATCGCCGCTGTGGTCGCGCTCTACTTCCGCCTCGCACTCAGCCGGGCGCTGCGGATCGGGGACCTCTAGCCGATGCAACCGCGCTCCCCCGCCCCGTCCCAGACCACTGCGCCGTACATCCACTGCGAAGACCTGTTCAAGATCTACAAGACCGACGAACTCGAGGTCGTCGCGCTGCGGGGCCTCGACCTGCGGGTCGCACGCGGCGAGATGATGGCGATCGTCGGCGCCTCCGGTTCCGGCAAGTCGACGCTGCTGAACATCCTTGCCGGCCTCGATACGCCATCAGCCGGGCGCGTCACCGTCGGTGAGCGTGACCTCCTGACAACGACCGAGGACGACCTCGTGCGCTACCGCCGGACCGAGGTCGGCTTCGTCTGGCAGCAGACCGGACGCAACCTGATCCCGTACCTCACAGCGGAACAGAACGTCGAGGTCCCGATGATCCTGGAGGGGCGCTCGCGGCAGGACGCGCAGGCACGCGCCGCCGCCCTCCTCGCGTCCGTGGGTCTCTCGGAACAGCGGAGGCGCAAGCCGTCCGAGATGTCCGGCGGCGAGCAGCAGCGGACGGCGATCGCCGTGGCGCTCGCGAACGACCCGCCGCTCCTCCTCGCCGACGAGCCGACTGGCGAGCTCGACAGCGTGACCGCGGACGAGGTCTTCGCGGTGCTGCGAGCCCTGAACCGCGAGACCGGTGTGACGGTCGTGGTCGTGACGCACGACCGTCAGATCGTGCAGCGCGTCGACCGCGTGGTGGCGATGCGCGACGGCCGCACGAGCGCGGAGATCGTCCGCCACGTGCAGTTCGCGCGCGGGCCGGGCGAGGTCATCGACGAGTTCGCCGTCGTCGACCGGAGCGGCCGTCTGCAGATCCCGCGCGAGATGCTCGAGGCACTCGACATCGGCCCGCGCGCGCGCCTCGAACTCTCGGGCGACCACGTCGAGGTGCGCCCGGAGGCGAAGCCGGACGACGCGGCGCGCGACACGTGGGGACGGCGATGACCGCGTCGGGCACCGGCCCGATCGTCGAGGCGCAGCACTTGATGCGCGTATTCCGTGGCGCGGGCGCCGAGGTCACGGCGGTCAACGATGTATCGCTGACCGTCGGCCGTGGCGAGTTCCTCGCGGTCGTTGGGCGCTCGGGCTCGGGCAAGACGACGCTGCTCAACATCATCGCGGGCCTCGATGCGCCCGATAGCGGCACCGCGCTGGTCGAGGGCCGCGACATCACCCACTTCACGGACGCGGAGATGACGGAGTTCCGCCGGCACACCGGGGGTTTCGTGTTCCAGTCGTTCGGGCTGCTGCCGCTGCTGTCGGCTGCCGAGAACATCGAGCTGGCACTGCGCATCGCGGGAGCGGGCCTGCGCGAGCGCGGCGATCGCACGCGCGAACTCCTCGACCTCGTCGGCCTCCGCGAACGCTCCGACCACCGGCCATACGAGCTCTCCGGCGGCGAGCAGCAGCGTGTCGCCGTCGCGCGTGCCCTCGCGAACCAGCCGCGCCTGATCATTGCGGACGAGCCGACGGGGGAGCTCGACTCCACAACGGGCGCCCAGATCTTCGCGCTCCTGCGCGCCGTCGCTGCCGACGGGGTCACGGTGATCGCGGCGACGCACGACCCCTTCGTCATGGAGCACGCGGACCGCGTCCTCGAGATGTCGGACGGGCACCTCCTCGCAGAGGGCGCCGGGACGCTCGCGGCCCCGCGACGCGCGACCCCGCGGCCACCGAGCGCGCCCGTCGTGTCGCCGGTGCGGACGCACATCCCGCCCCAGTACCCGCCCCGCCGATGATGGCCCCCGCCTGATGGCCATCGTGCATGTCGTCTGCGCCGCGCTGCGGACTGACGCGACCGAGGAGGTGGTGGCGAACGCCCTCGCGCTCGCCCGGGCGCTGGGCGACGCACCCGGGGCGCAGCGATCGATCGTGGGCCGGAACGCGGCGCAGCTCGTCGCGGTGACGTGGCTCGGCGGACGCGATGCGTTGGAGCCCTTCGCGGCCTCCCCGGCACACATGGCGTTCATCATGCGTGGGCTCGCCCCATGCATCCGCGGCATGTGGAGCGCCGCGGTCGAGACGGATGCCGCGCCGCCCGGCCCGGTCGCCTCGATGTGGGTCTTCGCGCTGCAGTCCGCAGAGACGCTCTTCGAATGGCAGGTGCGGAGCCTCCTGGAGGAGGTCGCAGGCCTCCCCGGCGCGCCTGCCGCTGGACCGACGGTCGAAGAACGGGAACGCTACCGGGCCGGCGGCGCGGTCTGCCTCGATGCAGCGGCGGTATCGGCGTTCGAGGCTGCTCTCGCTCGGGCGCGGATGGGCTGGGGCGAGATCGCGGGGGCGATCGTGGAGGCGCGCGTCGACCTCGAGCCGGGCGCGTGAGCACGCCGCCGTTCCACAGCAGCAACTCCACCCGCTCGCGCCCACCGCGACGCCGTCCGTCGCTCCCAACGATGCCCGACATGAGCGTCCAGCGCCGCAGCCTCGCGCGCACCTCGCTCGCGCTAGGCGTCCTGATCGCGTGCGTGAGCATCGGCGGCGCACTGCTCGCTCGCGGTCGTGGCGATACCGCCGGACAGGCCTCGCTCCCGCGCGCCGCCACCTCGGTGGCGGTGACGCGCATCATCGATGGCGACACTCTCGAGGTGCGCTCGGCTCAGACGCTGATCAAAGTGCGGCTGTACGGGATCAACGCCCCGGAGATCGGACAGCCATGCGCCGACGAGGCGACGCGCCGGCTCGCCGCCCTCGCGGGGACCGCCGTCCGCCTCGTGCCGGACGCGCGGCTCACGGACCAGTACGGCCGGGAGTTGCGCTACCTCTACACCGACAGCGGCCAATCGATCGATGCGGCTCTCGTGCGAGAGGGGCTGGCGCACGCCTGGCGCGAGGACGGATCGCAGCGAGACGCCCTCGTGGCGCTCGAGGCGCAGACGAAGGCGGCGCATCGCGGCTGTCTATGGGATGGCACGTCTTCGACGCCGGCGCCGAGGAGCTAGCGCGGCGTCTCCGCCTTCGTCAGCTCGAAGATGACGTCCCCGTTGTCCCACCGCACCACCTGGTGGGGAGCATCCGCGTTCACCCACGCGGTGCGGACGGCGCGGCCGTTGCGGAGGATTACGCGCCAGGTCTGGAATGTACCCGCGGGCACCGTCATCGGTTCGCGGCGGGGGATGCGCAGGTTCACCGTCTGCTGACTGCGCTCGAAGGGATTCGCGGAGACGTAGTACTTCTCGTAGCCCTCAGCGAAGGCGAGGCCGCGCCAGAGCCAGAGCGACGACTCGTTGTCGTACCAGTGCGCGCGCAACGCCACGTCACCCTCGACCACGGCAGCGCCCTGCCGCTCGATCCGGGACACGAGGTGCGGCGTCCCCTGCACGTCGGCGTAGCGCCACGTGTCCTTCTCGGCGGTGGTCTTGCCCCCCTCGTCGCGCCGCACCGTCTCGCGGTGTCCCTCCAGCGGACGGAAGGTCGTCGCGTCGACCGTGACCGTGATGACATCCGATGTCGGCGTGACACCAGCGGGTGGCCTGCCCTCGGTGTAGCGCTGTTCCAGAACGAGCCGTCCGGCGTCTTTGGTCGTCGAGAGGACGCCCTCGCCCAGGGTGTTGCCGTTCCCATCGGTGAGCGCGTACGTGTACCGCTCGCCGGCCACCCAGGGCTGTGCAGCGACGACGTCGTTGGTGGCAGCGCTCGGCACGCCCGCTGTGCATCCGACGAGCATCGTCAACGCGGCGATTGCGAGCAGCCCCGTCACCCCCTGCGAGCGAAGCGCTCTCACGAGGCGGCTGGCATCGACGCGATGACCTTGCGCACGCGGTCGATCGCTGCGTCCACGTCGTCGCGCGACACGTCCAGGTGGCACACCATCCGCACTCGCTGGGCCGAGGTGCCCGTGCAGAGCACGCCCTCCGCCTCCAGCCTGCGGCGGAACTCGGCGCCGTCGAGCCCCTCGATGGTGAAGAACACCATGTTCGTGTCCACGCCGGCGGGGTCCATCGCGATGTGCGGCAGCTCGCCGAGTCCCTGCGCGAGGCGCTTTGCGTTCGCGTGGTCGTCCGCGAGCCGCTCGATGTTGTGCTGCAGCGCCCACAGCGCCGCGGAAGCGACGATGCCGACCTGGCGCATCGACCCGCCGACCATCCGGCGCACCATGCGCGCATCGTCGATGAACGCCTTCGGTCCCGTGATGGCGGAGCCGATTGGAGCACCGAGCCCCTTCGAGTAGCAGAACTGGACGGTGTCCGCGTCCGCCAGCAGTGTCTTCGCGTCCGTCTCGAGGGCGATGGCGGCGTTGAAGATCCGCGCGCCGTCCACGTGCACCTGCGCGCCCGCCGCGTGCGCGACCTCGGCGATCGCGTGCATCGCGCTCACCGGCAGCACGGAACCGCCGCAGCGGTTGTGCGTGTTCTCGATGCAGACGACCTTCGTCGTGGGCCACGGGGCGCGGATCATGCCTCGCAGCTCCTCGGGGTCGATGCCGCCGCGGGCGTCATTCGGCACGGCACGGATCGACATCCCGCCAAGCGCGGTCGCGCCCATGCCCTCGTTGTTCAGGATGTGCGCCTCGGAGCCGGCGATCGCCTCGTCACCGCGGCCGCAATGCGTCAGCAGCGCGACGAGGTTGCCCATCGTGCCGCTCGGCACGTACAGGGCGGCCTCCTTGCCGGTGATCGCGGCGGAGGCCTCCTCCAGCGCGTCGACCGTGGGGTCGTCGCCCAGCAGGTCGTCGCCTACCTCGGCGGCCGCCATCACGCGGCGCATTTCCTCGGAAGGACGGGTGACAGTGTCGGAACGAAGGTCGATGAGGTTGGCCACGGCGTGCTCCCTGTCGCGGGAGCGAGCGTACCAGAGGGCCCCCTCAGGTTCTGCTGACGACCGTTCCCTGGTGAAAGGCCATCTGCCAGCGGCCGTCGCGGAATTGCCAGATCGAGGAGCGCAGCGCGAGGCGGACTTCGGATGACGCACCGTCGCGCTCCGCGAGCCGGTACGTGGCGAGCACGGCGTCGGGAGCGAGGCGACGAAGCGCGAACGAGTCGAGATGGAACTGCACAGGGATCTCAACTGGCAGCTGATCGAGCACGTCGCGCTTCAGGAAGAGTTGCCCGGAAACGCCGACTTCCGCGAACTCGTCCGCGAGCAGACCGTCGAGGCGCTGCGGCGAGCGGCGCACCTCGGGGTCGAGCAACTCCCACTCGAGCGCGAGGATGAGCGTGTCGAGCGGCTGTGCGGTCAGCGCGGACGCTCCCACAGCGTCTGGTAGCCCTCGCCACCGCGGATCGCGGCGAGCGTGTCGGCCCGTTCGAGGCGCTGGCCATCCGCGAACGCGCGCCGGGCGTCCTCGACGGCCGCATCGCCGCCGATGCCCGCCACGCGGTCCTCGATGTACTGCCAGACGCCCACCTCCCGCAGGACGGTGATCGGGCCGGGCCACTGGAACACCGTGATCTGCGCCGGCAGCGGCACCTCCGGACGCTCTTTCCGCAGGAAGCGGTAGCGCTCCTCGGCGGAGTTGACCGGCGGGACGAGCCGGATCAGTGGCTGCCCGCTGGCGTCGGGGCGCGTGTCGACCAGCAGGCGCTGCTCGATGAGCGCGAAGCGCACGACGAAGACGTCCGCTTCTGCGACGACCCGTCGGATAGCGTCGAGGTCGATGTCCATGGCCGCAGTCTAGCGCGCGGCGCGAGCCATCGAGTCGCGGTTACGTCGTGAGTTGGTAGGTCCGTTCGAGGAAGGGGATGTGGATCAGCCCGGACATCTGCATCCCGAGGACGATCATCACCGCCCCGCCGATGCGCGTCAGCGCATCCAGGTGTGCTGATGCGATCTGGCCCACCAGCCCCGCCGACGCGCCCACGCTGGCGAAGACCAGCGTGAAACCCAGCACGAACGCGCACGCGTGCCGCACCACGCGCCAGCGCTGCGCGGCCGCTTCCGCGCTCGACAGGACCGCCTCGCCGGCGATGCTCACGAGGTACGCGGGGACGAGCGGCAGCACGCACGGCGACAGGAACGAGATCACCCCGCCGACGAAGGCCACGCCCGGGCCGAACCAGCCGCCGACACCCGCGGTGAGGCCGGCCTCGACACTGGGCGAATCGAAGAAGAACCCAGCGCGCTGGAAGGCGAGGTTGAGCTGCGTGAATTCGCCGAGGAACATCGCGGCGCCGAGCGCGATGAAGACGATGCCGCTGGCGACCATCAACTTCGGCAGGTATGGATTCAGGCGTCGCAGTCTCGGCGAGAGCCAGGTGAAGGCGCCGCCCATCGCGACGAACCAGAGGCCCAGGCCGAGCGAATAGCAGGTGAGCAGCATCGCACCGTGCAGCGCAGTGCCCGAAGCCGCGGCCAGGGTCAGGACGGCGCCGAGGATGGGCCCGATGCACGGTGACCACGCGAGCGCGAACGCGGCGCCGATCACCGACGAGCGCGGATAGCCCTCCGCAAAGAAGCGGCGCATACCGTGGGACGTCGCCGCGCCAGGTGCCGCAGCCATGCGCGCCTACGCCTCGATGCCGAGGAGCCGGCGACGCGCGGCGTCGTAGCGCTCTTTGGCGCGTGCTTCGCGGTTGAGGAGGCCCTTGATCTGCTCCGGCGGCAGCCGATGGCCCTCGAGCAGCAGGTCATGGACGCCCGCGAGGTGCTTCTGCCAGAGCTCGTAGGCGGCGCGATACGCGACCTTCGGGTCCGCGTCTGCCGGCTCGGAAACGTCCTGTTCGTCGTCAGTGGTCATGTGCGGCAGTGTACCCCGGACGCAGCGGTCTTCGGCTGGCAGCGCCGCGCAAGAAATTCGTCACAAAACACCTGCAGAGAGGCGGGCACGTTCCACACGTTGCGCTACAGTGCAGTTGCGGCGGGATGAGTCGGAGCAGGCATGCCTGGCCGCCCTCGCGCGCCCTATTTCCCCGGGATCGATGGACTGCGCGCGCTCGCCGTTGTCGCGGTCTTCGTGTATCACCTGGATGCGTCCCGCCTCCCCGGCGGGTTCCTCGGAGTTGACCTCTTCTTCGCGATCAGTGGCTACCTGATCACGGCCGGACTTCTGGCCGAATGGCGAAAGGCCGAGCACATCAACCTTCTCGGCTTCTGGAAGCGACGCGCCCGGCGGCTGCTCCCCGCCGCAGCCGGCGTCATCATCGGCGTGCTCGCACTCTGCGCGTTCGCGGTGCCGGCGGCACTGGCCGACACGCGCGACAGCGCGATTGCGGCCAGCGTTTACGTCACGAACTGGTTCCTGATCTTCCGGCACCAGTCGTACTTCGAGACCGTCGGCACCCCACCGATGCTGCAGCACCTCTGGTCGCTCGCGGTCGAGGAGCAGTTCTACCTCGTGTGGCCCCTCGCCCTGGGGCTGGCCCTGCGGCGAGCGAGCAAGCCTGTCATCGCGACGAGTGTCCTCGGCACGGCCGTGGCCTCCGCGGCGTTGACCGCGTTCCTCTTCCACCAGGGCGCGAACACGGACCGCCTCTACTACGGCACTGACACCCGCGTGACCGAACTCCTGGCTGGAGCAGCCCTCGCGTTCGTGTGGAACCCTGCGGCCGGGATCGCGTCCGCGCCCCGTCGGGCGATCGCATACGAGTTGCTCGGCGCCGCCGCCGTCGCCGTCCTCGTCGTCGCGTTCTTCTGGTTCAACGCCTCACCGGCGGCGTTGTACGACGGCGGCATCGACCTGGTCGCGATCGCGCGCTGCGCGGCCAACGCGATGGCAACGACCGAGACCCGCTTCAGCCGCACCATCGGCGCGGCGCCGTTGCGCTGGATCGGGATGCGGTCGTACAGCATCTACCTGTGGCACTGGCCGATCCTCGTCTTTAGCGCCGCGCGCTTCGGGCTGCCGATCGGCAGCCCCCTCCTGATCGTGGTGCAGGTCGGGCTCACTGCCGCCGCGGCCGAAGTCTCGTTCCGCTTGCTCGAGGCCCCGCTTCGCGCGGGCGCGCTCGAGTGGCTCGCCGCCGAGTGGCGGCGTCTCCCGCGCAGCTCCGGCTTCCGTGGCCTCGGCGTGATGGGCGCGACGACCGCGGGCGCCGCCGCCGTCCTCGTGTTGCTCGAACTCGCCACCTTCGCTGTTCCCGCCGCGGTGCCCGCCTACCTCGCGACCGCATCGATCCGGCAGATCCACGTCGTGGCCGCCGCGGAGTCTCGCCCGCCAGCGTCGAGCACGGCGCCCGACCGCGTCGCGGCGATGGAACCGTCGCCCAGCGCCACCGAGTCGCCGCAGGCCGCCGAACTCCCCTCGGACGACCCGACAACGGTGTCGCCGGCAAGCAGCATCGTGTCCGCCGGTTCGAGCAGCGTCGCGCCGCCGGTGCTCGTCCAGCCGGGGGTACGCGCCGACATCACGGCGGTGGGCGACTCGGTGATGCTCGGCGCGGCCGACGAACTGGGTCGACAGCTCGGCAGCATCGACATCGACGCTGCCTCGGGGCGAGGCTCCGGCGGCGTCCTCCAGGTGCTGCAGGCGCGCGCCGCTGCGGGCGACCTCGAGTCCACGGTCCTCATTCAGACCGGCAACAACGGCCCGCTCATCGCGGATCAACTCGAGGCGATCCTCGCCGTGGCGGGTTCCGCGCGACGGATCGTGCTCGTCAACGTCCGGGTGCCCCGCCCGTGGGAGGGCGCGAACAACGCACTCATCGCCGCGGCGGCGAGCCGACACCCGAACCTCGTGCTCATCGACTGGTACGGCGCGAGCGCCGGGCGCCCCGAGTTGTTCTGGGACGATCAGATGCACCTGCGGCCCGCGGGTGCCGCGTTCTACGCGCAGCTGGTAACGGGTGCGCTGTCCGGTCGCCGCTAACGCACGGGTGACGCGACCGAACCTTCAGTCTGCGAGCCACCGAAGTTCCGGCGCGTGCGGCACTCGCGCCGCGAAGGTCCGGAACACGTGCGCGGCGTGACGCCGATCCGAGAGCGAGGAGCGGTCGGCGCAGGCGTCACCACCACAGGACGTCGTCGAGCCGATCGTCCTGTTCATCCGCGATCAGATCGGCGGCGTCCCAGATTTCCGTGGAGACGTACTTCGACCCTCCGTCGGCGAACATCATCACGACGTTCCCCTGGAGCCGCTCAGCGACGCGCAGGGTCGCGTGCAATACCGCGCCGCTGCTGATGCCAACCGAAAGCCCCTCAAGGCTGAGCAGCTGGCGCGCGCGCACGATGGCGTTGCGATTTCCGGTGAGCAGCTTCGCGGTCAGGAGCGCACCGTCCAGCAGCGGCGGCTCGAAACCGTCGGCGAATGAGGCCAGTCCCTGCACGTGCACGCCGAGGCGAGGCTCGACCCCGATCACCTCGCACTGCGGATTCGCCTCCCGCAGGCGTCGCCCGACACCGGTGATCGTGCCGCCCGTCCCGATCCCGGCAACGAACGCGTCGACCCGCGGAAGTACGGCGAGGATCTCGGCGGCCGTCT
>CAIXBH010000140.1 GCA_903917615.1 uncultured Chloroflexota bacterium | reverse complement strand
TCGACTACCTCCGCGACAACGGCATCGAGGACTAGCACCCCGAGGCTCATCCCCTCGAGGCGAGCCGCGGGCGCCCACCCCACTGACCTGGGGCGCTCCGGGGTACCCACGAACGGGCGGCCGAGTCGGCCGCCCGCGGCGTATCATCGGAGACCTATGGAACTCTTCGGCGTCGGCCTTCCCGAGGCAGGTCTCGTCTTCGTGTTGGCGCTGATCCTCATCGGACCGCAGCGCTTCCCCGAGATGGCGCGCCAGGCAGGCCGCTGGTACCGCACCGCGCGTCAGTTCACCGACGCGATCATGGTCGACGTGCGCGCTGCCGTGGACGAGATCGAGTCCGAAATCGCCGACAAGAACGACGGCGTCCGCCCGATCCGCGAGTTGCAGGACCTCCGCCGCGAGTTCACGCAGATCGGCGAAGAGATAGCCGCGGCCGCCGGCGATGAGGCAGCCGCGGCGCGCCTCGCGAATGCGGCTGTCGAAGGCACACCCGAGGCCTCCGCCACCGAGACTCCCCAGCAGGAGACGCCCCAGCACGAGACCGCTGACGGCGAGCGTCCGGCGAGCACCGGGACCGGCGGCCTCTGATGGCGATGAGCCTCTTCGAGCCGAGCGATCCCCAGGGCGAGCCACAGGGCGGCGAGATGACCCTGCTCGAGCACCTGCTCGAGCTGCGCATGCGCATCACCTGGATGGCCGGCGCCGTCGCGCTCGGGATGATCGTGTTCTTCGTCCCTGCCGTCGGCTTCCGCTTCATCGAGCTGCTCGAAGCCCCGGCACGCACGGCGGTGCCCGACTTCCGTCCGCAGGCCGTGGAGCCGATGGAGACCATCGCGGTCTTCTTCCGCATCGCGATGCTCGGCGGGATCACGATCGCGATGCCGGTGATCCTGTATCACGTGCTGCGGTTCATCACCCCGGCGCTCACGAAGAGCGAGAAGCGCTGGGTGTACCCGATCGTGTTCGGGGCGTCGTTCGCGTTCCTCGTGGGACTCGCGTTCGGCTACTTCTTCGTGCTGCCGTTCACGCTGACCTTCCTCCTCACGTTCGGCGACTCGTTCGCGCGCACCGACCTGCGGATCGGCAACTACATCGACTTCGTGACGCGGATGCTGCTCATCCTCGGCCTGGTGTTCGAGACACCCCTGCTCGTGATGGCGCTCGCCAAGGTCGGCCTGGTGAACGCGCGGCAGTTGCTGCACTGGTGGCGCTACGCGGTGATCGTCGCCTTCATCATCGCGGCCGTGGTCACCCCGACCATCGACCCGGTGACTCAAACCCTCGTGGGTGGCCCGATCGTGGGCCTGTATTTCGCCGGCATCGGCCTTGCGTGGCTGGTGCGTCGCAACTAGAGCGGAATGCAAATTGTTAAATTGCATATGCATTGATGCCGAAAGGGCGCGATGCTACGCTGTCGGTTGTGAACCTTACGTCTCCTACCCGCCCCGCTGTCGAGGCCCGCGTCATGACCGGTGAGCCGCCACGCGCCGCACCACCTGCGTTGCAGCCGCTCTACGCGGTCCCGGATGGCTTCGCTCCCCTCTACGAGGAGATCGCCGATTGCCCGGCGTGCGACCTCGCGCGCGGGCGGTCGCGGACCGTCCCCGGCAGTGGCCCCGCACCCTGCGACCTCATGTTCATCGGCGAAGGCCCGGGCGAACGCGAGGACGAACTCGGCCTGCCGTTCGTGGGGCGATCTGGTCAGTTCCTCGACGAGCTGCTCGTGGGCATCGGCCGGAGTCGCGCGGACGTCTACGTGACAAACGTCGTGAAGTGCCGGCCGCCCGGCAACCGCGATCCGCTCCCTGCCGAGATCGAGGCGTGCGGGGCATTCCTCGGACGCCAGATCGCACAGGTGAACCCGCGCGTGATCGCCACGCTCGGGCGCTTCTCGATGGCGCCCTGGTTCCCCGGCCAGCGCATCAGCCAGATCCACGGCCGGCCCATCGAGGCCGGCGGACGCACGATCGTCCCGATGTACCACCCGGCCGCCGCTCTGCGGGACGGCAGCCTGCGCGCGGTGATGAAGGCCGACTTCGCGCAGATCCCCGATTTGCTGCGAGGTAACGCATGACGACCCGAACCACTGACGCCACCCTGCCGCTGCGCGTGATCCCGCTCGGGGGGCTCGGCGAAATCGGCCGGAACATGATGCTGTACGAGTACGGCGACGACATGATCGCCGTCGACGTCGGCGTGATGTTCCCGGACACCGAGCACCTCGGCGTCGACCTCATCATTCCGGACATCTCCTACGTCATGGAGAACGCCTCGAAGCTGCGCGCGATCTTTCTGACGCACGGGCACGAGGATCACATCGGCGCGGTGCCGTTCCTCCTGCGCGAGGTCTCGGTGCCGATCTACTGCCTGAAGCTCACCCGCGGCCTCGTGCAGGTGAAGCTCCGCGAGCATCACCTCATCGACGACACCGACATCCAGGTCGTCGAGGCCGGCGACATCGTGGACGCGGGCGCGTTCGCGGTGGAGTTCTTCTCCGTCTCGCACTCCATCCCGGACTCCGCGGGGCTCATCATCGAGACCCCGGTCGGGACGGTCGTGCACACCGGCGACTTCAAGATCGACCACACCCCGATCATGGGGCAGCACACGGACCTCGCCCGGCTCGCCGACGTCGGCGAAGACGGCGCGCTCCTGTTGTGCGCCGACTCTACGTACGCGGAGATCGAGGGCTACACCCCGTCCGAGCAGCGCGTCGCGGAGGTTCTCGACCGCGCGATCGCCGACGCGACCGGCCGGGTCATCGTGACCACGTTCGCGTCGCTCATCTCGCGCATCCAGATCGTGTGCGATGCGGCAGCGCGCTACAACCGGCGCGTATTCATCACCGGCCGGTCGATGGTGAACAACGTGAACATGGCGCGCGAGCTGGGCTATCTGAAGGTGCCCGCGAACGTCCTCATGACGCCGAACCAGTTCCGCGATCACCCCTCGCAGCAGACGATCATCATCTGCACCGGCTCCCAGGGCGAGCCGACCGCGGCGCTGACGCGCATCGCGACCGGATCGCATCAGCAGATCAACGTCGAGGACGGTGACACCGTCATCCTTTCCTCGAACCCGGTCCCCGGTAACGAGAAGTCGGTCTACAAGAACGTCGACCTGCTGATGCAGCAGGGCGCGAAGGTGATCTACAACCGTCTCGCGGACGTGCACGTGCGCGGGCACGCCTCCCGCGAAGAGCTGAAGGTCATCCACCGGCTCGTGCGGCCGAAGTACTTCGTGCCGATCCACGGCGAGTACCGCCACATGGAGCTGCACCGTCAGCTCGCGGAGCAGCTCGGCATGCCGCGCGACCACACGTTCGTCCTCACGGACGGCGACGTGCTGGAGATCGACGACGACGGCGCCGCCGTGACCGGCAAGGTGTCGGCCGACTACGTGTATGTCGACGGCCTTGGCATCGGCGATGTCGATGACTTCACGCTGCGCGACCGTGCGCACCTCGCGAGCGACGGGCTCGTCGTGTTCGTTGCCGCCATCGACCACCGCACCGGCAAGCTCGCGCGACCGCCTGAGATCATGACGCATGGCTTCGTTGGCGCCGAAGAGGCCCCCGCCCTCGTCGAGGGGGTGCGGGACCTGGTCGTCGGCGTCCTCGGAGGCGAGCAGCCTGCGATAGACTGGCGGCAATTGCACGAGACGTTGAAAGACGACGTCGCCGAGTATCTCCACCGGAAGACGCATCGGCGTCCGCTGGTGATCCCGGTGATGCTGGAGGTCTGACCGCAGCACGACACCCTACTGAGCAACACGCACGCGACACCTCGACTGGCGGGGAGGGGTGTCGCAGGAGTTGGTGAGAGCTATGGCTCGAGCACGATCCCGCCGCCCCCGTTTGGCCGCCGCCCCGCGCCGCAGCGCCCCGTCGATCCCCGACCTCGCCTCCGTCGGACGGTCGATGATGCGCCCCGAGATCATCGGGACTGCGCTGGTCGTCCTGGCCGCTGCCGCCATCCCATACCTCGTGCCGCTGACCGGCGTCATCGGCGCCGCCCGTGACGGGCTGGTCGCGCTGTTCGGTCTGCACGTCTTCACGGTCATCGGGCTGCTCGCGGGGCTCGGCGCCGTCCTCGCCCTGCGCCGGGGCTACCTGCTCCGCCGCCGCCTGCGCCACATCGCAGGCGGGCTGCTGCTGATCCTGTTCGTCGCCGGCCTCCTCGGCCTCTGGCACCCCTCGACGCAGGTGGGCGAGGTCAACCTCGCGCAGGTGTCCGCCGGGGGCGCGCTCGGCCGCGTGATGACCTCGACGTGGTGGGCGGCCCTGCTGTGGCTCGGCCTGCTGGCGGCTGGCTTCGCGCTGCTCTGGCCGCGCTCCGCCCAGCACATCGCACGGGAGACCCCGGGCACCACCTGGGAAGTCATGAAGTGGGTCTGGTCGCTTCGCCTCGACCGGCACGCGGGCCGCGCGCTGGCATCCACGCCCGCGCTGCTCCGACGCCTGAACACGCGCCCCGACGCCCCGCGGCCCATCCGCCCGGTCGAGGCCGTCCCGGCCCCCGCGCCGACGCCGGCACTCGTCGCCGCCGTCGACGCCGAGCTCGACCTGACGCCGATCCCGCCCGCGCAGCCCGAGGAGGTCGAAGCGAAGACCCCCGCCCAGCTCGGCATGGATCTGGACACACCGGTTGGTGAATGGCGGCAGGCTGCGGACGGCTGGCAGTTGCCGCCGCTCAAACTACTGACCAAGGTCGAGCCGAAGAAGAAGAGCGTCGTCGACAACCAGCGCCGCGCGCAGCTCATCGTCGACACCCTCGACTCGTTCGGCGTCGACTCCTCCGTGGTCGAGATCAACGAAGGCCCCACGATCACGCAGTTCGGCGTCGAGCCGGGCTGGGACGTGCGCACGCGCGTGGTCACCGAGCGCGACGCGGCGGGCCGCGTACTGCTCGACGCGACCGGCAACCCTCGCCAGAACGACGTCGAGGTGGCCCGCACGCGCATCCGCGTGAACCGCATCACCGCACTGCAGAATGACCTCGCGCTCGCGCTGGCAGCGCCGGCACTGCGCATCGAGGCCC
>CAIXBH010000139.1 GCA_903917615.1 uncultured Chloroflexota bacterium | reverse complement strand
CTCGCGCTCGCGCTCGCCGGCGTGTTCGCTTTCCGCACGCTGCCGATCAACCAGTTCCCGAGCGTCGATATCCCCGTGGTCACGATCACGACGATCTACCCCGGCGCGAACCCCCGCGAGATGGAGACGCAGGTCTCGACTCCCCTCGAGGATGCGGTGGCGGGCCTCAGCAACATCGACATCATCACGAGCACCTCGGGGCAGAGCTTCTCGTCGGTCGTGATCCAGTTCACGGACAAGGCCGACCCGAAGACGATCGGCCCGGACGTCGAGCGCCAGATCAGCAGCGCGGTCGCCAACTTCCCCACCGGCGTGAACCGCCCCGTGGTGAACAAGATCAACTTCGACCAGCAGCCCGTGATGCAGCTTGCGGTCGCGGACGGCTCGCTGTCCTCGCAGCAGCTCTACCACGTCGCGAAGGACCTGGTGGTCCCGCGCATCGAGCAGATCAACGGCGTGTCGCAAGTGACGCTCGTCGGTGGCCGCCAGGACGAGATCGAGGTGGCCATCGACCCGGGGCGCCTCGCGGCATACGGGCTGACGCTCGCGCAGGTGCAGAACGCGCTGGCCGGCGCGAACACCTCGATCCCCGGTGGCTCGGTGACGCAGGGCCCGAAGCAGTTCGACATCGAGGTGACCGGGCTGTTCGCGCAGCCGGAGGACCTCGCGCGTGTGGTGGTCGCGCCCGGCCCGGTGCGCCTCGGTGACCTCGGCACGGTGACGCTCGGCGCGACGGAGCAGACGCAGACGACGCGCGTCAACGGTCAGCAGGCGATCCTCGTCGCGATCGGCCAGCAGAGCGGCTCGAACCTCACCGACGTGACTGATGGTGTCCGCGCGGCGCTGCCGGACATCACCGGCCTCATCCCGACGACGAGCCACGTCGTCGTCGTGCAGGACACGACGCCGTTCGTGCGCGCCTCGCTCACCGGCATCCAGGAGGAGTTGCTCTTCGCGGTCGTGCTGACGAGCCTGATCCTGCTCGTGTTCCTGCACAACGCGCGCGCCGCCGCGATCGTGCTGCTCTCGATCCCGACGACGCTGCTTACCACCTTCGTGCTGATGGAGCTGATGGGCTTCACGCTCAACTTCCTGAGCATGCTCGGCCTGACGCTCACCATCGGCATCCTCGTCGATGACTCGATCGTCGTGCTGGAGAACATCCTGCGGCACCTCGCACGCGGCGAGCGGCCGTTCGAGGCCGCCCTCAACGGCCGCGCCGAGATCGGCCTCGCGGCGGTCGCGATCACGCTGGTGGACGTCGTTGTGTTCGCGCCGACAGGCCTCGTCAGCGGCCAGATCGGCGGCTTCTTCAAGGAGTTCGGCTTCACGATTGCCGGCGCGACGCTGACCTCGTTGCTCGTCTCGTTCACGCTGACGCCGCTGCTCGCCTCGCACTTCATGAACCGCGAGCGAAAAGACCACACGCGAGCTATACTCCACCAACCATGACGCTGCCGAGCGACGACACCCTCAAGTGGCTGATTTCAAGGTACGCGG
>CAIXBH010000138.1 GCA_903917615.1 uncultured Chloroflexota bacterium | reverse complement strand
TCGTGGCCTCGCGGACGGACGGCGGCGTCGAGTGGCGACGGATGCGCACGCGGGCTGAGGCCTCGTCGACGAGGTCGATCGCCTTGTCCGGCAAGAACCGGTCGGAGACGTAGCGCGACGAGAGCTCCGCCGCGGCCTTCAGCGCCTCGTCGGAGATCTTCAGCTTGTGGTGCTCCTCGTACGCAGGCCGGATGCCCTTGAGGATCGAGATCGTGTCCTCGACGCTCGGCTCGTCCACGCGCACCGGCTGGAAGCGGCGCTCGAGCGCGGCGTCGCGCTCGATGTGCTTGCGGTACTCGTCGAGGGTGGTCGCGCCGATGGCCTGAATCTCGCCGCGCGCGAGCGCGGGCTTCAGGATGTTCGCCGCGTCCACCGCGCCTTCGGCCGCGCCGGCACCCACGAGCATGTGCAGCTCGTCGATGAACAGCACGCAGTTGCCGGAGGTCTTGATCTCCTCGATGACCTTCTTCAGGCGCTCCTCGAACTCGCCGCGGTACTTCGTACCGGCGACAAGGAGGCCGATGTCCAGCGTGAGCATGCGCTTGCCGATGAGCGTGTCAGGCACGTCGCCTTCGACGATGCGGTGGGCGAGGCCCTCCGCGATCGCGGTCTTGCCGACGCCGGGCTCACCGATGAGCACGGGGTTGTTCTTCGTGCGACGCGAGAGGATCTGGACGACCCGCTCGATCTCGTGGTCGCGCCCGACGATGGGGTCGAGCTGTCCGCCACGCGCCATGGCCGTGAGGTCCACGCCGAGCTGGTCGAGCGTGGGCGTCCGCACTGAGCGCTGGCCGGCCGCGGCCGCGCCACCGCCAGATGCTCCGCCCGGAGCGGTGCTGCCCGAGGGCTGCGACTGCGCGAGGATGCGGGTGGTCTCACCGCGCACGCGCTCGAGGTTGACCCCGAGGCTCTCCAGCACGCCGGCAGCAATGCCCTCGCCCTCGCGGACGAGGCCCAGGAGCAGGTGCTCCGTGCCGATGTACGAGTGACCGAGGCGACGCGCCTCGTCGACGGCGAGCTCAATGACCTTCTTCGCCCGAGGCGTGAGGCCAATCTCGCCGGACGACGCGCGGTCGCCGCGTCCGATGATGAACTCGACGGCGGAACGCACCTTGTTAAGCTCGACGCCAAGGTTCGAGAGGACCCGAGCGGCCACTCCGTCACCCTCGCGCACGAGTCCGAGCAGCAGGTGCTCCGTGCCGATGTAGTTGTGATTGAAGCGCTGGGCTTCTTCCTGAGCGAGCGTCAGGACCCGGCGGGCCCGTTCCGTGAACTTGTCGAACCGATCGGCCATCGACGGCTCCGTTCCTGTCCCGAGATATTCAAGGCTACCACAGCGATCCGTTCCGCCCTACGTACGGGACGTCGCCAGGCACCGCTCCGGGAGTGCGCCCGTTCCATTGTGTTCGGATCGCCCAACCCCGTCAGTGAGGTGCAACCCGAACCCGTCCGGCCCGCACTCGCGTGCGCGTCGGTCTGCTCAGTCAACGCTGAAATGTGGGGAGTGCGTGCGGCTGACGACCGCTATGCATTCATCATACCAGCCGCGTCACGGCCCGCCCCCCTCATTCGGGGAGGCTCCGCGCCTGGCCCACTGAATCCGCAGGAGCCGCCTACAAGCACGAAGCCGGCCCTCAGGGCCGGCTTCGCGTACATCACGTCTGAACGACGCCCGCGGGACTACTCCTGCGGCTCGACCGTCTCGTCGGTCGCCGCGGCGGCCGCCTCGATGGCGGGCGTCTCCGCGGCCGGCTCACCGGCGTCGGCGTCCTGCTGCTGCGCAGCGAGGTCCGCCTGGGCCTGCTGCATGGCGGCCTGCATGGCCGTCAGCACCGGGCCGTCATCGCGCATCGCCGCGCGCTGGGCCTGCGACTCGGAGGCGTTCGCCTCGCGGTTCGCGGCGGCCGCGGCAGCCTGCTGCGCCTGCGCGGTGGCCTGCTCGGCCGCGTTCGCCAGCCGCGCCTCGTAGCGCGGCTCGAGCGCCTTCGCCTCGTCCGGGAACGATGCGGCGGCGTCCTCGGGCATCGCGGTCACGCGGCCGTCGGCGTCGAAGTTCCAGCCGCGCAGCTGCGCGTCGGTGCGCGCCTCGCGGAGCGACAGACCGAGGCGGTGACGATCGTGCTCGATGCGCACGATCTTCAGCGGCACGACGTCGCCCTCGTCCACGACCTCTTCGGGGTGGCCGATGCGGCGGTCGACGAGCTCGGACACGTGCACGAGGCCCTCCACCGGGCCAGGCAGCCGGGCGAACGCGCCGAACGCGACGAGCTTGGTGATCACACCCGGGACGACGTCGCCGACGGCGTACCGCGTGATCAACTGCTCCCACTGCTCGGGCGACGCGCGGCGGATCGACAGCGCGATCTTCTTCGTGTCCTGGTCGATGCGCATGACGTAGACGTTGACCTCGTCGCCCACGTGGAAGAGCTCTTCCGGCTGGGCGTTGCGGTCCCACGAAAGCTCGGACAGGTGCACGAGCCCGTCGGCGCCGCCGAGGTCGACGAACACGCCGAAGTTGCGGATCGAGGTGATCGTGCCCTTGCGGATCTCACCCTCGTGCAGCTCGTCGAGCAGGCGGTCCTTCTGCTCTGCGCGCCACTCCTGGAGCGCAGCGCGCTCGGACAGGATGACGCGGTTGCGACGGCGGTTGATCTCGATGACCTTCAGGCGCAGCGCGCGGCTGACCTGCGCAGAGAGCGGGTTGGTCCCGTCCGAGCCCGGCTTCGCGCCCACCACCTGCGACATCGGGATGAAGGCGTTGACGCCCTCGACGTTCGCGAGGAGGCCGCCCTTGTTGTAGCCGGTGATCTCCGCTTCGAAGATCTCACCGCTCTCGAAGCGCTCCTGCAGCGTGCGCCAGCCCTGCTCGCCACGCGCGCGGTCGATCGACAGTGCGACCTGACCCTCGGCCGTCTCCGGCTGCACGATGTAGACAAGTACGGTGTCGCCCGGGCGCAGCTTCGACAGGGGCTCAGCGCCCATGGAGTGCATCTCGGACAGCGGCACGACGCCCTCGGACTTGAAGCCGATGTCGACGAGCAACCCGTCACGCTCGACATTCATGACCTTGCCCTCGACCACTTCGCCGCGGCGAAGTTGTCGGGGTTCGGACATCGTGGACTCATCGAGGAGCGCGGCCATGTCCTCGAATTCGTCCATGGTGGCAGGGGGAGTCGTCTGGTTCGTCAACGGTGCGTGGCCTCCGGAAGAGATGTGCCAGCGCGTCCTCGGCCGCCGAGCCGGAGATGCGTGGCCGCGGGGGATGATAGCACTGCGTCCCCGCATGCGAACCCTCACCGACGGTTGCCGATGCTCGGGTCCGCTGCCCACCCTCAGCCGGCTGGCGCTCTCACCGAGCGCCGATGTCCAGCAACGAGGGAATGGCCGGAAAGAGAGCAGGCCATCCCGGGTAACGGGATGGCCTGCATGAGTCCTGGCGGTGGCCTATTTTCCGCACCCAGTTGCCCGGGGAGTATCGTCAGCGCTGCGACGTTTCACTTCCGTGTTCGGAATGAGAACGGGTGGGTCCGCCGCGCTCTAACCACCAAGGAGGACAGTATCGCGTAGTCCTGCGCGTTGTGGCAAGCCCTCCGCAGCGAGATTTCCGAAAATCTCC